>NZ_LBKA01000172.1:0-18268 GCF_028128955.1 Bradyrhizobium sp. CCBAU 11386
AATCGGAATGGTGGGCGAGATCATCTCGGAATCCTGGGCGAGATCAAATCGGTACACCCGGGCGAGATCATCGGAATCCGCACTTTGCGCATCAACGCCTCTGACTCCAATCTCGCAGCGTCCTTCTTCGACTGAAGCTGACGCGCATCAAAGACGCATGAGCAGGGCGCCGTCATGCTTCCGCAATCTTTTGGCATCGAACCTTTTCGCGGTCTGCGGCTTCTGTGGGTTGGACCGCAACAGTGGGAATTCTCGGTCATGGCGGAAAACACGCACCACGATGCAACCAGGTGCAATCACCTGCTGGAGGCGGCGCATGAGGAGATGGTCAAGTTCGAGCGGAAGGAAAACGAGTTCCGCAAAAAGGACCGCCAGGAGCGTGCCGCCGAGCTCCACCTGCCCCTGGACGTGATCAAGGTTCATTAGGGCCATCAGGACAGGCTGCGGAGCCGACCAGGCGCGCTGGCAAAGCGGCAGGCGGCGCCCGCCCCTGCCCGCCAGGCACGCGTCACGGAAACGGCGGCCAGCAGCGGCCGCCTGGTCGTGGCGAGGGCCCGGCTTCACGCGTCGGCGATATGCCCGCTTCACGGCGATTGCGGGCTCCAAAGGTATCTAAATACTACCTCTAAATCATTGACCCAACAGGGAAATCCCCAACCCGCCTACTGTGCATGGGGTTGTTTTCCAATTTTTTTGAAAGACGGTGCCAGCCGCCGCCGGCACACATGCCGGCCGAGTCTACAGCAGCGCCAGCAGCCCGATGCCGATCACCAGCACCACAAAGCCAACCGCCGTCGCGGCGGCGAACGACCGCTCTACGTTATCCATGATGCTACCCCGTTGCCGGCAAGCCACGTTTCCCCCATGGCAGCACCGGACCTTGCGGAATCTCGCCTGCGGCTGTGGCTCGAGTGTTGCGGTCGGGTGACCAAATTGGGACGGGTGCGGGGCCAGTCTGCGACCTCTCAGGCGCGGGTTTCGATGCGGCCGTCAGGCACCCGTAAGCCTGGTCGCCTAATGTCGTCTCGCCCGGTGGACCAACACCGGGCCTCCATACCCAACCGACGACCCCGCTCTCCCACGAGCGGGGTTTTCTGTTGGCGGACATGGGTGAGCGCCGGCCTGGATTCGATTCGCGGGCTTGTCAGGCTGTCGTAAGCTCAGCCGGCTAGGGTCGTTCGGCTTATGGTGCTGCAGCCCAGCACCTCAGCCTCCAATAACCTTCGACCCCGCCTGGCTCTCCCCAGGCGGGTTTTTTCATGCCGGTTCACGAGCCCCTCTCCTCCCGCGTCAGCCGCAGCGAGAAGGCACGGATCGCGGGCGCCGCCAGCAGCACCACGGGCAGCATCGCGGCCCATGCGATCAGCCATGACAGCATCCAGTGCCGAGCGAACAGCATCGCGCCGTCAGCCGGCAAGCTGGCGATCCCTGCCGCGATCAGCGAGGTCAGTCCGGACTGGAGGACACCGAAGACGAAATGACTGTAGCGGCGGGGAATGCCGAGCATGACGCGCCCATGTTGCTTGCCGTCACGAGGTCAAGCAAGCCACATGCCGTCGCGCGCATCGAGGCGGGCCTCGGCTCTTCCCGTTCGATCGGGATCGCCGGCGTCACAACCGATCGTTAACCCCATGACCATCAAACGCACCCGTGGTTCTCCGACCATGAACAGAGTTCCTGAGCCGCGCTCAGCTGCATCAGTGCGCGCCGGGCTTGCATCGCTTTGCGGGCCGGCCTCTTTCGGAATTCGATTTCGTTTGCTTCGGGGCGCGCGCGCTTTCGAGATTTCCGTGAACCGTCCAAGGCTTACCAGCGGATTTTGCTTGTCCCGGGAATATCATGACGGCCAACATGCTACAGTGATCGTAGGTGAATCGTGGGGAGGTAACCATGAATCACAGGGGCGTCGAGTTCACCGTTGACAAGACGGCCATTCCCGGCATCTGGCAATGGCAGTTCCGCATCGGCGAGCAGGTCAAGACCGGCAAGACCGAGACCAAGATCGACCTGCTGGCGATCCGGCGGGTGCAGCTGCGCATCGATCGGGAGCTGAAGGCCATCGGGCGCAAGACGGCCTGAACAAGACGGCCTGAACAAAACGGCCTGAACCGGACGCGCCAGATCGGCGGCGTCACGGCCCCTTCGGTGCGGCGGAGCACGCTGGGGCCTGCGGGGACGGGACGCCCCGATGCATCCCGTAGCCGCCCGGAATTGATCTGCCTGTGGTTTGGGATTGCACTGCGCGCCGTGGCCTTGGGGCGGGGCCCGTCACGCGATCGGTGCTAGCCATGCCGCTCTATTTCTTTCGAATCCGGAACGGCCGCTATTCCGGCTGTGCGGACCAGGCGTCGGAATTTGCCGACCGCGATCTGGCCTGGAAGGAGATGACCAACGTCTGCGCCGACATGGCCGCGGGCATCGCCCGCAAGCTCCAGGAAAACTCGGAATGGCACATGGAGCTCCTGGACGAGGCCAAGGAGCCCGTGTTCCGCATCCGCATCGTCGCCGAGACGCTCGACTAGGCGCCGACCTCAATCGGCGCTGGGCAGCCGCCGCATGGTGAATTCGATGTCGCCACCGGGCAGCTCGCGCCAGGTCTCGACCGCGCTCATATAGCCGGCCTTGGGATAGCGGGCGAAGAAGGCCTGCGCCCTCGCCCGCGCTGCCGCGCGCGGCAGCGTGAAGGTCTCGCGCAGATAGCCGTCGCCGGCGTGCTCGCCCGGCTTGCCGCCGATCTTGCGCCGGCGCGCCATCCGCTCGGCGAGATCCCGCGGACGATCGGCCATCACCCGTCCTCCTCTACGCAACACCTGCCGGTAATGTAGGGAGCGGACCGGCCGAGGAGGAGTCCCGGCCGAAAGGCGCATGCCGCCTCCGGCCGAAAGGCTCAGTTGGCGGCCGTGCCGGTCTTGGTCTTCTTCGGCGCGCTGGTGGTCGCGGCCGACGCCTTCGGCGCAGCCTGCTTCGGCGGATCGGCGCGCATGCCGCCCCAGGGATCGCTGGACGACTTGGCGTCCGGAATCTTCTTCAGCGTTTCCTTGTAGGCCTTTTCACGCTCGGCATCCGCGGCCTTTTCTTCCGGGCTCTTGCTCGGCGCGTCCTGCATCAAATTGATATTGGGCATTTGCGCGTAGGCCGGTCCCGCCAGCACGGCCAGCACCGCCGCCATACGGAAAAGCTTCATCATCTACTCCTTGATCATCCTTGGCGGCGCGGATCAGCCGCGCCTGTCATCCCTATCACAGCCCGTCCGTGACCGCGGGGGGCGCTCAGGGCCGAATGGCCCGCTAGAGCCGGTCCGATCTGCACGATTTCGGAGCGTGCAGCCAGTCGTCCCAGATCGGGCCGCATCTGGTGCACCCGTCCAGCACGATGCCGAGCGCCACTAGCCAAAACACGAGGACACACCGACGCAACATCATCCACCCGATCCCAAGCGCGGCATCATATCGGGCGAAGTCAGGCATTTTCAAGCCGACGGGACCGGCATCAGACCGGGTGACTTTGCCGTGCCGATCCGCGCAGAATGGCAGAAACATCCGGCAACAATGGAGGACACGCCGCAATGCCATCGCAGCCAGAAGCCGAGTTCGGCATCACTGAGGCCAGACGCATCCTCGGCGAGGTCTTTGCGCCCTGGGTCCAGGATCTCAACCTCTCGGTCGAGCGCATCGAGCACGCGCAGCCCGCGGATGCGCCGGACTGGCAGCCGGGCGCGCTGCTCCGGATGGCGTTTTCGGAGCGGCTGTGCCGGAACGGCGGCGTGGTCTGCGGCCAGGCGCTGATGGCCCTCGCCGACACCGCGATGGTCATCGCGATCCTTGCCGCCAATCGCGGCTACCGTCCGATGACCACGGTCGACCAGACCACGCATTTCATGCGCGCGGCCTCCTCATCGGACGTGCTCGCGGACGCCCGCGTGGTGCGGCTCGGGCGCACCATGAGCTTTGGCCGCGTCACGCTGCTCTCGGCCGCCGACAACAAGCCGGTGGCAATGGTGTCGAGCGCGTTCGCGATGTTGCCGGGGTGAGCCTCACGCAAGAAGAGAGCCGCGTGAACGCAAGGCGCACCGCGGCTCTCGATGACGATGGTGTCGAGCACGATGCCGAAGCGCGATCTCTATCGCACGTCGGACGTCGGACAGCTCACTTGCCGAGCACTTCGTCGGCCGCCGTCACGATGCTGACGTTCGGATTTTTTCCGCAATAGGCCCCGAACTGCTTCGCGTTCTCGACGAACACCTCGGTGTCGATGATCGCGTTGTCCTCGTCGCCCTTGTACCAGCCGTCCATCCAGGTCAGCACCAGCTTGATGGTGTCGTCGCCGCTCTCGAGGAACTGCTTGCAGCTCATGGTCGAGAGATCGTACTTGGCGGCGTCGGCGGGCATGGACGACAACGAAAGCGCTGCGGCGAACAGAATCGAAAGCGTGGTCTTCATCAGTATCTCCATCGGCGCGTCACGCCGTAAAAAAGGCTTGTGGGGAAAGTCGGCGGAGAGAGGCTCCGCTTCAACGTCGTAAACGAAGTCTGAAGCGCTGTGCAAGTAGCGCCAGTATTGAGTTTAGTTCAACGTAATTTCTATGCACTACTTCACAATCATCATTGTGGATCAACGCGGATGATCGAGAAACGTGCAGCGCAGCGTCACCGTGTTTTCAAGGGTGGAAAGATCACCTTTGAAAACAGCGGCGTCGCGTGCACCGTGCGAAACATGTCCGCAGACGGCGCTGCGATCGACCTCGAGGCTCCCGTCACATTGCCGCAATCATTCACACTCTCGATCGCGCGCGACAATTTCGTGCGGAATTGCCGCCCCGTGTGGCGCAGCGACAGGCGCGTCGGTCTCGCTTTCGTGCAATAGCGCGCACGATGTGAACGACTGTTCGCATCTCATCCACAACACGGCTATGAGTGCCTGCTACGATGGCGGCGACGCAAGGTGCAGGTCACCAGCACGAGTGCGATCGCCGACGACGCCGCAAACTCTTCCACTGGGCTGATCGAGATCCTCGGCGGCAGCGATCAGATGGCACTGGCCTGTCGCCAGCGCCCATCGGGTTTATTTGGGCTTCTTGGCAGGTTCAGGCGGACGCGCCCCGCCCCACGGATCATACTTCTCCTTGGGCTCCGGAATGCGCTCGAGCGCCGCCTTGTAGGCCCCCTCGTCGACCTTGGGCTTGTTGTCCGCCTTCTGGCCGCCCTCGTTAGGCTGGCGTCTGCCGCCGCCCATCTGCGCCTGAGCCGAGCTGCCCACCAATGCCAGCACCGCAGCGGCTATGACCAAAATCCTCATTGGCGCAATCCCCTTCGTCTGGGGTACAAACTAGCCTGCAATCCCCTAATAGCAAATGCCGTGGGTTCCAGGCCTTCAGCAAATCTTGATCGGCCAGGACTTCGCCAGATCGCATTCGTGCCTATCTGTTCGCCCGCGGGGGGACCCTTCACGGATGTTGCGGATCATTGCTCATGTCGCGCTGCTGGCCGGCGCGCTCGCGCTCGGTGCCTGCGGCTTTGCCGACAGCCGCGCACCGGTGCCCGAGTTCATGCGCATGAAGGAAGCCGAGCAGCCACCGCCCGAGGCGCCCCCCGACGTCAAGCGCGTGGTGCGCGAGCAGATCGATGTCGTCTTCATCAACACGTCCTACCCGCGCGAGGTGCACGTCGCCACGCCGCATCGTGAGGTGCGAGGACCCGGCTGGACCGCCTGCGTCCGCGCGCAGCTCACCTCCGCAACCGGCACCGCGCTTGGCGCCCAGACCTACATCGTGACCATCACCGGCGGCAAGGTCGTCGATCGCCGCCGCGCGGAAGCCGACGACATCTGCGGGTCCGAGGTTTATGAGCCGATCTGACAGGCCTTGTCGTCAGCCCCTGTAAGGCGGAACATATCGAGCGCATCCGAGACCAGATCCACAGTGCTGCTTCAGCCTACCCCAGAGAGGAAATCGGCAAACGGCTCGAAGCAATCATGATGTTTCGCCGGATTGGCGGGTGCGCCCCCGGGGAACATTGCCGGTGCGCCAAATCCGGTTCCGGGAAAATCCTGCATTTGGGCCGGAACGATCGCCGCCTCCCCTTCTTGTTACCGCAGAGGGCAGTTTCGGAGGAGGATATGATGCGGACATTTACGATTGCACTGCTGGCCGGCGTCGGGGCCATCGCTGCGGCGAGCGGCGCGAAGGCTGCCGACATCTATACGACCAGCGAATACGCCAACCCCGATCTCATCCAGGAAGTCCGGCTCGTCTGCGATGACGCCGGCAATTGCTATCGCACCCGCGGTGGCGCGCGCGTGATCGTGCGCGACTCCTATGCCACCATGCCGCGCGAGCGCTATTATGAACGCCGCACCTATCGCGACTGGGACGACGGCCCGCGAGGCGGCGTCGGCATTCGCGCTCCCGGCGTCAGCGTGGGCGTCGGTGGCTGGTAATCGGTAGAACCAAGACGGACGGGACCGGACGAGACAACTCGCCCGGTCCCTTCCATATGGGTGCATCCGATCACAGGCGTCAGGCGGCAACCGATTGCTGCTGAAATTGCTCGTAGGCTGCGATCGCATCGGCGGCGTACATCAGCGACGGCCCGCCGCCCATATAGACGGCCATGCCGAGCGTCTCCTCGACTTCCTCGCGCGTCGCGCCGAGCTTAACGAGGGCCTCGGTGTGAAAGCCGATGCAGCCGTCGCAATGCGCAGCGACGCCGAGCGCCAGCGCGATCAGCTCCTTGGTCTTCTTGTCCAGCGCGCCGTCACGCGTCGCGGCCTGGGCCAGCGCGGCAAATCCCTTCAAGGTGTCGGGAATGTCGCTCCGCAGCTTGCGCAGATTGGTGGAAATATTCCGGGTGATATCAACGTAGTTCTTGTCCATCGAACCCTCGCTAACTGGATTTGGCCGTCGTGGAAGTCGCCTCGTGCGGCGCGCGCAGGGCGACGTAGATCGCAGGGATGACGAGCACGGTGAGCAGCGTCGAGGACGCGAGCCCGAAGAGAAGCGAGATCGCCAATCCCTGGAAGATCGGATCGAGCAGGATGGTCGCGGCGCCGATCATGGCGGCAAGTGCGGTCAGCAAGATCGGCTTAAAACGAACGGCACCGGCTTCAAGCACGACCTCACGAAGCGACTTGCCTTCCCCGCCGCTGTGACGGATGAAATCGACAAGCAGAATCGAGTTACGCACGATGATGCCGGCAAGCGCGATGAAGCCGATCATCGAGGTGGCCGTGAACGGCGCGCCCAGCAGCCAATGTCCCACCAGGATGCCGATCAGCGTCAACGGGATCGGCGTCAGGATCACGAGCGGCAGGCGGAAGCTCTTGAACTGAGCGACGACCAGCACGTAGATGCCGAGAATGGCAGCGCCGAAGGCGGCACCCATGTCGCGGAACGTCACCCATGTGATCTCCCATTCGCCGTCCCACAGCAAAGTGGGACGGGATTCATCGGTCGGCTGACCGTGCAGGCTGATCGCGGGCTTCGGCAGATTGCCCCAATCATGCGCATCCACGCGATCAGCAACAGCCAGCATGCCGTAGAGTGGCGCTTCGAAACGCCCGGCAAGCTCAGCCATCACCATGTCGGCAAAGCGCCCGTCGCGTCGGAAGATCGTCGGCGAGCCCTCCTCCATGGTCGCCTTCACGACCTGGCCCAGCTCGACGACCGTCTTGCTGCCGGGCAGCGTGTTGGCGGGCACCGGTGTCGAGGCCAGTGCCTCGTCCCAGACCAGGCGCCGCTTGCCGAGATGCACCGCGATCTCGATCGGGTTGCGATCCTCGCCGCGATGCGAGTAGCCGATCGAGATGCCGCCGAACAACGCTTGGATCGTGTCATAAACATCGCGCTGCTCGACGCCAAAGAACTCGAGCCGATCCTGGTCGATCGACAGCCGCAGCCGCGGCCGCTTCTCGCCGATGGAATCGTCCACATCGACGATGAAGGGGACCTCGGCAAAGACCTTCTTCAGCTCGGCCGTCACAGCGCGGCGCGTCGCGGCATCGGGACCGTAGATTTCGGCCAACAGCGTCGCCAGCACCGGCGGCCCGGGCGGCACTTCGACCACCTTGATGCTGGTGCCCTTCGGGATGTCGAGCGCCTTCAGCCTTTGCCGCAGCTCCAGCGCGATGTCATGGCTTGCCCGACTGCGCTCGCCGCGGGCAGCCAGGTTGACCTGCAGCTCGCCCATCTCGGGCCTTTCGCGCAGATAATAGTGCCGCACCAGCCCGTTGAAATTGAACGGCGCCGGCGTGCCGGCATAGGATTGTAGCGAGATGGCCTCCGGCAATTGCCGCGCGATCTCGGCCGCGCCGAACAGCGTGCGCTCGGTCGCCTCCAGGCTCGCCCCTTCCGGAAGGTCGACAACAACGGCGATTTCCGACTTGTTGTCGAACGGCAGCAGCTTGACCGTCACAGACTTGGTCGCAAACAGCGTCATTGACAGCAGAGTCGCAATGCCAACGCCGAGCAGGAAGATCCAGGCGGCGCGCTTACTCCGAACGATGGGCGTGGCAAAGCGCCGGTAAAGCCGCCCGAGCCGCCCTTCCTGGTGCGCGGCATAGGTCCCTGCAACCTCAGTTTTCGGCGCCAGCTTGAGCATGAGCCAGGGCGCAACGACCATCGCGACAAAGAAGGAGAACAGCATCGCCGCCGAGGCATTCGCCGGGATCGGCGCCATGTAAGGGCCCATTAATCCGGACACGAACAGCATCGGCAACAGCGCCGCGACCACCGTGAGCGTGGCGACGATGGTCGGGTTGCCGACCTCCGCCACCGCCTCGATCGTCGCCTGCAATCTCGGCCGGCCGTCGCGCATGCCCCAATGCCGCGCGATATTCTCAACCACGACGATGGCGTCATCGACCAGGATGCCGATCGAGAAGATCAGCGCGAACAGGCTGACCCGGTTGATGGTGTAGCCCATCAGATTGGCCGCGAACATCGTGAGCAGGATGGTCGTCGGAATGACGACGAAAGTCACGACCGCCTCGCGCCATCCGATCGCGATCGCAATCAGCACCACGATCGAGACCGTGGCGAGCCCAAGGTGGAATAGGAGCTCGTTTGCCTTCTCGTTGGCGGTCTCGCCATAATCGCGCGTCACCGTCACCCGAACGTCGTCGGGGATGAGGCGCCCCTTCAATCCCTCGAGGCGTCGGCCGATGTCGGCGGAGACCACGACCGCATTGGCGCCGGCGCGCTTGGCGAGTGCCAGGCTGACCGCGGGCACACGCGTCCACTGCCCCTTCTCGTCGCGCGCATCGTTCCAGACCCGATGCTCGGTCGTATTTGGTCCGATGATGACGGAGGCCACGTCCTTGACATAGACCGGCCGACCGTCGCGCGTCGAGATCAGGAGCAATCCGATGTCCGGAATGCCCGCGAGCGTCTGGCCGGCCGCGACGTTGCGCACGACGCCGGCATCACGGACCTGACCGGCCAGGAACGAGCGATTGGCGTCCTTCACCTTGGCCACGAGCTGTTGCAGCGTGACGCCGAACAGCGACAATTTTTCCGGATCCGGCTCGACCCTGATCTGCTGCGCCGCGCCGCCGGAGATGTAGGTCAGTCCGATGCTGTCGATCTTTATGAGCTCCGAGCGCAGCTTGTCGGCGAGTTCGAACAGGTCCTTGTCCGTCCAGCGCCCGGCCGCCTCCGGCTTCGGCGCCAGTGTCAATACCGTCACCGCGACATCATTGATGCCACGACCGACGATCAGCGGTTCGGGAATGCCGACAGGGATGCGATCGAGATTGGCGCGGATCTTCTCGTGGACGCGGAGGATCGCATCCTCCGCCTTCGTTCCGACCAGGAACCGCGCGGTGACCATCACGCGGTCGTCCTCGGTCTGGCTGTAGACATGCTCGACGCCGTCGATGCCTTTGACGATCGCTTCCAGCGGCTTGGTGACGAGTTCGACCGCGTCGGGACCGCGCAAGCCATCGGCATTGACGCGGATATCGACCATTGGCACGCTGATCTGCGGCTCTTCCTCACGCGGGATCACCACGACGGCGATGAGGCCGACCACGAGCGCCGCGAGCAGGAACAACGGCGTCAACGGCGAGGCGATCGTCGCCTTGGTGAGCCGGCCCGAGAGTCCGAGATTCACGGCCGCACCAATTGGTCGCCGGCACGGATGCCGGACAGGATCTCAAGCCCATCGGGAAGCGCGGGCGTCGGCAGCTCGCGACCGCGCTGCACCGGCACGTCGACGACCCCGCCCGCCTTCTGAAGCCGCACGTAGTCGATGCCGAACCGGGTCGTCACGTAGCCTGCCGGAATGACGAATGCCGGCCGCATGCCGCCGGAGATCCACACCCGCAGCCGATCCCCGACGAAGTATTCGCCGAGCCCCTCGACGCTGGCGTCTGCAATGACACGACCTTCCTCGATCTGCGGATAGACGAGATCGATGACGCCCCATTTGGACGCATCCTCGCCAAGCTCGGCGCCGTCGACTCGAATCCTGTCGCCGGCTTTGAGCTGACGCGCGTGCCGCTCCGGCACCCGCAACCGCAACTTGAAGTGCTGCTGCGCGACGGTGACGATCGCATCGCCGGACATCACCACAGAGCCGACAGTGACGAGCTTTTTCAACACCCGGCCATCGGAAGGCGCCAGCACCTGCCCCTCGCTGAGCTGCTGCGCGATCACGGCGCGGTCGGCGGTCTTCGCGCGCAGCCCGTTCTCGGCCACGTTCAGCGTGGTCCGCGCCTCGTCGAGCTTGACGCGCGGGAGCGTGCCGCGTTCGACCAGACCTTCGATCCGCGAGAAATCGATCTGCGCCTGATTGGCCTGAGCCTGGAGCGCCTCGATCTGCGCATCGAGGGCCTTCATCTGAAGGGCTAGCTTCTCATCACCAATAATCGCGATCGCCTGGCCGGCAGTAACGGGATCCCCTTCCCTGACATTGAGCTGGACCACAATTCCGCCGATACGCCCGCGCGCGGGCACCACGCTGACACTCTCCACCGTTGCAAACACGGCCTTTTCGTCTGCGACGGAGTGCTGCATCACGGCGAGTGTTTCCGCTGCGGCGAGACCGGCCTGCAGGGTGGTGGCAGCAAGAACCGCCAACAATCCTAGGAGTCGCATAGGGCGTGTCCGTGCAATCATGGAACCGTTACACCGCGGCGCGGCGTCCTTGTGTCATTTCGTCAGCTTTATCGGGCGGCGCGTTGATCCTGCTCAACGCGCCGCAACTTGAACGCTCGTAGATTTCACCTCGACCTTGCGGACTTGGGTGCACAAAACACCTGATAGAGCGTCTTCAGGATCTCGCGGGCCGGCTCGCTCGCGATCGAATAGAAGATCGTCTGCGCGTCGCGACGCGAGGACACCAGGCCATCCTTGCGGAGGAGCGCAAGATGCTGAGAGACCGTGGAGTCCCGCAGGTTCAGGAACTCGGCGAGTTCGCCGACCGAGCGCTCACCCTCGATGAGCTGGCAGATGATGAGCAGCCGGTGCCGGTTGGAAAGCGCCTTCAAAAGTTCGCTCGCCTGGTCCGCCGCCCGCTCCATGGTTTGGCTGTCTATATTCATACTTGCGTATATACGCATGTGTGAATATATAGTCAAGCATTGCGGCAGAACAGCCAGGCCCAACTGGCGGAGCCGCTCATCCAGCGGAGGTAACCCATGGCGGAAGTTGTCGTAATTGGAGCCGGTCTTAGCAGAACGCTGATGGCCTATGAATTGCTGCCCCAGCTCGGAAAGGACGATCGCCTGAGCGTGATCTCGCAGGGCGCTGTCTATCACTTCGTTCCATCGAACCCTTGGGTGGCGGTCGGCTGGCGAAAGCGCAACGAGATCGAGATCGATCTCGTTGACATCATGAAGCGCAAGGGCGTGCGCCTGCTGACGCAGGGCGCCAAGCGCGTGCACCCGATCGAGAACCGCGTCGAACTCGGCGATGGCACGTCGATCAATTATGACTATCTGGTCGTTGCGACGGGGCCTGAACTTGCCTTCGACGAGATTCCCGGCCTGGGCCCGCAAGGCCACACGCAGTCAATCTGCCACGTCGATCACGCCTCGCACGCCAAGGACGCATTCGAAAAGCTTGCAGCCAATCCCGGCCCGGTCGTGATCGGCGCGGTCCAAGGGGCATCCTGCTTCGGCCCGGCGTACGAATTCCTGTTCATCCTGGAAACCGAGCTGCGCCGGCGCAAGCTACGCGACCAAGTCCCCATGACGTTCGTCACCTCGGAGCCTTATGTCGGCCACCTCGGCCTTGACGGCGTCGGCGACACCAAGGGCCTTCTCGAAAGCGAGATGCGCGAGAAACACGTCAAGTGGATTACCAACGCGCGCGTCAAGAGCGTCGAAGCGGGCAGGATGATCGTCGAGGAGCTCGGCGAGGACGGCACGGTGCACAAGACACACGAGCTGCCGTTTGCCTATTCGATGATGCTACCGGCGTTCCGCGGCGTCGAGGCGGTTCGCGGCATCGACAAGCTGACCAACCCGCGCGGCTTTGTCATGGTCGACAAGCACCAGCGCAACCCCGCCTTCCCCAATGTCTTCGCTGTCGGCGTTTGCGTGGCAATCGCGCCGGTCGGTGCAACGCCGGTGTCGGTAGGCGTGCCGAAAACAGGCTTCATGATCGAATCCATGGTGACCGCGACCGCACTGAATATCGGCGCCCTGCTCCGGGGCAGGGAACCGAGCGCACAGCCGATCCGCCACGCCGGCGCGATGGATGCGCGCAGCATTGTGGCTTGGACCCAAGCCAGCCTGACCCGTTCGTAACGCCAACATACTCAAAGAGGAGCATGCCATGAATGTCGATAAAGCCGTTCTCGCCTTCGCAGGTTTCGTCGTCCTGCTCGGACTCGCGCTGGGCACCTACGTGAATGCGTACTGGTACCTGCTGACGGCGTTCGCCGGGCTGAACATGTTGCAGGCCTCGTTCACGGGCTTCTGCCCCGCTGCGATCGTGTTCAAGAAGCTGGGCCTGAGCAGCGGCTGCGCGTTCTCGTGAGCGCGGCGCGGTGAAGACAGCCCAATTCGACGGAGAAAGTCCATGACCTATCACTTCTCGAAAACGGTCGACCTGCCGTTCGACGCGGCCGTTGCGGCCACGACCGCAGCGCTGAAGCACCATGGCTTCGGCGTGCTCACCCAAATCGACGTGAAGGACACCCTGAACAAGAAACTCGGGGCCGAGTTTCGACCTTATCTCATCCTCGGAGCATGCAATCCGAAGCTCGCCTATGAGGCGCTGACCCTCGAGGACAAGATCGGTACGATGCTTCCCTGCAACGTCGTGGTTCAGCAGCGCGAGGGCGGCAAGGTCGAGATTTCGGCGGTGGATCCCGTCGCCTCGATGGCGGCCATCAAGAACCCGAAGCTCGGCGCCGTCGCGGGGCAGGTCCGCGAGCTGCTGAAGCAAGTCGTCGCCGAGATTGCGTGAGACCATTCGCACAGATTGCAGAGGCCGACCATGACTGACGACACTTTCATCGAGGGACCTCTCTACGAGAAGCGGAGGAAGGTCTATCCGCAATCCGTCCAGGGCCCTTTCCGCCGCATCAAATGGGCGATCCTCTGCGTCACGCTCGGGACTTATTATCTCCTCCCCTTCGTGCGCTGGAATCGCGGACCCGGCCTGCCCGACCAGGCCGTGCTGATCGATTTGCCGCATCGGCGCTTCTACTTCTTCTTCATCGAACTGTGGCCGCAGGAGGTCTACTATTTCACCGGTCTGCTGATCATCGCGGCAATGACGCTGTTCCTGATGAACGCGGTCGCCGGCCGGCTGTGGTGCGGCTACATGTGTCCGCAGACGGTGTGGACCGACCTGTTCTACGCGGTCGAACGCTGGGTCGAGGGCGACCGGCGCGAGCGCATGCAGGGCGACAAGCGCTACTGGACGTTCGATCACATCCGGAAGGTCGTGCTGAAGCACTTTCTCTGGATCATGATCGCCTGGTGGACGGGCGGCGCCTGGGTGCTCTATTTTTCCGACGCGCCGACGCTGGTGAAGGAGCTCGCCACCTTCCAGGCCCCGTTCATCGCCTATCTCTGGATCGGCATCCTCACCGCCACGACCTATGTCTTTGCCGGTCACGCCCGCGAGCAGATGTGCATCTACATGTGTCCGTGGCCACGCATCCAGGCGGCGCTGACCGACGAATGGGCGCTCAACGTCACCTATCGCCGCGACCGCGGCGAGCCGCGTATGTCGGTGAAGAAGGCGGACGCCGCCCGCGCGCATGGTGATCTCGCCGGTGACTGCGTCGATTGCCACCAGTGCATCAATGTCTGCCCGACCGGCGTCGACATCCGCAACGGAATCCAGCTCGGCTGCATCCAGTGCGGCCTGTGCATCGACGCCTGCGACAACGTGATGCGCGAGATCGGCCGGCCCGCCGGCCTGATCGGCTACGACACCGACATCAACATGCAGCGCCGGCGCGAAGGCAAGGCGCCGCTCTACCGCATCATCCGTCCGCGCACGCTGATCTATGCCGCGGCCATCGCCATCGTTGGCGGCATCATGCTCTATGCCCTCGCGACCCGTACGACGATGGACGTCAACGTGCTGCATGAGCGCAATCCCCTCTTCGTCCAGCTCTCGGATGGCGGGGTGCGCAACGACTACACCGTCCGCATCCTCAACAAGGGCGCGCAGCGATCGTTTGCGCTCGCGGTCACCGGTCTGCCCGGCGCAACCATTCGCGTCGCCGGCATCGACGCCAGCCTCGACGGCAAGCCCGTCATCGAGGTCGGGCAGGACCAGACCCGCGAGGTCAGGCTGTCGGTGCAGGTCGGCCCCAGCGACCTGCCGAAGACCTCGCGTGACGTCGATATCGCCATCACCGACACGGCCGGCGGCGGACGTGCAAGCGCCCGCGATCATTTCGTGCCGGGCGAGCAGTAGCTCCCACATTCCATGGCGCATCCGGCGGCTGCCGCCGGATGCTGAATGCGACGTTAACATTACCGCTCGAATTGAAGTGGCGTCCCAACGGTATTTTCCAATCTTTGCGCTAAGGATGACCGCGTAACCCGGGCTCAGCCCGCGTGAACGGGGACGACGGGACGTGGTCGACATCGCGCACCAGGCAGCGATCAATCCGGCACCGGCAAAGCATGCTGCGGCGGCGCGCGCGCTCGTCCCGCTTGGTGCGATTGAGGCTGGTCAATGGCGCGCGCTCGCGCAGCGGGCGGTCGAGCCGAACGGGTATTACCTGCCCGCCTGGGAGCTCGCCGTCAGCGCAACCGCGCGCGGTCGGACGGACGCCTCCGTACTGCCCGTATTCGACGGATCCTCGACGCGGCTGATCGGGCTGATGCCGGTGATCTCGCTGTGGCGGGCATGGAAGATTCCCCTGCCCGCGCTGGTGAGCGCGCATCCCTATGGCACGCTGTGCAGCCCGCTGATCGACCGCGACGCTCCGACCGAGGCGGCGAGGCGTCTGTTGCAGCAGGCGCGCGAGGCCGGAGCCCATGCGCTCGTGCTGAACGACGTCGCGCTCGACGGCGCGGCGATGGCGTCGCTCAGTCAGGTCCTGAATCGCGACGGCCTGAAGCCGCGTGTTCTCAGCTCCTACATCCGCGCCAGCCTCGATGCGACCCAGGACGGCGAGACGCTGCTGCGCGATGCGCTGGGCACCAAGAAGCTCAAGGAGTTGCGCCGTCTGCGCCATCGGCTCGAAGAGCACGGGCCCGTCGCCTTCGAGGTCGCGCGCCGGCCTGACGACATCGGGCCCGCACTCGAAACATTCTTGCAACTCGAAGCCAGCGGCTGGAAGGGCAAGCGCGGCACCGCGCTGATCCAGCATGCGGGCGATGCGGCCTTCATCCGCCGCGCGGTGGCGGCGCTGGCAGAGACCGCGCAGTGCGAGATCGTCACGCTGCGCGCCGGCACGATTCCGGTGGCCGCCGGCATCGTGCTGCGCCATCAGGACCGCGCCTTCTTCTTCAAGCTCGGCATCGACGAAGGCTTTGCAAGATATTCGCCGGGCGTGCAGCTCACGCTCGACCTCACCCGCCACCTCTGCGCCGACCCCGCCATCGCCAGTGCGGACTCCACGGCGAGCGCCGACCACCCCATGATCAACCCGATCTGGCGGGGACGCTTCGCAATCGGTGACGTGCTGATCCCGCTGCGGCTGCACGATCCGGTCGTGGCGCTCATTCACGCAGCACTGGTCGGCCTCAACGCCGCGCACGAGGCCGCGCGACGCATGGTCCGCCGCCTCCGCAAATAAGCGAAACCTACTCCGCCGCCTGCGCGTTGATCTCCGCCGAGACCTGGCGGATGGCGCGGGCGAGCAGGTTCGGATCCTGCGCGCCGGAGACGGCGTATTTCTGCGCGAACACATAGGTCGGCACGCCGGAGATGCCCTTCTCGGCGGCTTCCTGCGCGTCGGCCGAGACGCGCGCGACGTCCTCGTCGGTGGCAAGGCGCTTGCGCACGTCGTCGGCATCGAGACCGACATCGGCGGCCGCCTGCACCAGCACGTTCACATCGGTGAGGTCGCCGCCATCGCGGAAGTAGAGCTCCATCAGGCGCTGCTTCATCTCGGGCGCCTTGCCGATCGCTTCCGCCCAGAGGATCAGCCGGTGACAGTCGGTCGTGTTGGGCTGACGCGCCACCAGCTCCGGCTTGTAGACGAGGCCCTCCTCGCTCGCGGCCGCGACGACGCGCCCCGCAATGCCCTTATAGGCCTCGACCGAGCCGAACTTCTTGGTGAGATAGTCCTCGCGGCTGATGCCCTCGCGCGGCACCCAGGGATTGAGGAAGAAGGGACGGAAATTCAGCTTGACCGGAACGTCGGGCACGAGCGCCAGCGCGCTCTCGATGCGGTGCTTGCCGATATAGCACCAGGGGCACACCACGTCGGAGACGACGTCGATCTGGAGCGGTTTCAGCGTGCTCATGTCAGGCGCCTCCTTCGGGCACTTCAAGGGTTCGCCCAAAGATAGGCAGAACCCGGCCCGAGGCAAGGGCGCTAGCTCATAGCTGCTGCCATCTGCTTCAGCCGCTCCGCGGTACGCTCGTCGGCCGGAAAGAACGTCTCCAGCGCAAGCTCCGACAGGGTGATGTCGACGGGCGTGCCGAACACCATGGTGGTGGAGAAGAAACTGAGTATCTCCCCCTCGTGGCGCAGCTTGAAGGGGATGGCGACGTTGTCGCTCGACAGCGGCGCCGATCGTGCCGGGATCGGGTAGCTCTTCAGGTCGTTGTAGAGCTTGATCAGCTCCGGATCGGCCGTTGCTTCGCATTGCCGGTGCAGCCGCTCCAGGAGATGCCCGCACCACTCCGCAAGATTGACCGTGCGCGGCGCCAGCGCCTCGGGATGGAAGGCGAGCCGCAGCACGTTGAAGGGCTGGCCGAGCAGCCGCTGCGGAATGCCGTCGAGCAGCGGCGCCACCATGCGGTTGGCGGAGACCAGGTTCCAGTGCCGGTCCACCGCGAGCGCGGGATTGGGCTCGTGCGCCCTGAGGACGAGGTCGATCGCCTGGCGGGCTGATTTCAAGGCGGGATCCTCCAGCGGGCGCTGCGGAAACGCCGGCGCAAAGCCGGCGGCGACCAGCAGCACGTTGCGTTCGCGCAAGGGCACGTCGAGACGCTCAGCGAGCCTCAGCACCATGTCGCGCGAGGGCGCGGCGCGTCCGGTCTCGACGAAGCTCAGATGCCGCGCCGAGATCTCGGCCTCGCCCGCCAGATCGAGCTGGCTCATGCGGCGGCGCTGCCGCCATTCGCGCAAATGGTCACCGATATGGATTGGCTGGCTGCGTTCGGTCTGTGCCGTGGATGCATGTGCGTTCATGGTCGAAAACCTAGCATGCGGTGTTCATCCCTTCCATTACCCGCGAGGTAATGGATATTGGTATGTAACCACATGAAACAATTGGATTTATTTTCGCTGATGTTGCTGGATACCAACAAAAATACCAACAGCTCGCAGTCAACGATCGACAGCAAAAAAACTTGAGCGGACCGATGGTTCACCAACCATCAAGCTAGCGATTGGCCCGCAACCCGATCCATTCGTCGGTCTACACAGCGCTTTCCAAATTGCGGAGTCCTATTCTGGCAGCGAAAGACTGCCGCTGCGATGCGGAAGGCGAAGGTGGAACGGGCATTCGAGTCGGCCCGACGGCATCACCACAGTTCTTTGAGCACGCCGAGATCGTGCCGGATCTACGGGCTGCGCCCCATCAGATTGGAGAGTTTGTTTCAAGAGGCTTGCTCTGCAGTGGCCCCCAGAGACAAAAGATTAACGTCAGATTCGGTAGGTCCGCTAACCGAAGAGAGT
>NZ_LBKA01000173.1:0-18760 GCF_028128955.1 Bradyrhizobium sp. CCBAU 11386
AGGATCTTCCAGGACCGCGAGGTCCCGCCGGCGTCCCATCTTCCTTCAGGAAGATGCCGACAACATGCAATCCGGGACCCATAACCACAGGGAGGAGTTTAGCGAAGATCAATAGTGACCCTTTCTTCGCCGGTACCTGGACTGCACTCCCTCGATAGATCACGCGGTATGGGTCCCCGCGTTCGCGGGGACGACACTGAGTGTGTGGTTCACGCTAAATACCCACAAACAAAAAGGGCGGCCTCGCGGCCGCCCTTTCGCATTTCCAACGATGCGAAATTACTCCGCCGCGAGCTTCACGTCCGGCGCGGCCGCGCGCACCTCGGCGTCGACCTGGGCTTCGAACTTGGCAAAGTTCTTCTGGAACATGCCGACCAGGCTACGTGCGGTCTTGTCGAACTCGTCCTTGTCCTTCCAGGTGTTGACCGGGTTGAGGATTTCGCTCGGCACGCCCGGCAGCGCGGTCGGGACCGCGAAGCCGAAATACTTGTCGGTGCGGAATTCGACGTTGCGAAGCGAACCGTCGAGGGCTGCGGTGAGCAGCGCGCGGGTCACCTTGATCGGCATGCGCGAGCCGACACCGTACTTGCCGCCGGTCCACCCCGTATTGACCAGCCAGCAGTCGACATTGTGCTGGGCGATCAGGTCGCGCAGCATGTTGCCGTAGACGGATGGGTCGAGCGGCAGGAAGGGCGAGCCGAAGCAGGTCGAGAATTCGGGCTGCGGCTCGTTGCCGAGACCGCGCTCGGTGCCCGCGACCTTGGCGGTGTAGCCGGAGAGGAAGTGATACATCGCCTGCGCCGGCGAGAGCTTTGCGATCGGCGGCAGCACGCCGAAGGCGTCGGCGGCGAGCATCACCACGTTCTTCGGCTGCGGCGCGCGGCCGGTGCGCGAAGCGTTCGGGATGAAGTCGAGCGGATAGGCCGAGCGGGTGTTCTCGGTCTTGGAGCCGTCGTCGAAGTCCACCACGCGGGTGTCCTCGTCGAGCACGCAGTTCTCGAGCACCGCGCCGAAGCGCGTCGAGGCGGCGTAGATCTCGGGCTCGGCTTCCTTCGACAGCTTGATGCACTTCGCATAGCAGCCGCCTTCGAAATTGAAGACGCCGTTGGGGCCCCAGCCGTGCTCGTCGTCACCGATCAGGGTGCGGTTCGGGTCGGCCGACAGCGTTGTCTTGCCGGTGCCTGACAGGCCGAAGAAGATCGCGGCATCGTCCTTGGCGCCGACATTGGCCGAGCAGTGCATCGGCATCACGCCGCGCTCGGGCAGATAGTAGTTCAGCGTGGTGAAGACCGACTTCTTCATCTCGCCGGCATAGTAGGAGCCGCCGATCAGCACGATCTTGCGGGCGAAGTCGATCGCGACGACGTTCTCCGAGCGCACGCCGTGGCGCTTCGGATCGGCGCGGAAGCTCGGCATGTCGATGATGGTGAGCTCGGGCGTGAAGGTCGACAGCTCGATCGCCTCGGGGCGGATCAGAAGCGTGCGGATGAACAGCGAGTGCCAGGCGAGCTCGGTGAACACGCGGGTCTTGATCCGGTAGGCCGGATCGGCGCCGCCGTAGAGGTCCTGCGCGAACAGGCTCTTGCCTTCGGCGTGCTTGAGGAAGTCCTGATAGAGCGCCTCGAACTGCTCCGCGGTGATCGACTGGTTGCCGGCCCACCACATCTTCTTGTCGGTGGTGGCGTCACGCACCGTGAACTTGTCCTTGGGGCTGCGGCCGGTGAACTCGCCGGTATCCGCGCAAAGCGCGCCGTCGGCAGACAGCACCGTTTCGCCCGCGGAGAGCGAGTATTGATAGAGTTGCGGCGCACCCAGGTTCCAGTGAATCTGCTTGAGCTTCTTTAAGCCGAATTTGTCGGCGCCGAAGGCACCGTTGCGCACGCCCGTCTCTTGCACGAAAAAATCCTCCTAGAACCCGCGACACATAGCGCGACCAAGTTTTGGCGCCATCGCAGTCACCGTGAATAACAGGTCCGGCCTCGGGTGGACGACCTAATACTGATGAACGCTGGCGTTGCCAAGCTGATCCCGCAGGATTTGGTTTATTCAAGGACCGCGCCAAACGTCGCGCATATCAGCTCTGAGCACGCGCATCAAAAAATCACGAATGATCGCGCAACCAAATGCGCGTTTCGGCGTTATCGGGGGTTATTGCGACGCACAATTCCCCGGCGCGGTCTATCGTATCTCACCCTCGCCGATCAGTGCGAACGGTCCCCACATCGCAGGATAGGCATTGCGCGGCGACGAGGCGTCGTCGAGATACGTCAACATGGCGCGGCGCAACGCTTCGGCACGGCCGATTTTTGGTTCGTTTTTGAGCAGAGCGAAAGTCGACGTGGTCAAGCGGGTGGCAGCTTCCGAATCCACTGCCCAATGCGACACCAGAAGCGCGCGGGCGCCGGCATAGAAGAACGAGCGCGCCAATCCCGACAGGGCCTCTGCGCCGGGCTTGTCGCCGGCGATGGTGTTGCAGGCCGACAGCACCACCCAATCCGCATTGAGCTTGAGCTGGGCGACTTCGCTCGCGGTGAGAAGACCGTCGTCGAGTTCGGAGGGCTGATCGGGAATGGAGAGCGCAAGCGAGGGCTCGCCCAGTCCCTTGACGTCGCCCGCAACGAGGCCGTGGGTGGCAAAGTAGATGATGCTGTATTGAGCAAGCGCTGCACGCTTGAGCGTCGTTTCGCTGGCATCGCGGCCGAGATGGATGTCGACCTCGCCTGCGCCGACATCCCTGGCCACCGCGTTCAGTTCGTCGGCAGTGTCAGGCAGTTGCGGCAGCGCTTGCGCAAGCCGCGCACGATCGACGCCGGCGCCGTGCCAGAAATCGGTATAGGCAATCGTCGCGATGCTGCGCGCGGCGAGCTTGCCGTTCGCTGCGCGACGATCGGCCGGCCCTTCGGCTGCGGGGTTGAACACGGGATCGCCGAAGCCGGTCATTGGCTTGACGCCCTGATCCTTGCGCGCAAAGGCCCGCAGCGATTTCAGGCTGATCACCGACGGCAGTACTGAGACGGCCTGACGCCGCAACAGCCAGGCGGCGTTGCGATAGCCTTCGAGCTTGTCCGGGATCGCAGCTTGCGGCTTCTCCGTGACGAGCAGATGAAACGGCAGTGCGGTCAGTGCAGCCGACGGCACCACCAGCAGGCTGCGCTTGTCTTTCGTCAGCGCTTCGACCGGGCCGAGCAGCGCGACATAGAGCTCATTGGCGAGCACGAGGTCGAACAGGCCGGATTTGCCGGACGCATCGTGTGCCTTGCCGACGTCGAGCCCTTTGCGGAACGCCGACACTTTCTGCGCCAGCGCGTCCGCGCCGAGCGGAATCTCCTTCCAGTCGACGCCCTCGCGCGTGATCGCGATGACATAGCCCCGCTTGTCCACGACGGAATAGATCGTCATCGCTTCATCGGCCGACAGCAACGGCTGGATGTCTTTCACACCGAGCGGCAGCGGATTGGAGAGCGAGGCATAGTCGGGAAACTCGACGGCGAGCGTCTTCTGCAACCCGGCGCGCTCGCTCGCGATCGCCGCGATCCGCGTGCGGCTGCGCTGCCCGGCCGCGACGTCGCGTTGCGCGGCTTGCTTGGACACCGCCGCGATGATCGCCTTGTCGAGCGCCTCGGCCTCGGCCGCGAGATCCTGCTCCTTGCGCACGAGCTCGGCGAGCCGGTCGCTGCCGGCCGCAAGCCGCACCGCGAGCTTGTTCACGGCGGAGGCGGCGGAAGATTGCGTGCCGCGCTGGATCGCGGCCAGCGCCTCGTCAAGCGCCTTGTCGTCCGGCAGGAGATGGTGCTGCCGCGCAGAAAACAGGATCGGCAGCACCACACGCAGCTGTGCGCGGCCGCTGCGAAGCGTCCTTTCCGCCAGCGGCAGGGCATCGGCGGTGCGGCCGGAGACGTAGAGGAAATAGGCAAGGTTGCTGGTCGAGGTCACGACGTCAGGATGATCCGGCCCCAGCGCGCGCTCGCGGATCGCAAGGGCGCGCCGGTAGAGCGGCTCGGCATCGGCATAACGCTGCTGGTGCTCGTAGAGCCCGGCGAGATTGTTCAGCGAACGCGCGACGTCGGGATGATCCGGCCCCAGCACCTTTTCGCGGATCGCGAGCGAGCGCTTGATCGGCGCCTCGGCATCGGCATCGCGGTTGAGGTCGCGATCGACCTGGCCGATGTTGTTCAGCACCGTGGCGACCGCGGGATGCTCGGGCCCGGCGGCCTTCTGATAGATCGCGAGCGCCCGCTGGAACAGCGGCTCGGCGTCCGCAAAATGCTCCTGCTTCACGTAGAGCGTGGCGAGATTGTTGAGCGCCTGGCCGACGTCGGGATGCTCGCGCGACAGCGCCTTTTCGCGAATGGCGAGCGCACGCTTGAACAGCGGCTCGGCTTCAGTGAAGCGGCCCTGCCGCTGATACAGCGCGGCGAGATTGCTCAGCTCGGGCGCGATCAAGGCGGTGTCGAGGCCGAGCGACTTCTCCATCAGCGCGATGGCGCGCTTGTAGATCGGCTCGGCCAGATCGTCGCGGCCCTGGCCGGCATAGACCTGACCGAGATTGTTGAGCGCGGCGGAGAGCTCGCGACCGTCGTTGCCCTTCTCCAGGCTCGCCACCATGGCCTGCGCCAAGGGCAGCGCTTCTGCATATTTGCCGGCCTGGTTGAGCGCGTTGATCCGCGCGCCCTGTGCGGCGAGATCGGCCTTCTGGGCAAGACCGGGCGAGGCAAGCGACGTGGTGATCGCGAGCGCCAGACCCGCGGCCAACGCCAAACGACGATGTGTCATGAACCCTCTCGCTGCCAATCCCGAACCGGTCACGGTGTTGGGTCGCAGCGATCGGCAGCGGCGTTCAATCTTGGCGCGGCTCCTCCGTCTTCGCGCGCGCTTCGCCAGCGAGGCGAACCAGCATCTTGCGGAGCGCCGTGCCATCGGTCACCCGCTCCGGAAACTCGAGCCGCAGCGCGGTCTGGCCGTCCTGCATGTCGAGGCCTTCAGGGTCACAGCCGGTGCAGCGCCAGTCGCCGGCGGCCGCGCCGAGCAGCCTAGTCGCGTAGAGGCCCATGGCGTCGCGGTGGTCGGCATTCATGTGCTCCACCGCGCCCTCCTCCGCCGCCAGCAGGTCCTCGGCGCCGCTGAGATCGGTGAGGAACTGCTCCGGCTTGAGGTCGACGATCCGGCCGAAGCCGGCCACCAGATGGGTTCCCGTGGGCCGAATCCTGAAGAACGAAAAGTCCTTGAACGAAACAAAGGCTTCCGCCGATGGGTGGGCATTCAGATACCGCCGCTGGAGCAGAACCGTCTCGGGGCCGGCCTGCTCCGCCCGGCCGGACAGCATGATCCGGGCGCCCTCCAGCGGATCGCCGGCGGCGCGCTCGTCCAGCATCAAGGAGACCCGGCCATCTGCCAGGATGTTCCTGGTGTGCACGGCCAACCCTGAAATCAGCAGGATGGGCGAGCCATCCGGGTGGCTCGCCAGATTGACCAGGGAACAATAGGGATCGCCGCTACCCACCATCAACGTCGCGAGAGCGCCCTGCCGCGACCGCCTGAGCAGCGATTTGGCGAGCTTTCCGGGGTCGAAATCGGGGGTCGGTTGCATGGGCTTTCTCGGTCAGGTGGTTGCAAAGGGGGTCTTTTTTCGGCTAAACGGGGGTCCGGTTATGGGTCGAGATGCGGCGAATCTGCCGTGTTTCGTGGAACTTGGTCACACTTCAGCCCAGCTTGCATTGCTCGGTGACAAAGTTCGAACGCCAAGTTCGGGACCCATGTATGCGGCGCATCACTGGATTGCTCGCCGTTTCAAGCCACGACCCAAACGGAAAGCAGAAAGCAGAGGCTCATGCCCACAATCGCTTTGGTCGACGACGACCGCAATATTCTCACATCCGTCTCGATCGCGCTGGAAGCCGAAGGCTACCGCATCATGACCTACACCGACGGCGCCTCCGCGCTTGACGGTTTTCGCACCACCCAGCCCGACCTTGCCATCCTCGACATCAAGATGCCGCGCATGGACGGCATGGAGACGCTGCGCCGTCTCAGGCAGAAATCCGACCTGCCGGTGATCTTCCTGACCTCCAAGGACGAAGAGATCGACGAGCTGTTCGGCCTCAAGATGGGCGCCGACGATTTCATCCGCAAACCGTTCTCGCAGCGGCTGCTGGTCGAGCGCGTCAAGGCGGTGCTGCGCCGCTCGGCGCCGAAGGACCCGACCGTCGCGCCGAAGGAGAACGACGCCAAGGCGCTCGACCGTGGCCTTTTGCGCATGGATCCGGAACGCCATACCTGCACCTGGAAGAACGAGCCGGTGACGCTGACCGTAACCGAATTCCTGATTCTCCAGGCGCTCGCGACCCGGCCCGGCGTGGTCAAGAGCCGCAATGCGCTGATGGACGCCGCCTATGACGATCAGGTCTATGTCGACGACCGCACCATCGACAGCCACATCAAGCGGCTGCGCAAGAAGTTCAAGGTAGTCGACAACGAGTTCGAGATGATCGAGACGCTGTACGGCGTCGGCTATCGTTTCAAGGAAGCCTGAGGCGGCAGGCGCCTTCACGAATGTCGGGAGCATCGCCGGTTCTCGTTCCATCGGAACCGGGATGGCTCTAGAATGCGGGGACCTTCGCACGAGCTGTCCTAACGCGGGCGTAAGCATTGCTGGACCGAACGCAGCCTGACCCGAACCAGAGCGCCGAGGATATCGCATCCGACGGCGTTCCGGAGCACGTTGCCGAAGACAAGCCGGCCGCGCAGGGCTGGCGGCCGCTGAACTGGCTGAAGCGCGCCGGGCAGTTCTTCTTCGCACTGTCCTTCTCGAGCCTGACCCGCCGCATCGTCTCGCTCAACCTCGCCGGCCTCGTCGCGCTGGTGGCAAGCATCCTGTACCTGTCGCAATTCCGCGCCGGCCTGATCGACGCGCGCGCGCAGAGCCTCCTGGTGCAGGCCGAAATCATCGCCGGCGCGATTGCGGCGTCCGCGACCGTGCAGACCAACGCCATCACCATCGATCCCGACCGGCTGCTCGACCTCAAGCCGGGCGAGACCTATGGCGGGTCGGACGACTATTCGCCGCTGGATTTTCCGATCAACCCGGAGCGCGTGGCGCCGGTGTTGCGCACGCTGATCTCACCGACCAAGACGCGCGCCCGCATCTACGATCCGAACGGCAGCCTGCTGGTCGACAGCCGCAGCCTCGATACCGTGGTGCGCCTGCCCCTGCCGTCGCTCTCCGCCGAGAAGCCCGGCATCGTCGAGCGCGGCATGGTCGCGGTACGCACCTGGCTGAACCGCGGCGACCTGCCGCTCTATCGCGAGCTCGGACCCGAGAACGGCAATGGCTATGCGGAAGTGGCCGATGCGCTCCATGGCGAGAAGCGCTCGATGGTGCGGGTCAATCCGCGCGGCGAGGTGATCGTCTCGGTCGCGGTCCCCGTGCTGCGCTCGCGCGCCATCCACGGCGCGCTGATGCTGTCCACCCAGGGCGACGACATCGACCAGATGGTCACCGCCGAACGCCTCGCCATCCTGAAGGTCGGCGGCGTCGCCGCCGCGGTCATGATCATGCTGTCGCTGCTGCTCGCCAGCACCATCGCCGGTCCCGTGCGCCGGCTCGCGGACAGCGCCGAGCGCGTCCGCCGCCGCATCAAGACCCGTGTCGAGATCCCCGACTTCACCCGCCGCCGCGACGAGATCGGCCATCTGTCCGGCGCGCTGCGCGACATGACCAATGCGCTCTACAGCCGCATCGAGGCGATCGAGATGTTCGCCGCCGACGTTGCGCACGAGCTGAAGAATCCGCTGACCTCGCTGCGCTCCGCGGTCGAGACGCTGCCGCTGGCGCGCAACGAGAACAGCCGCGCCCGCCTGCTCGAGGTGATCGAGCACGACGTCAAGCGGCTCGACCGCCTGATCTCGGACATCTCCGACGCCAGCCGGCTCGATGCCGAATTGCAGCGGCAGGACGCGGTTCCTGTCGATCTGCGCCGCCTGCTCGGCACGCTGGTCTCCGTCGCCAACGAAACCAAGCTCGGCCACGACGTCGCGGTCGAGGCGCGCTTCGAGGGTCGCGGGCCAAGCGACACGTTCGCCGTGACCGGCCACGACTCACGGCTCGGCCAGGTGGTCTCCAACCTTCTCTCCAACGCGCAATCCTTCTCGGAAGCCGGCAACAAGGTGCGCCTCACCTGCCGCCGCGTGCGCGGAGAGATCGAGATCGTCGTCGACGATGACGGTCCCGGCATTCGCGATGACGCGCTGGAGCGCATCTTCGAGCGCTTCTACACCGACCGTCCGCATCAGGGCTTTGGCCAGAACTCCGGCCTCGGCCTGTCGATCTCCAAGCAGATCGTCGATGCCCATGGCGGGCGGATCTGGGTGGAGAACCGCCCCGGCCCCACGGACGCCGACGGCGAGCCGACGGTTGCCGGCGCGCGCTTCGTGGTGAGGCTGCCGGCGCTATGAGCGACGGCGGGCCCAGCGTGCACGCCTCCGCGGTCAAGGTCGGGAATCTGGCAGTGCTGATCCGCGGACCGTCGGGCTCCGGCAAGTCGCGCCTTGCCTTCGATTTGATCATGGCGGGCCGCGCCGGCGTGGTCGAAAGGGCCGTTCTGGTCGGTGATGACCGTGTCCATCTGGCGACAGTCGGCGATGAAATTGAGGTCCGCCCCGCTCCGCCGCTGGCCGGCCTGATCGAAATCCGGGGCCTCGGAATCCGCCGCTGCGACTTCGTGGAGCATGCGACCGTCGGCCTCGTGGTCGATCTGGACGCCGCGGACGCGGAACGGCTGCCGCCGGCCGAATCCCTGAAAACAAGCATTTTAGGTGTCGAAATACCGCGAATCCCCGTTAGCCGCGACTTTTCGCCCCTCCCACTGGTTGTCGCGGCCTTGACCACTACCAAGAGTTCATCTTCCGTTAACCCTTCAGGCGATTGTTTGAAGGGAAATGGTAACCATATGAACCCCACTATCGCGACCGAATAGACCGGCGCAGCTCCCCTCATCCATCCGTCTAAGTTCAGGGAGATACGCAACATCCCCTCTTGCGCAGGGGCTCTGGATGGTCAAAGTGGCGCGTTCGTGCGGTGCACCAAAAGCGCCCGCGAGGAGTTTTCCGATGATTGGTCTAGTACTTGTGACCCACGGGCGCCTTGCCGACGAATTCAAGGCAGCGCTTGAACATGTCATGGGCCCACAAAAGCAAATCGAAGCGATCACGATCGGCGCTGAAGATGATTCCGATCTGTGCCGAAGCGACATCATCGAGGCGGTTAACCGCGTCGATTCCGGCGACGGCGTTGCGATCCTCACCGACATGTTCGGCGGCACGCCATCCAACCTGGCAATATCCTGCATGAGCCGACCGAAGGTCGAGGTGCTCGCGGGCATCAACCTTCCCATGCTGGTGAAGCTCGCCAAGGTGCGCGAGGAACGCGCGCTGCCCGACGCGATCGCGATGGCCCAGGAAGCGGGTCGCAAATACGTCACCATCGCCAGCCGCGTGCTCGCCGGCAAATGAGCGACGACGCGCCGCAAGCCGGGACGGGCGTGCCCGCGGGCGCGATCTCCAAGGAGCTTCTGATCATCAACAAGCGCGGCCTGCACGCCCGCGCCTCGGCGAAATTCGTCCAGGCGGTCGAGCGCTTCAACGCGCAGGTGTGGGTGACGCGCGGCGGCGAGACCGTCGGCGGCACCTCGATCATGGGCCTGATGATGCTCGCCGCAGGACCCGGCACGACGATCACGGTCGCTGCGGCTGGTGCGGATGCCGACGCCGCGCTCGCGGCGATCACCGAGCTCGTTGAAAGCAAGTTCAACGAGGAAGGGATTTAGCGCGCTCTCGCCACGTGCTCAGCGCCGTAGGGTGGGCAAAGGCGCGATGCGCCATGCCCACCATCTCTCGACAATCGCCACAGAAGTGGTGGGCACGCTTCGCTTTGCCCACCCTACGGCACCTCGGTCACTTCCCCGGCGGCGCGATGTAGATGTTCCAGCTCATCGACGGGCCGGCCTTGCCGTGGGTGAAGCGGCGCGTCGTCATCACCATGCGCTCGGCATTCGGCGCGGTCTCCGACACCCATTTCTCGAACGCCGGCAGGCGGCCGTCGGCCGGATCGAACACGCCGATGAAGCCGTATGTCTTGACGTCATCGCGCGAGATCAGCCCGGAATCCCAGGCTTCGATCGGCACGAGCGCGACCGGGTGGTCCGGGCTGTAGAACACCATCGGCTGGATCGATTCCATGGTGCCGGCGACGACCGCCCAGCGCGAGGCGAAGCGCGCGTGCCAGGCCTGCGTCAGCTCGCGGGCGAGGTCCGAGCGCGCGCCATAGGTCGCGGTGTTGCCGGCATTGGCGGCCATCTCGCGCGCGGCGATCCAGGGCGAGGCGGCGAGCGTCGCGACGCTCAGCACGAGCCAGATCGCGGTGATGTTGACCAGGGTCGCGCTCTGCACCCGCAGTGCGGGGATCGCGACCAGCGCCAAGGGCACCAGGAAGAACAGCGAGATGCCCCAATCGGTCTTCATGTAGACGCTGAAGGCGAGCGCGCCGAGCGGCGGGCCGACGGCGACGATGGTCTGGATGATCCAGACATTCAGCGCCTGCGAGAAATTGACGCCGGAATTGGCGCCGCGCGCCCAGGCGCGCGTGACGATGCGCAAGGGCGCGCGCAAGAGCAGCGTGAACCAATGCGGCACCAGCGCCATGGCGAGCGCAGCGAGCGCTACAGGAAGGGCCAGCAACGCGAAATTATGCAGGAAGTAGCCGGCCACGAGCTGATGCACGAGACTGGCGTCCTCGAGGCTGTAGGTATCGCCGGCATAGGTCAGCGGGACGAAATGCACGTCCGCCAGCCACACGATGTGCGGGATCATCGCCACCGCCATCGTCGCGACCGCCACCCACGGCGCCGGCGACAGCAGGAATTTCAAGCGCTCGGGATGGATCAGCGCGGCAAGGCCGATGGCGCCGATCATGGTCAGCACCCAGTATTTGGTCATCAGCGCCAGCGCGCCGGCGAGCCCGAACCAGATGCCGGACTGCCAGCTGCGTTTCTCGAAGGCGTTGAGATAGGCGAGCACGAGCAGCGGCAGGGTGACGAGCTGGAGCAGGTCCGGGTTGTACTTGAAGCCCTTGAAATTGAAGATCGGGTAGAGCGCGACCATCACCACGACCAGGAACGCGCGCCGCGCATCCACGACGCGCAAGCTCAGCAGCCAGCAGATCACCATGCCGACGCCGACCGTCGCCATGGCGAGCGCATAGGTCGCCCAGTCCGTCGCCGGGAACGCCTTGAACCAGAGGCCGGCGACCCAGCCCGACAGCGGCGGGTGCTTGCCGTACCCCCAGAGGAATTTCTGGCCCCAGCCATAGGCTTCCGCGACGTCCATGTGAACGTCCTGCGCTGCCTTGAGATTGATCAGGATGAAGGTCCAGAGCACCGCATGCAGGATCGCGAGCTGGATCACCAGCCACAGGCGGGCCTCCGGCCGGACCGCGCTAGCAACCAGCCAGGCCCGGAAGCGGTTGAAACTCACCCGGGTCTTCGCGCGGGCTCGGGCAGATGGGATTGAGGTCGTCGACATCAACCGTTGCGTAGCGCGTTTTGGGCTACCGTGGAATCAGCTTGGCGTGAAGAAAGGCCCTGAAAATACAGCAATATGGTTGCCGCACGGGGATGTGAGTGGTATCCCGCGCCCATGACGACCGTCCCCATTTCCAACATCCGCAATTTCTCCATCGTCGCCCATATCGACCATGGCAAATCGACGCTGGCCGATCGCCTGATCCAGATGACCGGCGGCCTGTCCGACCGTGAAATGGCGGGCAAGGAGCAGGTGCTCGATTCCATGGACATCGAGCGCGAGCGCGGCATCACCATCAAGGCGCAGACGGTCCGGCTCGCCTACCGCGCCAAGGACGGCAAGGACTACATCTTCAACCTGATGGACACGCCCGGCCATGTCGACTTCGCCTACGAAGTCTCGCGGTCGCTGGCGGCCTGCGAGGGTTCCCTGCTGGTGGTCGACGCCAGCCAGGGCGTCGAAGCGCAGACGCTTGCCAACGTCTACCAGGCGCTCGACAACAATCACGAGATCGTTCCGGTCCTGAACAAGGTCGATCTTCCGGCCGCCGAACCCGAGAAGGTCAAGCAGCAGATCGAGGACGTCATCGGCATCGACGCCTCCGACGCCGTGATGATCTCGGCCAAGACCGGCCTCGGTGTTCCCGACGTGCTGGAAGCCATCGTCACCCGCCTGCCGCCGCCGAAGGGCGACCGCGACGCGACCTTGAAGGCGCTGCTGGTCGACAGCTGGTACGACGTCTATCTCGGCGTGGTCGTGCTGATCCGCGTCGTCGACGGCGTCATGAAGAAGGGCCAGCGCGTGCGCATGATGGGCACGGGCGCCGCCTACGACGTCGAGCGTGTCGGCTTCTTCACCCCGAAGATGACGCAGGTCGACGAGCTCGGCCCCGGCGAGATCGGCTTCATCACCGCCGCGATCAAGGAAGTCGCCGACACCCGCGTCGGCGACACCATCACCGACGACAGGAAGCCTGTCACCGAAATGCTGCCGGGCTTCAAGCCGGCCATCCCCGTGGTGTTCTGCGGCCTGTTCCCGGTCGACGCCGACGATTTCGAGACGCTGCGCGCCGCGATGGGCAAGCTGCGTCTCAACGACGCCAGCTTCTCGTTCGAGATGGAAACCTCGGCAGCGCTCGGCTTCGGCTTCCGCTGCGGCTTCCTCGGCCTGTTGCATCTGGAGATCATTCAGGAGCGGCTGTCGCGCGAATTCGATCTCAACCTGATCGCGACCGCGCCGAGCGTCATCTACAAGATGAAGCTGACCGACGGCACCGAGCTCGAGATCCACAATCCCGTCGACATGCCCGACGTGGTCAAGATCGAGGAGATCCAGGAGCCCTGGATCGAGGCGACGATCCTCACCCCGGACGAATATCTCGGCAGCGTGCTGAAGCTGTGCCAGGACCGCCGCGGCTCGCAGAAGGAGCTGACCTATGTCGGCGCCCGCGCGATGGTGAAATACGATCTGCCGCTCAACGAGGTCGTGTTCGACTTCTACGACCGGCTGAAATCGGTCTCCAAGGGCTACGCCTCGTTCGACTATCATCTCACCGACTACAAGCCGGCCGACCTCGTCAAGATGCAGATCCTGGTCAATGCCGAGCCGGTCGACGCGCTCTCGATGCTGGTGCATCGCACCCGCGCGGAAGGCCGCGGCCGCGCCATGGTCGAGAAGATGAAGGAGCTGATCCCGCCGCACATGTTCCAGATCCCGATCCAGGCGGCGATCGGCGGCAAGGTGATCGCCCGCGAGACGGTGCGCGCCCTGCGCAAGGACGTCACCGCGAAGTGCTACGGCGGCGACATCACGCGTAAGCGCAAGCTTCTGGAAAAGCAGAAGGAAGGCAAGAAGAAGATGCGGCAGTTCGGCAAGGTCGACATCCCGCAGGAAGCCTTCATTGCCGCGCTGAAGGTGGATAGCTGAGGCGAACGGGCCAGGGCTTTCACGGATACATCAGCCGCCGTCATGCCCGGGCTCGTCCCGGGCATCCACGTTCCTGGTGCCGCTGAGAAGCCGTGGATGGCCGGGTCAAGCCCGGCCATGACGACGAAGGCAAGACCAGATCTCGTGACGAGATCGGTCCGGACCGAGGCTTTTGCGACCGGACAACAAAAACCGCGAAAACAACCCCATGCACAGTAGCCGGCCCCTTGCCGGCATTGGGGTTTTTCGAGTTTTCGATTTTACGAAATTCGTTTGACCCGTCGGGCAAAACAGGGGCATGATGGCATCATGGCAGCGGGTGTGCAGCAGGCGCTCATCAGGGCGCACCATCTCGACCGCCGGCCGATCGGCAGCCTCTGATTTCGATATCCAGGCATCACGTCGGTGACGGCTTACGTCGGCTCCTGGCCCGTAAACCGACCTGCCAAGTGCTTCTCCTCGAAAACCGCTTCTGACCCATAGCAGCCCTCGACACTGAGCGTCTTGCCTCTGGGAAGCGGAGCCACATAGCAGACCAATGCCAGGCAGTATTGTTGACTGGGTCTCGATGCTGTGCGCGATGCGGTCAGGATCGCGGCCCATCGCGCAATCTTGAACGCGATACGGGCACGCTGGCACCCGGCGCGTATCTGCTGCGGTCCACAGGTGGTTCACCCAGCGTCTCCAACGACGCACGACTTGAACGAAATCAGGGCATTGCAGGACGGACTGTGTTGATAGCGGTGCGCTCAATCGGGCAGACCGGCCATGCGGAGGCCACCTAGATAGTGCGCGAAGTTTGCCGTGTCGCCGAACAGGTGGGTTTCTCGCACAAATGCAATTGAAGTGTTTGGACGCTTGACCTGCAATTGTTGGATGCAGTTCCTGGCCTCGTCGAGCCTGCCAAGCTGGGCCAGAGCCGCGATCAGTACGGTGTACCGCGACCATTGGAAATTCGGCTGCTGCAGCGCGCGCCGTGCCCATTCGGCGGCTTCCTCGTAGCGCTTCAGAAAATACGCGGCATCAGCGAGTCGCACCAGGAATGATCCCATGTTTGGATCATGCGGACTGAGCCGTATCGCCGCTGTCAGATAGGGGATGCCCTCCTCTGCGCGTCCCGAGAATACGAGCGTCGCACCCAGACCGTAATGTGCGAGTGCTAGTGAAGGGTTCAGCTCCAATGCTGTCTTCAGTTCCCGGAATGCAGCGTCGTATGCGCGGCGCATATAGTAGGCCCGCCCCAACGTACAGTGCGCGCCAGCATCCTCGGCATCGAGCACCACTGCCCGCAGCGCGGGTGCGAGTGCCTTCTCGCGATTGTCCGAAATGGAATCTGCGAAGCCGTAGACACCCTCGTAGTAATAGGTCTCGGCGAGCCCGGAATGTGCGGGCCCGAGCTGCGGGTCCCTCGCGATTGCCTGTGCAAAATACTGCCGCGCGCGCTGCAGGTCGTCCTTGGTGTACTCATAAAGGTGCGACATGCCGCGCTGGTAGAGATCCCACGCGTCGAGATTATCCGGACGCTTGCCAGCCGAGCGCCGGCGCTCGACCTTTCCGAGCTCCGGCTCGACCGCGCCGATGATTGTCTCCGTGATCTCGTCCTGCATGGCGAATATGTCGGATAGTTCGCGATCGTAGCGCTTCGCCCAAAGCTGTCTTCCGGAGGTTCCCTCCGCTAGCTGTGCGCTGATCCGGACGCGCTCGCCAACCTTGCGTACGCTGCCCTCGAGCACATAGCGCACGCCGAGTTCGTGCGCGACCTGCTTAACGTCGGTCGAGCGCCCCTTGTAAGCAAAGGACGAGTTCCGCGCTATTACGAAGAGCCAGCGCGCGCGAGAGAGCCCTGTGATAATATCCTCGGTCATGCCGTCGGCGAAATAATCCTGCTCGGGATCGCCGCTCATGTTGGCGAACGGCAAGACAACGATCGAAGGCTTGTCGGGAAGCTCCAAGGCCGGTCGTGACCGCGCTGCTTCGCCGCTGAGCCGCACCCGATAGACCCGCACCGGCCAGGCGATGTTCTTGAGCTGCTGTTCGCCTGCATCCTCGAAGGCGATACCGAGCTTGCCTCGCGCATCTTCCTGCACCCGGCCCGAAACGCAGATCCCACCCGGTTCCGCGAGACCCTCCAGACGGGCCGCCACATTCACGCCGTCGCCGAAAATGTCACCTCGATCGATGATGATGTCGCCGACATTGATGCCAATCCGGAACTCGATGCGCTTCTCATCTGGCACCCCGGCATTGCGCTCGGCCATCCCGCGCTGGACATCAAGAGCGCAGCGCACTGCGTCCACTACGCTGCCAAACTCAGCCAGCAGCCCATCGCCGGTGTTCTTGACAACACGGCCGCGGTGTTCGGCGATCTTGGGATTGACGAGGGTGCGTAGATGGTCCTGGAGCTGGACGTGCGTGCTCTCTTCATCCACACCGGTCAGCCAGCTGTAGCCAGCCACATCGGCTGCCAAAATGGCGGTGAGCCGACGCTCGACGCGCTCACTGGCCAAGGCACGCCTCCGGAGATAGGTCGAAGACAGTCTACGCCTGCCGGTTCCGAGAACCAAGTGATGGGTGTTTGGCAGCCACTGCGCCCAGCGCCGTGAAGCACCTCCATGGCTGATCATGTCCGGACGTGGCCGGCCCTTCGCGGACCTGAACCGCGGATCCTGTGATGTCCGCTCACAGTGGCAGAGCAGACCATCTACCATGGACCCGCCGACTTCCGAGTGTAACCCGAAGCAGACGTCAGCGAGCAAGATTTCAAAACGGCAGCGGCTCTGTCCTTGGTCGGCCCTCTGAAGTCAACGCCGTGCAGCAGTCAACAGCAGTTCGTTTGGACCTTCCCACCCGGCGCCTGTTTCGAACGGCTTCAGCTTCTCCTCGATTTCGGCCCATGCCGCCTCTCTCTTCGGAGGTTCCAGGCGCTCTAGAATCTGAATGATCGGCGCCGCAGAGGTCTTGATAAAATCGAGATAGTCCTTCACCGCGGGGAGCCGAAATGGTGCTGCCACTTTCGTGGTTGCGATCTGACTGAACCCAGCTTTCTGAAAGAGTTCATCGATCAAACCAGGTTTGCCCAGACTGAGAAGCCCGCCGGGTTGATACGGATCAGGCGGCGGCAGACCGGCGTGTTTTAGCGCGGTCGACATCAAAATCGCGACGCAGGGATTGGTTTGGGGCGTTGAGAACACCATGGTGCAAACGCCCCCACCCGGCTTGACCGCCCGCAACATTTCCCGCAGGCCCTGCAAGGGGTCGCTGAACAACATCAGACCGAGCCGGCAGATGACCGCATCGAAACTGACGTCTTCGACCTGAAGGTTCTCACCTTCCGATACGCGGGTCTTGATGTTCCGGTAGCCCGCCGCCGCAGCCTGCCGGCTTGCGTACAGCAGAATGTCCGGCGACAGGTCCGTCGCGAGCACAGAGCCGTCTCGTCCCACTCGTTCTGCGATGTCGAGGGTCTGATCGCCGGCGCCTGCGGCCACGTCGAGGACATGGGAGTCGGCTTTGATGTCGGCCATGCCCAGCATTGCCTGCGTCGCGCCATGGAGCCAGGGCCGGATCACTGCACCGCTGTCGTTCCAGCCCCTCGCCTGCTTGTTCCACTGTTCCCGGATGGCGTCCTTAGTCGCGGGGCTATTGTTGAGTACAGCGGACATAAGTCGCTCCCTTAATTGAACAAGCAAAGCGCTGCCTGAAGCAGTCGGCGTGGCCCGCGATCCAGCCACTTTGCCTTCCCGGCGTCTCAGAGCAGCCAACCCATGGCGTCGCTGCTGAAGCTGCCAAACCCGCCATGTAGCTCGTGCACAAAGCTGCTCACGTCCTGGCCCGGCGGCAGAATGGGAGGGCCATTAACTGCCGCATGGACAAATTCGCTGACAAAGTGGCCCTGCGGCAGAATGGGAGGACCCTGGGCCTCGACAGGATTGCCCGGGTTGAACGCGTGCACAAAGCTGCTCACCTCCTGGCCTTGCGGCAGAATGGGAGGACCGTTTACCGCCGCATGGACAAATTGGCTGACCAAGCCACCGAAATGGAAATTGGAATCTAGCATGACGATTTCCCTTCTTTGAAAGTCCGAGTGCCCGTTGTCAATTTTCACGCAGTATGTGCATCTGATGTTCTCCATCGCCACTGGCGGGTTCGAGGACCGGCTCCGGACGTTCGAAGCCCGGAAAGCCTATGCAGGCGCGAGCGATTGCGGGAGCCGCAAGATTGCGAAACCGGGAGGCAAAAGTGCATAATCGCACAATGTTCGATTGGAACGATCTAAAATACCTTTTGGCGGTCGCACGTCATCACAGCACGAACGCGGCCGGAAAGGCGCTCGGTCTCAGCCAATCGACGGTCCATCGCAGGCTCGCCGAGTTGGAGCGGCGGCTCGGGTGCCAACTGGTGACGCGTCAAACTACCGGCTATCGCCTCACCGAATTTGGCGAGCAGTTGCTGCCCTATGCCGAGCGCATCGACGCCGCCGTGACCGACTTCGAGCGCCAAGTCACCGGCGCCGCTAGTGACGTGTCCGGAGTTGTTCGGGTGACCTGTCCCGAACCGATTGTTTTTCGGATAACTCAGTCGAAGCTCATTGAGCGCTTCCATGCCCGCTACCCGAAGCTGCGCGTTGAATTCGTCACGAGCGACCGGTATCTCGATCTTACAAAAGGCGAGGCGGATGTTGCGTTCCGGTCGGGCGATACCGACGATGAGCTTGTTGGACGCAAGATTGCGGACTCAATCTGGGCGGTCTATGCGAGCCGCGCCTATATCGACCGTTACGGCAAGCCGGAGCTAGTTGAGGACTTGTCGCTTCACCCGCTGGTCGGCTTCGACGAAGCGCTCAGCAATCACCGCACGGCCAAATGGCTCAAGCAGGTTGCACCGGACGCCAAGATGGCGGCGCGCAATAACAGTGTGCTCGGCCTTGTCTATGCGGTGAAGTCCGGCATCGGCGTTGGCCCGCTCCCAACGGCGCTGGGTGACGCCGAACTGGACCTCGTGCGCGTGCTGGGACCCATTCCGGAACTGGCGAGAAGCTGGCGCCTGCTGACGCATCCCGACCTCAGGCGCACCCCCCGGATATCGGCATTCTTCGACTTCATCGCAGAAGAGCGTGAGGCTTTGAAATCGATTCTGACAGGATAACCCCAAAGCCGAAATGGACTTTCGCGGTCCGCCATTCGTGGGCGATCTGCGATGGGATATGTGATCGAGCGAATGCTATCTGTCGGACTTGGTAGAGTCGTGGGGGAGTCCGCTT
>NZ_LBKA01000174.1:0-18989 GCF_028128955.1 Bradyrhizobium sp. CCBAU 11386
TGGGTGAGCGCTCCTGCTCGCCCGCAGCTCCATTCCCTGCCAGTTCGAACCTTGGCGTCAGATTAAGTCGAAACTTCTACACCCCGGCATCAACTTTGCGATGACGGGTCCGCTCCGGTGGCCTGCTGACCCGCGCCTGGTCTCGTGAGGGCGCGAGCCCTCGCTTTGCTTCTGCACGCCAAAGCAATTAGGCCGCCTGCCCAGGACTGCGGGCTCAAACAGATGAACACTCGGCCAGAGTTTCGACCAACGCTTCTTCGAATAAGTCAAGGCCGCGGTTCAAAGTGTCAGTATCAATGGTGAGTGCAGGCAATATTTTTACGACCTGATCGGCCGGTCCGCATCGCTCGAGCATTAATCCCTTATCAAACGCCTTACGTGTGGTTGCTTCAGCGATTTCAGCAAAATGGCAATCAAAACCAAATACCATTCCGCGCCCCCGAACCGCAAAGCGGTTCTCATGCTTGGATACAAGGATCTCGAGGCGACCCCGGACCAATTCTCCCATGCGCCGAATCTCGTCTGAGAATGATCGGCTGCGCCAATAGAGGTTCATAGCTGCGGTTCCGGCGACAAGCGCAAGGTTGTTTCCTCTGAACGTCCCAATGTGCTCCCCTGGCCGCCATACATCGAATCCATCTTTGATCAGCAACATTGATAACGGAAGACCGTACCCGCTTAGCGATTTCGACAACACAATAATGTCCGGCGACAAACCGGCGAACTCGAAGCTAAAGAACTCACCTGTGCGGCCGCAGCCCATCTGTATGTCATCGACCACGAAAAGAGCATCAACATCTTTTGCGATTGCTTGAATTGATTGCAACCATTTCCTACCTGCGACGTTTATGCCACCTTCCCCCTGCACTGTTTCAACGAGAATGGCAGCAGGACGATCGATGCCACTGCTTTCGTCCATCAACATCTTTCGCAGATAGTCGGCCGTATCAAGAGTTGGTCCAAAATACCCATCATAGGGCATGAATGTTGTGCCGGACAAAGGCACGCCGCTGGCCGCGCGATAAAACCGATTACCACTCCCAGCAAGTGCTCCTAAGCTCATCCCGTGATACCCGTTAGTGAATGAGACAATGTTTTGACGTCCTGTAATTTTTCGTGACAGCTTTAGCGCCGCTTCGATGGCATTCGCTCCGGTTGGTCCAGTGAATTGGAATTTGTACTGCATACCTCGCTCTTGAAGTATTACAGACCTGAACGTCTCCATAAAGTCGAGCTTGGCAGGCGTCGCCATGTCAAGCCCATGTATCACGGCATCGGAAGCCAAATATTCAGTAATAGCAGCTTTAATCGCGTGATTGTTGTGGCCGTAGTTTAGCGCTCCGGCACCCGACAAGAAGTCAATGACTTTCCGCCCATTTTCCGTCAACATAACGGAGCCGCGCGCTCGGTTGAAAATCGCTGGAAATGAACGTGAGTAGGAGCGGACGTTTGATTCTAGCGCTTCAAGAGCTTCGATCGTGCGTGGCTTTCCAATTGCTGTCGGCATGTTGTTTTCTCTCAAATGAGGTGGTCTTTGATTGCACGCGGTTCGAACGTAACCTTCGACATGCAAGCGCAGCGGAGGCGCTGCTTGCCTAATCGCCCCAGACCGGCTCCACAGCTTATTTTGGGCCTCAAAAGCCTCAACCTACTCAGGTCGGTAGTTAGCGAAGGCAACCGGGGCATTCGACTTCCGAAGTCGAGATGGCTTTCACTGTGCTTGTAGGCTCTTCGGAGCAGTGCGCTGTTTCAATTCTCTGGGATCGCTTAGAGCGCTGGCATTGACGGGCTTTATACCGGCCGAAAGAATGGCTGCGAAGTTGAGCTCAAGCGGCAATCACGCCTCAGGCATCAAACTGGCTCTGCAGGAGGTGCTACTTAAGCTACGCGCTGGCGCAGACTCCTGTACGTGTTCTTCGCTCCCATGTCTTCGCGACCGAGTGCACCACGGTCAGGAGCTCCTTAGCGACGCGGATATGCCCGCCGCAGCTTCGCTGGACTTCCTGGACGCGCTCGACCCACGAAGCACAGCTATACAGTTTCACGTCTGCGCCATTAACGATGGAGCATGCAGCGTTTTCGCCGCCACACTCCCCGGCCTCGAGCAGCTCGACCGCTAGACGTAAGGGCTCGTCAGCTATGAGCTTTGAACCCAAGCTTGTCGCGCGTCTCGTCCGGGCTCATCACCCGAATCCCGATCCTCTCGAGAATCTCTACCGCCCGCTGCACGAGCTCGGCATTGGTTGCCAGCCGCCCGCGCGAGAGATAGAGGTTGTCCTCCAACCCCACCCGCACGTTGGCACCCACCAGCGGTGCCAACGCTACGTATGGAAGCTGCATCCGCCCTATCGAAAAGGCTGAGTAGATGGCATGCGGCGGAAGCCTGTGCACGATCGCCATTAGCGTAGTCGGGTCGTCCGGCGCACCATAGGGGATGCCCATGCACAGCTGTATCAGTGGAGCATCTTGGATGAGGCCCTCTTTGATCAATTCATGCACCAATACCAGACCGCCAGTATCGAATACCTCGAGCTCAGGACGGACCCCGAGCTCTCGTACGCGTGCGGCCATCGCGCGCAGCACGCCGGCGGTATTTACCATGATTAGATCGTCCGGGGTGGCGAAGTTCATCGTCCCGCAATCCAATGTGCAGATTTCGGGGCGCAGCTCTTCCACATGCACGAGCCGCTCAAGCGCGCCCACCATGTCCGTCTTCCTAGGGTCCGGCGGCAGCGGTGTGCCGACCCCGCCCAACACGAGATCGCCGCCCATCCCCGTGGTGAGGTTAATCACGGGCCTCACATCCGATTGCCTAATCCGTCGGACCACTTCGCGGTATAGGGCTGGATCCCGCGAGCCCCGCCGGGTTGCGAGATCGCGTACATGGATATGAACAACGGCCGCTCCCGCACGCGTCGCATCGATTGCAGAGCTTGCGATTTGCTCTGGGGTTACCGGCACATGCGGACTCTTCGGCGCACTCCCACTGCCCGTTATCGCACAAGTAATGAACACTTCAGAAATCATTTGCAGCTTCTCCTCACAGCGAGAGATCGACCGGTGCCAATTCAAACTGACGATCGGCACTCTCATGCAGATCAGCCGTTTGTATTCCGGGAGCAGACAAAACCAGCCGGTTGAGTATCGCGGTCTGCTTCATCTAGCACTCCTGGCGCAAGCGCCGCTCCGAAGACGTTGGCTCCGGCAGCCCTCGTCCCAGCAATCAACGTGCCACTTGCGGATTCCCGTAACGGCTTGCTTCATGAGACAAAACACGTGAGCTCATCCGGTTGATTTTGCAATGAGGTCATGCTGGCTGATTTCCGACGTCTTGGTAGTCAACAGGACACAGGCGGCATAACATGCTAGATCCCTTTGTGATGTCAGCCGACCCACGCACAGAGATTGAAGGGGTCGCTTCGCGGTGATGAAAGCTACGCGGATTTCACGCCAAGTACGTCCGACAGTTGAACGTCGGCCGGCATCATCCGTAGTCGTCGCAGGCGCGTGATGGACTTGCGCCTTCGGTGGCGCAAACGCCGTCGATCCTGTTCAGGTTTGTCACCGCGACAGGATGGCTACCGAAAATGAGCCGAACATCTGTTGTGGGGTAACGTTTGCATGCCGCTGGCATGATCGTTGCTGGTAATCGACAGAACCCCAGCGCGCTGTAGGAGGAATGAATGCACTCAGAGGCTCAAAACGATCAAGGGTCTTCCTCTTTAAAGTCTCGCGCGAAACGGCATGATCGATGGCATTTCGTTGATCGAGGGCTCATGATTTTCGGTGAGAGAGCGACCTTCATGGTGACGCTTCCGGTCGCAATCGTTCTCCTCACTGAACGCGCTAGCTCCCCGACGATGAAGTCAGAATTTGCAAATCACTCGCGGCCGTGATACTTGCGTTCGCTTCTGAAAGCCTGAAACGTGCGCGGCATATCCGCACCTCTCCAGCTCGCTCTCGCCGAATGCGAGCCAGATCGACGAGCGACAGTGCTTTTGCGTTCGCGGGCGAACCACTCGACAAAACAAGAGATCTTGGCCCGATAGCCCATCTCAACCGGCTAGGGGGCATTACGAACACACCAACGAATATAGCGGGTCGGGTGGATGAACGTACAAAGAAAACTTTTCAACGCGAACTGCAAGTTTGTGCGGCGGCCCGGGCTCGCAGCGGTGAACGTTAGCCCGATCGCCTGCACCTCCATTTTAGCGTCGAGATGAGCGGACGTTGTTTGTCGCGCGTTCGTAACCTAGCGAATGCGGGCGCCGCGTCGTTTTAGAGCCTGCTCGTCCCTTCTTCGCTCAAGAAAGATCGCGATGACAAACTGATCATTTGTCCCGTGCTCGCCTTTCACCGATGCTCATGAGAGGGAACTACATGTCAACGACCAGCGAGAACACAACTACGCAAGCAGTAAGCCATGCGAACCAGACCGGTCACTCCGGTTCAAGACGGTTAGAGAACACTTGTGGAGCACGCAATCTTCGATCACTCTTTGAGCCTCGGGGGATTGCCGTGGTCGGCGCCTCACCGAAGCCGGGCCTCGCGAATGTCATTCTTGACAATATCGTGTCGTCTGGATTCGATGGAAATGTCGCCGCCGTAAACCCCAACTATAGTACCGTTTGCGACGTGGGCTGTTACAGAAGCATTTCAGAAGTTCCGTTCCAGGTTGATTTGGCCGTGCTATGCGTTCGTGCTGAGAACATCCTGACAGTTCTGGAGGAATGCAAGCGAAGTTCGGTCGGCGCTGCACAGATTATCTCGAGCGGCTTCGCGGACCTCGGCTCGGAAGAGGGTAGCGCGAAACAGCTAGAAATTCAGCGATGGACGAAAAACTGGGAGAGAATGGTAGTTGTCGGGCCGAATACAATTGGAGTCGTTAATCTGCACCGCCCGATGATTGCTGTTGGGCTAACAGGAATACCTAAGATCGTCGCCGGAGACGTTAGCGGCGTCTTCCAGAGCGGGCAGATGGTTGCAACAATGCACCCGATTATTGGCAGGGGCATCGGCATCGGAAAACTCGCGACAACCGGCAACGAAGTTAGCGTGACAACAAGCGAACTAATCAATTACTTTGCTGCCGATCCCCAAACAGAAATCATCGTCAGCTATTCCGAGGGCATAAAGGATCCCGAAGCCTTCGCGCTCGCTTGCCTAAGTGCGCGTAAACAAGGCAAGCCAATTGTTATGTTGCGCGTGGGCGCTCATCCCGAGGTACGAAAGGCCATCAGCCGACATACGGCAACACCAACGGCAAACAACTATGAAAGAGACATCGCGTTGCTGGAAGAACTCGGTGTGATCACGGTTGATTCGGTCGAAGACCTGATCGAAACCGTTGTTGCTTTCAAGGCGTCATCCCAAAGACCCCGAGGCAATCGAGTCGCCTTCGCGAGCTTTTCAGGTGGAATGGGAAACATTATGGCCGACCTGATTTTATCGACACCGAGCCTGAAGCTGGTCGTGTTCTCCGACCAGTTGCGCAAGCGGCTTGCGGACGTGCTTCCGAAGTTTTCAAATAGCGTCAATCCCTTGGATCTGAGTGCCCAGAGTGCTTTCGATGTGCAGGTCTTAAGTAACTGCATGCAGATACTTGGAGAGAGCGGTGAGTTTGACGTCCTTCTCTGGGGGAAGGACTTGCCTCTGAGCATCGAAGACGAGTCACCGGTGGGCCTTGCTCTTAGAGAGCTAGCGACCCAACATCCTGAAATAGTTGTTATCCCGATCTCGCAAATGAGCGGTATCCCTCTACGTAAAGGCGTTGATGGAAGCCCACCGATGTTCTCCGGCCGACCGCTCTTGCAAGGGACGGCTAGTTCGGTTCGCGCTGTCGGGAAAGTTATCGCGTGGCATGCGTCCGCCCTCAAGTCGGCACCGCCGAACAATCGGCAGGAGGCGCTGTAGCGACATGAGCCACGTGCTTGACATGGATAGCCGCACATTGGTGCTATCCTCTGCAAAAGGTTACATCGACTGAAGGCTTGGACAGACCCAGAACGAAAGTACTGCTCTGGAGCGCGGTAACTGCGTTGATTTCGTTTGAGCGATAGTGATCAGCGGTGTCGGATACGAATTTTGATCAGGGCGGGGCTGGCGATCCTGACTGAGGCACTAAATGGTCGTCCGTGAACAAGCCTCCAAGCGCCTGATCGGCATTTTGTTTTCGATTACTCGGTCGTTTGATAATGCAGGGATTTTGGGCTTCAACTGCGGATGGTTTTACACGACGGCCGCTCGCTTACTCCCGTGGGCATCCATGAGACGCGTGACAGCTTTTCCGATTGACCGCGGGCGTCACCACTCTTTGCCAACAAGTCCTTCGCCGCGTTGTCCAGCATGGCAGCCGCGTTGTTTTCGTCCTCCACGTCTTCAGCTCCGTGACCTCCATCCCGCCAAACCTGGTTTTCCATTTATGATACTGGCGTCACTGAGGCCGCCTTCCGGCATAGATCGGCAATCGAAACACCAGCCTCGTGCTCCTTCAAAATCCCGATGATGCTCTTCCGAAAAACGGCTGCGCTTCATGCTCTGGTCCTTGTCTTGGGCCAGAGCGACTCAACCTGGATTAATTCCGTGGGGCAAGGTCAACGCTCTTGCACTACCTGATCAAGATCGCCGGCTTGGCAGCTATCCCGCGCCGCCAATCTGCCGCCCGGAGGCGCGCGCGGTCTGGCACGTCTCACCGACGTCATGGGTGCCAAGGAGAACTTGTCCTTAGGCGCCATCGGATGCTTACGGTCCCATGGCGCCAACGTGGGCTCGCTAGAGTGCCGAACTGAGAACCGCCGCGCAAGTGAGGAGGACACTTGGCTTCAGTGCCAGCGCTTCTGCTCAACGTCGTAGGCGTCGGCAAGCGGATTGCTCACGGCTATCAGGTCACGTTTGACTACTTTATTGCTCGCAGCAGTTCTGGGGAGCGCCGGAATAAAGGCGATGTATCGTGGCACCTTGAACACGGCAAGACGAGCACGAGCATGTTCAAGAATCCGCTCAACGGGGAGATCGCCCGGCGTGAGGCCTTCTTTCAACTCCAGGTAGACCTTAACCTCCTCGCCACGTTTGACATCAGGAACGGGCACGGCGGCAACATCAGCAATCTGAGCAATCTCACGGATGACGGCTTCGACCTCGCGGGCAGCAATGTTCTCGCCCGAGCGTCGGATCATGTCCTTGATGCGTCCTACCAGCCAATGGAAACCTAGTTCGTCGCGCCGCAGCAAATCTCCTGTCTTGAACCATTCACCCTCAAACGAGGCGCCACTCGCCTCCGGTCTTCTCCAATAGCCCCTGAAAATTCCGCGGCCACTCACCCACAACTCGCCAATTTCGCCGACCTGCGTGGGTGTGCCATCGTCATTCATCAGCCGCAGTTTGCGAAATGGCGCACGAAGCCCAACCGATCCCGACTCGGCTAACTCGTCAAGGTCGTTCGGCATTTGTGTGCCAAACCCAATTTCCGTCATCCCGTAAGCATCTTGGGTGCGTACTCCAAACCGTTTCCGAAATTTTCCTACGCTGTCAGGATTCCAGCCCCAGTTCAGAGTCTGCTTCAGGCATGTCGTTCCGTCGTCGCCGACGGCCTCCGCCTGTCGCGCTACAAGCTCGGGAAACACGCACCACTCGATGCGGTGCTGCTTGACCCAACCAATGAAGCGCCGCGAGCTGAGTGACGGAGCTAGGTAGAACGTACCTCCCTGTCGATACGACTTCAGCAGATATCCTTGCGGATCACCATAAGAAAAAGGGAGAGCAGACAGATACCTCTGGTAGGCTTGGCCGTCACCGAATGCCCCTTGATACGAGCTCACAGCCCAGTAGTCGTGCGTCAACATGCACCCTTTTGGAAAGCCTGTTGTCCCCGAAGTATACTGAATATTCACCAGGTCGTCGGGGCCGATATCCTCCTCTACTAGAGAGTTGCCAACGCCCTTGAGCAACTCGTCGAGAGTAGTTCCTATTCCCACGGAAGGCTGGCCAACGCAAATTACTCGGTCCTTGGAGAGGTCTTGCGGCCAAGGCTCCATCGTCACGAACGCTGACCATGCGGACTCATCGACGACCGCCACTTCGGCCTGTGTATCGCTGAGAACGTATTCGATCTCCCTCGGCGTATAGCGCATGTTGATCGGAACCATCACCGCGCCGAGTTTGGCCATCGCCAGCCACAGGATCGGGAATTCGATGCGATTGGGCAACATCACTCCAATTCGGTCACCCTTCCGTACGCCGAATGCACGCAGCGCATGCGCGAATTTGTTGGACGATTCGTCCACCTCGGAGTAGGTCGCGCGCTCGCCGCGCTCGAAAACGTCTATTGCGGTCGTTGAGCCGTGCGTTCTCGCTCGGATTGAAACCAGCTGTCCGATCGTGATGGTTTCATAAGTGGATTCCAGCGCCTCGATCGAGCGCAATCGGCTTGCGACCCGCTCTTGCAGCTGATTTTGCGTCAATTTTGTAGGGCTTGTCATTGGATAGCACCTCGCGAGACGGAAAGAACGAACGAGCAGTCCATTTCATTGCAACTTATCGAATTTGTCGGTCACCAGTCAGCGCAGCCGTTCTCCTCAGCACGCGGCTTAGCTGCGTGAACGTGTGTCACGACCATCGATTAGGCGCGCTCCCTATCCCAGCAATTCGAATGAGGTAACGCGTATTCTCGTCTGCGGAAGGACGAACGCATCGGGTCCTCCTATGCTTCGACGTAGGGTGCGTGATCGAGGCAAGCTATTGTGAGCGTGGCAGTCTCTCTCTCGAAGCGTTTGTCGGTCGTTGGAGAAACGTGCATTGGATCAATAGCGCTTCTCATTCCTTTACTTTATCCTGTCCAGAAGAGCTGGGCCATGGAGAGCCAATAAACTGGATCATAGAGCTTTGCGAACGACGGAAACACTACCGGTTCTGATGAGGCGTTTAGTATTTGCCACTAATTCGAGATGTCGACTTCCACCACCCAGCGCAACCCTTGCTCCATGAAACCATTACGCAGGGCATGTGGGGCATCATGCACCGATCGTCTCGGTCGGAAGCCGTACGAGCGCGACAAGAAGTCGGTCTCGTAGATCGGCGCCAGCAGCAGGGAAATCGTCCGCTGTACTTTCTTGTCTTCGAATGTCGCGATGCCGAGTGGCCGTTCGGTCCCATCCGCCTTCGGGATGTAGTGCCGTCACACCGGCGGCCCGATGTAACGTCCGGATTTGATGCGCGCCAGCAGACCGCCGAGATTGGCCTACAGGTTTGCTTCATAGTCCGCCGCGGTCATGCCTCGATGCCAGGCGCGCCATCCTTGCGCGTCAGGCGATAGGCCTCGAGCATTCATTCACCGTCGATCAGGTGATGCCGCGAGGTCAGAAACCGCTTGGGATTCTTCCTCGCCAGATCGGCCATCCATTGTCGTTGCGTGGACGGGTTCGTGGGACTCAGCGTTCCACCCGTGTTTCTCGTCAATGGGTCTTAACGCGTGGCGGCTCCCTTCCCTCAAGCGGGTCCCAGTGAGCCCAGTTTCCCGCCTTCCTGGATACTACGAAGCCCCTACGACTTTCCGCGCGCGTCCGTCGGCTTATGTCTTCACCTCGGGATTCCTTGGTGTTTTCGTGTTCGCGTGCGCGCTCCCGATGCTCGCCAAGTCGGTCATCAGGCCTGGAGCGTTGTTTTGGCCAGTGCTCGTGCCGGCTTTCCCATGTGGGTACAAACGGGACCTCCCAGGTTTCCTGGTGGCGCATCCCGTACCTTCCCCTGCTCAGAGGCGCCCGGCCGAACCGGTCAGACTGGCCATAACGACTTTCCCAGTGCTGCCCCGGATCCAACACGGCGAAGGCTTCAGCACGACCATGATCCGAGGCTAGCCACAGGGCTTCGCTACCCGCTGTCTACGCTTCACGAGCGACGTTGCCGTCACCGATGCAAGACTCGCTTCCGGCTGGCGGGCTCCCATCTTTGATGGCGTCGAACCCTCTGGGTCACGTTGAAAGGTTTCAGATCACATTCTTCAGCCTTTCCAGGACTTGTCCTGACGCAAGCTGGGCGCATATGCGCCGCAATTTCTATAAGCTCGCAACACCTGGCCCAGCACCCATCGCGAGAGAGAGGCGCTCAACGCATGGCCGAGTTCTATGCGATTGAGAAGGACATCCGCGCCCGAAGTGCCGAGGAGCGTCGCCTCGTGCGGCAGCAAAAAAGCCAGTTGCTTGCTGATGCCTTCCAGAAATGGCTACACCCAACTCGCCGTGATCGGCCAGAGGGACAAGCTCGCGACGGCATCCTCTATGCGCTCTCACGGTTGGGGGCTGACGCGCTTCATCGATGATGGTGGTATCGAGCTCGACAATAACGTCGTCGAACCTTCGATCCGTCTGATCACGCTCAAGTAGAAATGCGCTGTTCGCAATATCCGATGGCAGTACCGAGCACAGGGCCATCGTCGCCTCACTGGTTGAAACCTGTAAGTTGATTGACGTCGATCCGCTTGCTTAGCTGACCGACGCGCTCACCAGCAACGTCAAGCGTTATCCAAACCGCGACATCGACCAGCTACTGTCCTGGGCCTACCGCGCTCAAGCCCTCAAAGCCGGGGCCTGAGAACGACGCTTACGTTGATCGCGTCGTAGCGTTGGACGATCGCGTTCCGGATCGTGCGATGCACGCGCTCGACCTGGTCGCTGGTCCAGGATGCTTGACCTTCGTCCGCTGATGTTCGATCCCGCTCTCTTGGCATCGCGTATCGAAGATATGCGTCACGTAACTTGCCGTCGGCCGTCCGCATAGCGCGGTGGGAAGATGAACTGGAGCCACTGAGCACCGTGTGGATCTTCTACCGGGGGCCGCGATCAAACCTTCGAGGAGGGCTAAGCTGAGGTCCTTCCGGTCGTCCTGACCAGCTGCACAATGGCGCACGGTGTCGATTGCGGCGTGCAGGTAGAGCTTGCCTTGCGGTCTGGAGCACGTCAGCGAGGCCGATGTGGAACCGATCGAGATAGGCCTTCTTTTCTTCGAGGTCTGTCGTGTTCGATCCCCGACGATCGGCTGTTGCCGTGGCATTGAAGGCCACGATGCAGGGATGGCCGCGTCAGATGCCGGGTGGTCGATTGCAGGGCATAGAGGCAATCGTCAAGCCGCAGCAGCGTATATGTTGGAAAGCGACAATGATCGCGTCCTCCGCGAAGGAATCGAATTGAGGCTTTCTTAGGGTCGCTCGACAGATCGGCGACGGTGTCACGCGTCTCCCACTTTGATCCCGTAGCGCCTGGCGAGTGCTCTCACTTCTTGACTATTTGGTGTTACTCGACGGACTGCCCCTCTCCCTGTCCTGGTGGCGCAGCCGACTTGTCTCATGTCGCATCCTTCACATGGTGCTACAGGAATGCACAAGCTTGGGACTGAACACCTAAAACGACTTCACCGTTGTGGGCAAACGCTTTTCTGGCCCTATGTTACATTGTCGTGGCGGCGAATGGCATCCGCGACTGCGATTGTTCGCTTCGCCATTTCGGCATGCAGCCGCTCCACCATCTGCCCGTCGACCTGGATCGCCCCACGAGCGGTGTTTTCTGGCAATTCAAAGGCCGCAATGATGCGGCGCGCCTGCGCCAACTCCTCTACCTGAGGCGTGAAGATGGCGTTACACGCGTCGATCTGGTCCGGATGAATTAACGTCTTCCCGTCGAAACCAAAATCTCGCGCTTGCCGGCACTCGGCAGCAAAGCCCTCCGGATTGGAAAAATCGCTGTAAGGACCGTCGAGTATTTCAATGCCGTGCGCGCGTGCAGCCAATATGCAATGAGTTATCGTTGCGATCATGGTTGCGCGTCCCGGCACCATCTTAATTCCCGTCTCCCGCGACAAGTCGTTCGGGCCAAATACGAAGCCTGCAAGTCTCTTTTTCGGAATGGCCGCGCCGGCAGCAAGCTCCTCGGCATGCCAAACCGCCCGCGCAGTCTCGATAATAACCCAAAGCGAAAGTGAGGGGGCCGCACCATTCGCTGCGAGTTGTTCCGCGATGCTGTTGAGGTCGGCCATGCTCGATACCTTTGGCACGAGAATTCCGTCGGGCCGCGCCTGTGCGGCCATAGCGACATCTTCGCGCCACCACCGCGTTTCCACCGCATTGACGCGGATCAGCACCTCCCGCTTGCCGAAGCTACGGGCTTTGACGACCTCCGCAATCTGTGCACGCGCCGTGGGTTTCGCATCGGGCGCGACTGAATCCTCTAGATCGAGCACCAGTGCGTCGGCCCGCAGGGTCCGGCCTTTTTCGAGCGCCTGCGCGTTGGATCCCGGCATGAACAAGGCGCTGCGGCGTATACGGGTCATGGTTCTCTCCAAAGGTGACTAGCGAGCCCAAGCAATATCATCCCCCTAGCCCTATCAAAAGGGCAAGCTCTGCTTCATTCTAGCGCGCTAGCCTTTGGAGTCTCGACCGTACATGCGGCCCGGGCGGTTTCAAAGGCGTCCTTGATTTCGCATGCTCGACTATCCAGCCCAGCTTGTTCATAGTCGATTCGGCACTTTAGACGCCGATCACGCCGAGTTTGGCGTGACCCTTGAACAAGTTTCGCGCGATAGCGCGTCGTTGAATCTCATCGGTACCGTCTTGGATACGGTATGCTCGTAGTTCGCGATACCACCGCTCGATCGGTAGCTCCTTGGTATAGGCCATCCCGCCGTGGATCTGCATGACGCGATCAACTATCTTGTTTGCGGTAATTGAACCGATCAGCTTGGCGATCGCTGAAGTGTGTCGAGCGTCATGTCCACTCTCCGCTTGCCAGGCGGTGAGGAGGGTAAGGTACTTCACTGCCTCGATCTCGACATGAGAATCAGCAATCTGCCACTGGACGGCCTGGTATTCTGCAATGGGGTGTCCCATGGACATTCGGTTCTTCGAGTATTCGATCGCCATCTCGAGCAGGCGCTCTGACGCGCCCAGGGCTACCGAGGGGACCTCATAGCGACCGCCGCCAATCCAGTCCATTGCCAGCCGGAAGCCCCATCCTAGTTCGCCGACGATATTGCAACTCGGCACACGGACGTCCTCGAAAACAAGCGATGCTAGGCACCCTTCGCCCATGATCGCAATGGGGTAAGACCGCCAGCCCATCGTACGATCGACGAGAAAGCAGGTGATGCCGCCCGATGCGCCCCTCTTGGGATCAGTGACGGCGAACACTATCGCGAAGTCGGCCTCATCTCCGTTGGCGATGAAAGTCTTCTCGCCGTTGATGATCCAATCGTCACCGTCGCGCACTGCACTCGTGCGAATCGCAGTGGCGTCCGAGCCGGCCCCAGGCTCAGTTATCGCGAAGCAGCTGACCCGCTCTCCTTCGATCGTCGGGATAAGATATTCCTGCTTCTGACTATCCGTGCCGGAGAATAAGATGTTGTCGGCGGATCCGCCAAATTTAAACGGGACGAAGGTACGGCCCCTTTCCATACAGACGAGCGAGTTCATGATTGCTCCGACTGCGGCTCCGCCGTACTTTTTGGGGGTCGTGAAGCCCCAAAAGCCCCTGCTCTTCGCTTTCAGCTGTAGGTCTCGCTGCTGCCCTGGCTCGAGGCCGGGACGGCCCCGTCGCTCGTTGATAAGAACTTGCATCTCGAGGGGAATGATTTCTTTATCGATGAACGCGCGGACGGAGTTACGGACCATGACCTGGTCGTCGCTGAGTGAAAAATCGAGCATGCTTTTCGTTCCTGTAGATGGTCATTTCTTTGGTGAATGGTTGTGCCGCAAATGGTATCGGTGCCAGGAGGACGTCGACGATATAATGACCTGCTGATTTCGAAATGCTCTAAACCAGAGGACGCCGAAACTCACTAGCATTCGCACGGTGTCCAAGGCGGTTGCGAACGGCGCTTGGGCCGCGTCCAGGCTTCCAATATGCCGAACAGCGGCTTTGCAGCGGGCGCATCGAGCACTCCTCTGGCATATTCGCGATTGCACCGAGCGCCTGGTCCTAAGCGTCGGTGCTAACGCGCCAGCGCAGGCCAACCCATTGGGTTTAAGCACCAGTCCGAAGGAGCAAAGTCGGGCGCCAGCGCTTGAATTTGAAGCTAATCGACACCTTGGCGGGTATCGGCTGCGGTTGAAGGAGGAAACCGGCCGATAGCAGGACGGGTCGCCGCCATCGAAGTGTACCTTTACGACGTCGATGCTAAGATACAATTGATGCCGACCCAAGCCCTCCGTCAGAGCGGGTGGCGCCGCCACTGACAATCGGCGTTGGAGCCAGCAAATTCCTCCCTTTTGGTGCGTGGCAGCCACTTCTTCGACGAATTCCTGTTTGATCATGAGGACGGCGCTGGCCTGCCGCCCACCACAAACGACGCTCGATTTCGGTTGCAGAAAGCATTCCCGTTTTCTGCATCGACAAGGCTCCAAGCGCGCACCGCGCCGTCGCAACACAATGTCGCAGCTGAACTTCCGGAGCGCCTTTCCGAATGCGCGCGACGCAGACACTATCAACGCGCAGCTGCGCCGACCGGCCGTCAGTCTCATGCAGCATTTCATGCTGGATCCCAAATCTGTTGAAGCTCCACGAGCAGATCGATGTCAAGCTTTCGATCGAGCGCGGCGAGCCAATGCAGTGACCGCTGCACCTCCATCTGCGGCGATCACCGGAAGCTCGTACCTGGCGCCGGCCATTAGACCGTTGCCCTGAGCACGGCGCGCTTGGCCGTGGCCCCAAGAACGGTGCACAATGCGCTGAGTGAGTTGCATCGAGGTACACGTGGTGGTCCGAAGGTGTTCTGTCGCATGCGTAAGGTCCAACGAATCGATCTTTTGGCGCATATCCTAGTCCACTCAGTGACGGAGAAAATGCAGCCAGCCGCTTGGCTGCGCCCGCTCGATGATGAGGCGATACTCGCCACACTTGCAAGTCTCTACAAATCTAGCGAGCAGCTCAACCAGTTCTCTGCTCAAGTGAAACAAACCACCAGTTACTCGCTTCGGCAGCTACCAAGTCAAATAGGGCAACTAACTATTACGGAGGCGAACGCGTACCAGATCCTCTGACAGCGCTGGGATATTATGGCTGCACAAACTAGCACTACTTTGGCAGATTGTTGGATTTGGGCTCTTTATTAGGATTGAACGAAGCCGCTGGCGCGGCATTTGAGGAGAGGTGGTAACGGCCGCCTCCTGTCTGAGAGGATCGAGGGTTTTCAGAGCCCAACCCTTCAGACAGGAGGTTTTCCGATGGCCCAGCTGAGCCCTCTCCGCCGACGCATGATCGAGGACATGACGGTCCGCAATTTGTCGCCGGCGACGCAACGATCATATCTCAACGCAGTATCGAAGTTCAGCCGATATTTTGGCCGATCGCCCGACCATTTGGGCTTGGAGGACGTCCACGCGTTCCAGGTTCATCTGGTGGCGACGGGGATCTCATGGCCTGCCCTGAACCAGATCGTCTGTGCGTTGCGATTCTTCTACGGGGTGACGCTCGGCCACAGCACGGTCCCGGAGCGCATCGCCTACGCGCGGGAGCCACGCAAGCTGCCGGTCGTGCTAAGTGCCGACGAGGTGGTGAGCTTTCTGGAGGCGATCCCGAGCCTAAAGAGCCGCATCGCGTTGACGACCGTCTATGCCACCGGATTACGCGTGTCGGAGGTGGTTTTCCTCAAGATCGCGGATATCGACAGCCAGCGGATGGTGATCCGGGTCGAACAAGGCAAAGGCGGCAGGGACCGTTACGTTATGCTCTCGCCGCAGCTTCTGAAGATTCTAAGGGCCTATTGGCGGCTAACCCGACCGACACGCTGGCTATTTCCCGGCCGCGACAGTGAGCGGCCGCTTGATGCGACCGTGCTGCACGCGGCATGCCGCTCGGCCCACATCGCAGCCGGTCTGAACAAGCGCGTGACGGTGCACACACTACGGCACAGTTTTGCGACCCACCTTCTGGAGAACGGCGCCGACATTCGTGTCATCCAGGTGCTGCTCGGCCATGCCAGCCTGCAAAGCACGGCACGCTACGCCCAGGTCGCCACCAAGACGATCAGCCAGACCCCGAGTCCGCTTGACCGGCTGCGATTGGAGATCGTTCCACCCGGCTGATCGGGCCTCATGGGCCCGGCTTTGGAGGTGGCGGACATATTCCGCCGCCACGGCGAAGCTTTTCGACAGGCGCATGCCGGTCACCTCGGCCGCGTCGAGCGACGCGTGATGGGCGCCATCACGGCGTGTCGGACGGCCGTGCTCGGTGGCCACGTCGAGCAATGCGACGACTGCGGTGCGACGCGCATCGCCTACAACTCCTGTCGCAATCGGCACTGTCCGAAGTGCCAGGGCGCGGCGCGCGCGCAATGGCTCGCCGAGCGGCAAGCCGAACTCCTTCCCGTGCCGTATTTCCACGTGGTCTTCACCTTGCCGGCGCCGGCCAGAGCGATTGCTTTCCAGAACAAGGCGGTGGTCTATGCCATCCTGTTCCGCTCCGCCGCGGAGACGCTCACCGCCATCGCGGCCGACCCCAAGCATCTCGGCGCCCAGCTCGGCGTGACCGCCGTCCTCCATACCTGGGGCCAGACCCTGCAACACCATCCGCATGTCCACTGCGTCGTGCCTGGTGGTGGACCTTCGCTCGACGGCACACGCTGGGTCGCTTGCCGGCCCGGCTTCTTCCTGCCGGTGCGCGTCCTCTCCCGGCTGTTCCGCCGCCTGTTTCTGCAAGAGCTGCAAGCTGCCTTCGTGGCTGGCCAGTTGGGCTTTTTTGGTGATCTCGCCCATCTCGCCGATCCCGCCGCATTCAGACAGCGGCTCGATCAGCTCCGACGGACCGACTGGGTCGTCTACGCCAAGCCGCCATTCGGCGGGCCCGAACAGGTGCTGACTTATCTCGGCCGCTATACGCATCGCGTCGCCATCGCCAACAGTCGGCTGATCTCACTCGCCGATGGTAAGGTGAGCTTTTCCTGGAAGGACTATCGGCGGAATCGCAAAGCCAAGGTGATGACGCTCGATGCCGGTGAGTTCATGCGGCGCTTTCTCCTGCACACCCTGCCGGACGGCTTTCACCGCATCCGCCACTATGGCTTCCTCGCCAATGGCGGACGCAGCGACAAAATCGCCCTCTGCCGTCAGCTCCTCGCTGTCCGCCATCTTCCGCCAGATCCAGAAGTCGATCCCCTCGTCAAATGCGAGATCCCCGCCTGCCCACATTGCGGCGGCACCATGCGGCGCGTCGACGTCATCCCGCGAGCCTGCGCGCGCGACCGTCCGTTTCGTTGTGACACATCATGACCAGCGCCTGCACCATCCACCCCTTCCGTGATCACCTGCTCGGTGGCAGCGTCCGAGGTCGCCGTGGCCGCGCTCGTCACCGCTCACCCCGCCAATCGTTCGGCCGCGCATCCCAGCGCCACCAATCCCTCGCTGCATCGCGCCCTTGGCCCAAGCAATGGCGCCGCTCACGTCCGATCAATATCGCGCCGACGCGCGGCGACCACAGGCGCGCCTTCCCCGCAGCCACACCGGCTGCACTATTCCCATAGCGCCCACAACTCCGCGGCTTCGTTCAATCCGGCTTCTATGAGGTCGCACGCTACGACAGAGCGCGCGGCTGGCCTTTGCCCCGCGACCTCACAGAACCCTCAAGATTCCCGAATCGATTTTTCAATGATTCATGGGTGGTCGGCTCTTGGAGGGCTGACCATGGCGGAATGGGAAGACGAACTCGAACGCTGGCTGAAGCCGTTCCTGGACCGGTTGGGTCATAAGACCCGGCAGCGGATGTGTCCCCTGTACGTTGCGGGATTGATCGGCCCGGGCGATCGCAAGAGCGTTCAGCCGATGGCAGAACGCCTTGCAACCGGCAACTACGATCAGCTGCACCATTTCATCGCCGACGGTGTCTGGGACGCATCACCGCTGGAATCTGAGCTGCTCAACCAGGCGGATCGGCTTGTCGGCGGCAAGGATGCGGTATTAGTCATTGATGACACCGCAATGCCGAAAAAGGGCGAACGCTCGGTTGGTGTCGCGGCTCAATATGCGTCCTCTCTTGGCAAAACGGCAAATTGCCAAACGCTGGTGTCGCTGACCCTTGCGCGCGGCGAAGTGCCCGTGATGGTCGCATTGCGTCTCTTTCTGCCCGAGAGTTGGACAGGCGACATGTCTCGTTTGATGCGTGCTCGGGTGCCGATCGAACACCGAACGGCAAGATCCAAGCCAGAAATCGCTTTGGCTGAGGTTGATCGAGCGATGGCAGCCAACGTGCGCTTTGGATGTGTGCTGGCGGATGCAGGATACGGGCTCAGCGCACCATTTCGACAAGGGCTAACAGAACGCGGATTGGCCTGGGCCGTCGGCATCCCTCGGCACCTCAAGGTGTATCCGGTTGATGTGAAGCTCATTTGGCCGATTACCAAAGTCCGCGGGAAACCACGAAAGCACCACGTGCCGGATATCTTATCGATTGCGGCAGAACACATGCTGGCGAGCGCCAAATGGAAAACCGTGAGTTGGCGCAGCGGGACGAAAGGTCGGCTGAAAGCCCGATTTGCTGCTCTCCGTGTCCGCACCGCCGACGGCCCTCCGCAGCGAATCTGGGATAAGGGTCAGCAGCATCTCCCGGGCGACGAAGCTTGGCTCATTGGCGAGCAGCGTGCCTCAGGGGAGAAGAAATACTATCTCGCCAACCTCCCTGCGGCGACGGATCTGCGCACACTGGCCGCCACCATCAAGGCACGATGGATTTGTGAGCAGGCGCATCAGCAGTTGAAGGAGGAGCTTGGGCTTGATCACTTCGAAGGGCGATCATGGCAGGGTCTTCATCGCCACGCCCTGATGACAATGATTGCCTACGCCTTCTTGCAGCACCGTCGCCTCGCACATGCGGGACGGAAAAAAAAGAATCAATGGGCCTCCGCCTCAACCAACCACGCCCGCCGTACGCCACGCCATCGTCGATCTCATTCTCCGGCCGCCATCGCAGCGATGCCCGCACTGCAGAAGACGAATCCGTGAAAAACCACAGCACAAACCA
>NZ_LBKA01000175.1:0-20286 GCF_028128955.1 Bradyrhizobium sp. CCBAU 11386
TGCAAGCGATCCGATCAGACCGCCAAACCTCTTGTGCCACGGGGGCCGTCCACATATGGGTCCCGGCCTTCGCCGGGACGACAGCGAGTATGAGGCGCGACCTTACCGCCCCTCACGCGCCTCACAGCCACGGCGCCGGCGTGTCCATCGCGATCAGCTGCTCGACCTCGATGCGCGGGCGCACCACGGCGTACTGGTCGCCCTTCACCAGCACCTCCGGCACCAGCGGCCGCGTGTTGTAGGTGCCGGCCTGCACCGCGCCGTAGGCGCCTGATGTCATGATGGCGAGGAGATCGCCCGCCTTCGGCGTCGGCAGCGTGCGGTCGAGCGCGAGATAGTCGCCGGTCTCGCAGACCGGGCCGACGACATCGGCCACCATCGTCGCCGCATCCCTGGCCGGCTGCGTCACCGGCAGGATGTCGTGATGGGCTTCATACAGCGTCGGGCGGATCAGGTCGTTCATCGCGGCGTCGATGATGACGAAATTCTTGCCGTCGCCGTGCTTCACATAGATCACCTTGGCGACCAGGATGCCGGCATTGCCGACGATCATGCGGCCCGGCTCGAACATCAGCGTGCAGCCGAGATTATGGCTGACGCGCTTGACCATGGCGGCATAGGCATCGGGCGCCGGGGGCGCCTCGCGGTCCATGTAATAGGGAATGCCGAGGCCACCGCCGAAATCGACATGCGAGATGTCGTGGCCGTCGGAACGCAGCGTCTGCACGAATTCGGAGAGGATGCGAAACGCCGTCTCCATCTTGGACAGGTCGGTGATCTGGCTGCCGATATGCACGTCGGTGCCGGTCACCTGGATCCCGGGCAGCTTCGCCGCGCGCGCATAGACCTCGCGGGCATGCGCGATCGGGATGCCGAACTTGTTCTCGGACTTGCCGGTGGAGATCTTGGCATGCGTGCCGGCGTCGACATCGGGATTGACGCGCACGGAAATCCGCGCGGTCTTGCCCATCTCGGTCGCAAGGCGCGACAACAGCTCGAGCTCCGGCTCGGATTCGACGTTGAGGCAGAGGATGTCGGCGGCGAGCGCAGCGCGCAGCTCTTCTTCCGTCTTGCCGACGCCGGAGAACAGGATCTTGCGTGCGGGAATGCCCGCGGCCAGCGCACGCTTCAACTCACCGCCGGAGACCACGTCGGCGCCGGCGCCAAGCTTGGCGAGCGTACGCAGCACCGACTGGTTGGAGTTCGCCTTCATGGCGTAGCAGACCAGCACCTTCTCGCCGGCGAAAGCATCGGCGAAGACGCGGTAATGCCGCTCCAGCGTTGCGGTCGAATAGCAATAGAACGGCGTGCCGACGGTTGCGGCCAGCTCGGACAGGTTCACCGCCTCGGCGTGCAGTACGCCGTTGCGATAGTCGAAATGGTTCATGGCGTTGGCTCAGTTGCCCCAGCCTATCTGCTGGGCTTGTCGTCCAGGAGCGGGTCGAGAATAAACGGTTTCTTCCTGCCCTTGGACGCCGCGGGGGCGGCGTCGGCCCCGTAGGTGGGGTTGAACACGCTCGGCGTCTTCTGGGCTTCGGTCTCGGTGTCGGTCGGCGCAGCACCGTTGGCCACGGGCGCGTTGGAGGCGGTCGGCGGCAAATCCAGCGGGCCCTTGCGGCCGCAGCCGGCAAGCGCGAGCGCCGTCAGGCTCAAGACAATGATGGCCCACCCCGAGCCGGCCGGGCGAAACTTTGACGTCACGACGAAATCCCCACTACGCGGGCCGCACCATACAGAGATTGGCGCGCTCTGGCGAGAGCCGGATGACCATGAAACATAAGCGAAATTTTGCCCTCAGCCCAATTTTCGCTCTTTTTCCAGCCGCTTCAGCCACGCCTTGGCCTGGGAGGCCACGTTCTTCGGCGCGGTGCCGCCAAAGCTGGTCCGGCTCTTCACCGACGATTCGACCGAGAGCACGCCGAGCACATCCTTGGTGATCCTGGGCTCGATCGCCTGCATCTCCTTCAGCGGCAGCTCGTGCAGCGCCACGGCGCCCTCGGCCGCCTTGGCCACGATGCGGCCGGTGACGTGGTGGGCCTCGCGGAACGGCATCTTCAGCGTCCGCACCAGCCAGTCGGCGAGATCGGTCGCGGTGGCGTAGCCCTCGCCGGCAGCAAGCCTCATCTTCACTTCATCGGGCACGAGATCGCGGACCATGCCGGTCATGGCACGGATCGCGAGCGACAGCGCGGCAAAGCCCTCCATGGCGCCCTGCTTGTCCTCCTGCATGTCCTTTTGATAGGCGAGCGGCAGACCCTTCATCACGATCAGCAGACCGTTGAGCGCGCCGATGACGCGGCCGGTCTTGGCGCGCACGAGCTCGGCGGCATCCGGGTTGCGCTTCTGCGGCATGATCGAGGAGCCGGTGGTGAACTTGTCGCTGAGCCGGATGAGGCCCACCAGCGGCGAGGTCCAGATCACGATCTCCTCGGCAAAGCGCGACATGTGCACGGCGCAGATCGAGGCTGCCGACAACGTCTCCAGCACGAAGTCGCGGTCGGAGACCGCATCGAGCGAGTTCGCCATCGGCCGGTCGAAGGCAAGCGCCTTTGCGGTCGCGTGGCGATCGATCGGGAACGAGGTGCCGGCGAGCGCGGCGGCGCCGAGCGGCGATTCATTGAGCCGCTTGCGCGCGTCCTGGAAACGGCCGCGGTCGCGCGCGGCCATCTCGACATAGGCGAGCAGGTGATGGCCGAAGGTCACGGGCTGCGCGGTCTGAAGATGCGTGAAGCCGGGCATCACGGTGCCGGCATGCTCCAATGCACGCTCGACCAGCGCCTGCTGAAACGCGGCGAGCGCCGCATCGGTCTCGTCGATGACGTCGCGGACGAACAGACGGAAGTCGGTGGCGACCTGGTCGTTGCGCGAGCGCGCGGTGTGCAGCCGGCCGGCGGCGGGGCCGATCAGCTCGGACAGGCGGCTCTCGACATTCATGTGAATGTCCTCAAGCGCGCGCTTGAACGTGAAGCCGCCCTTGCCGATCTCTGACAAAATCGTGTCTAGACCCTTGCCGATATTTTTCGCATCAGAGGCCGTGATGATGCCCTGCGTGGCAAGCATCGCGGCGTGGGCCTTGGACGCGGCAATGTCCTGGGCAAAGAGGTGACGATCGACGTCGATGGAGACGTTGATCTCTTCCATGATCTCATCGGGACGTTCCGAGAACCGGCCGCCCCACATCTTGTTGCTCATGATCCCCTGCTCACGCCTTGCTTGTCGCTGGCCACGTTTGCTGGCCGCCGCCAGCCGTATTAAGAGGCCCCTGATAGCCATATCTGCGACCGGATGACAAACGATATGCTCGACACGAAGCCCTCCGCCACGCGCCGGATCCCCCTCGTCATCGCCACCGTGGCGGTCGGCGGGCTGGCCGGCTTCGCTGCGCTGTACGGGCTGGGCCTGAGCCGGGCGCCTACAGGCGATCCGGCCTGCCGGGCGGCAGTGGCTACGGCGCAGAAAATCGCCCCGCTCGCCCATGGCGAGGTGGCGGCGCTGACCATGGCGAGCGCGCCCTTGAAGCTGCCCGACCTCGCTTTCGAGGACGCCGACGGCAAGCCGAAAAAGCTGTCCGATTTCCGCGGCAAGACCCTGCTGGTGAACCTCTGGGCCACCTGGTGCGTGCCCTGCCGGAAGGAAATGCCGGCGCTGGACGAGCTCCAGGGCAAGCTTTCGGGCCCGAATTTCGAGGTGGTAGCGATCAATATCGACACCCGCGACCCGGAGAAGCCCAAGACCTTCCTGAAAGAGGCCAATCTGACCCGGCTCGGCTATTTCAACGATCAGAAAGCCAAGGTTTTCCAGGATCTTAAGGCCATAGGCCGGGCCCTGGGCATGCCGACCTCGGTGCTGGTCGACCCGCAGGGTTGCGAGATCGCGACGATCGCGGGACCGGCGGAATGGGCGAGCGAGGATGCGCTCAAGCTGATCCGGGCTGCGACGGGCAAGGCCGCCGCGTCGCTCTAAGCGGTGACGTTCAGATTATTGCCGACACCCGCGCCGACATTGGCGAGCGAGGGCTGGCCGGCGCCCATCAGCGTCAGGACGGTGGATTTCTCCATATCCATGTTCTGCTTGGTCAGCGTCGCCGCGATATTCGACTGCAACGCGCCTTGCTGAGCGGCCAGCATGGTGCTGACCATCGCCATCATGTCCATTACGCGAACCCTCGTACCGAGCGCAGCCTAGGCGCGAGCGGTTAACGCGACATGAATTGTCACGGAGCCGTAGGGTGGGCAAAGGCGCACTTGCGCCGTGCCCACCATCTTTCAAATTGGATATAAGCGGTGGGCACGCTTCGCTTTGCCCACCCTACGATACTGACGCGCTGCGCAGCGTCCGAGGCACGAGACTGCCTTATCGCGTCGGAACCGGCTTGGCGCCGCGGTAGTCGTAGAAGCCGCGCTGGGTCTTGCGGCCGAGCCAGCCGGCCTCGACGTATTTCACCAAGAGCGGGCACGGACGGTACTTGGAGTCGGCGAGGCCCTCGTGCAGCACCTGCATGATCGACAGGCAGGTATCGAGGCCGATGAAATCGGCAAGCTCGAGCGGGCCCATCGGATGGTGCGCCCCGAGCTTCATCGCCGCGTCGATCGCCTCGACGTTGCCGACGCCTTCGTACAGCGTGTAGATCGCCTCGTTGATCATCGGCAGCAGGATGCGGTTGACGATGAAGGCCGGGAAATCCTCGGAGACTGCGACCTGCTTGCCGAGCTTGGCGACGAATTCCTTGGACGCCTCGAAGGTCGCATCGTCGGTGGCGATGCCGCGGATCAGCTCCACCAGCTCCATCAGCGGCACCGGATTCATGAAGTGAATGCCGATGAAGCGCTCGGGCCGGTCGGTGGCGGCGGCAAGGCGCGTGATCGAGATCGAGGACGTATCCGAGGCGACGATCGCCTCGGGCTTCAACACGGCGCAGAGCTCGTGGAAGATCTTGCGCTTGACCTCCTCCTTCTCGACCGCGGTCTCGATCACGAGATCGCAGTCGGCGAGGTCGTCGAGCTTCTCGGCGGCCACGATGCGCGACAGCGCCTTGGACTTGGCCTCCTCGGTGACGACTTTCTTGGAGACCTGGCGGGCCAGATTGCCGTTGATGGTGGCCATGCCCGACTTGAGGCGATCGGCCGAAACGTCGTTGAGCACCACGTCGAAGCCAGCCAGCGCCGCAACATGCGCGATGCCATTGCCCATCTGCCCCGCGCCGATCACGCCGACCTTCTTGATCACTGCCGCCATAATGTCATCCACCGGAACGGCGCGCATATCGCGCCTGCCTATCCCCCAAGCCGGGAGGTCTGATTTGATCAGAACCGTGATTTAATCAGAACCTCGGCTCGAAACCTAGATTGGATCGCTCCCCCGGCGTGCCCCACGCCAAAGAAAACGCCTCAAAAATGAAACACCGGCCGGAGTTTATACCTCCGGCCGGTGTTTTGAACGTCTTTTACTTGCCGAGCTTGCCGAGTTCGGCCGTCAGCTCCGGAACCGCCTGGTAGAGGTCGGCGACCAGGCCGTAATCGGCGACCTGGAAGATCGGCGCGTCCTCGTCCTTGTTGATCGCGACGATGACCTTGGAGTCCTTCATGCCGGCCAGATGCTGGATCGCGCCGGAAATGCCCACCGCGACATAGAGCTCGGGGGCGACGACCTTGCCGGTCTGGCCGACCTGCCAGTCGTTCGGCGCATAGCCGGCGTCCACCGCCGCGCGCGAGGCACCGACGCCGGCGCCGAGCTTGTCGGCGAGCGGCTCGATGTATTTGGCGAAATTCTCGCGGCTCTGCATGGCACGGCCACCGGAGACGATGATCTTCGCCGAGGTCAGCTCGGGACGGTCGCTCTTGGCGACCTCCTCGCCAACGAAGGACGACAGGCCCGGATCGGCCGCAGCCTGAACGCTCTCGACCGGCGCGCTGCCGCCTTCGCCTGCCGCGGCGAAGGTGGAGGTCCGCACCGTGATGACCTTCTTGGCGTCCTTCGACTTCACCGTCTGGATGGCGTTGCCGGCATAGATCGGACGCTCATAGGTGTCGGGGGCGACCACCTTGATGATCTCGGAGACCTGCATGACGTCGAGCAGGGCTGCGACGCGCGGCATCACGTTCTTGAAGCGCGAGGTCGCGGGCGCGACGATCGCATCATAGGACGGGGCCAGCGAGACGATCAGCGCGGCCAGCGGCTCGGCAAGATCGTGCGCGTAAAGCGCGCCATCGGCGAGCAGCACCTTCTTCACGCCTGCGAGCTTGGCGGCGGCGTCCGCCGCGGCCTTGGCACCCTCGCCGGCCACCAGCACCTCGACGTCCGCACCGAGCGCGGCGGCCGCGGTCAGGGCCTTGTTGGTCGCATCCTTCAACGACGCGTTGTCGTGTTCGGCAATCAGAAGCGTCGTCATCAGAGCACCCCGGCTTCGTTCTTGAGTTTCGACACCAGCTCGGCGACGTCCTTGACCTTGACGCCCGCCTTGCGGCCCGCCGGCTCGGTCGTCTTGAGAACCTCGAGGCGCGCGGTGACGTCGACGCCGTAATCGGCGACGGTCTTCTCCGCGATCGGCTTCTTCTTGGCCTTCATGATGTTGGGCAGCGAGGCGTAACGCGGCTCGTTGAGACGCAGGTCGGTGGTGACAATAGCCGGTCCCTTCAGCTTCACGGTCTGGAGACCGCCGTCGACTTCGCGGGTGACCTTGAAGTCGGAGCCTTCGACCTCGAGCTTCGAGGCGAACGTCGCCTGCGACCAGCCGAGCAGCGCGGCCAGCATCTGGCCAGTCTGATTGCTGTCGTCGTCGATCGCCTGCTTGCCGAGGATGATCAGGCCCGGCTGCTCTTCCTCAGCGATCTTCTTCAGGATCTTGGCGACGGCGAGCGGCTCGACGGCACCCTCGGCCTTCACCAGGATGCCGCGATCGGCGCCCATGGCAAGACCGGTGCGGATCGTCTCCGACGCCTGCGCAGGTCCGATGGAAACCACCACGACCTCGGTGGCCTTGCCACTTTCCTTCAGGCGCAGCGCTTCCTCGACCGCGATTTCGTCGAACGGGTTCATCGACATCTTGACGTTGGCGAGTTCAACGCCCGATCCATCGCCCTTGACGCGGACCTTGACGTTGTAATCGACCACCCGCTTTACCGGCACTAAGACCTTCATCGATCCTCTTTCACTCAATTTGGGAGGGGGGTTATCAACTGGCGCGGAACCTAAAGGCCTGACCCGGCCCGGTCAACGCGCGAAGAGGCCAAATTTTAGACCTTAGAAATGAGCCGCTCTAATGGGTCAGCGATTCTGGCCCGGAACCCAGAGCACGTCGCCGGCGCCGTTATGGTTAGCTGCGCGGCTGGCCACGAACAGGAAGTCCGACAGGCGATTCATATATTGGATGCCAGCGGCGCCGACCGGCTCGCCCGGCTGGGCCGCCAGTTCCACCATCACGCGTTCCGCCCTGCGGCATATCGTGCGTGCGACATGGAGGTAGGCGGCGGCGGGTGTGCCGCCGGGCAGCACGAAAGAGGTGAGCGGCGCGAGCTTGTCGTTGAGCGCGTCGATGTCGTGTTCGAGCCGCTCGACCTGGCTTGCCACCACCCGCAGCCGTTCCGCCTTGCCTTCCCGCTCCGGCACCGCGAGGTCGGCGCCGAGATCGAACAGATCGTTCTGGATGCGGCCGAGCATCGCATCGAGCTCGGGCGTATCACGGGTATGGAGACGCACGACGCCGATCGCGGCATTGGTCTCGTCCACCGTGCCATAAGCCTCGATGCGCAGATCGTATTTCGGACGGCGTTCGCCCGAGCCGAGCGCTGTCGTGCCGTCGTCACCAGTCTTCGTATAGATGCGATTCAGTACAACCATGTTTACCGCCCCATCGCCCAGACCGCGATCATGGCAATGACAATCGCCACGAACTGAAGCAGCACGCGCCAACGCATCAGCTTCTGCGAGGTGTTGGGCGAGCCGCCGCGCATCATGTTGACGAGACCGAGCAGCAGCACCAACGCCACGGCGCCGGCTGCCGCCGGCAGGATGAAAGTACTCAGGATAGATGCCATCGGGGGTAGATAACACCGTGCGCGCCGGTCCGCCATCTCCCCACCCGTCATTCCGGGGCGCGCCAACGGGTCCGCAACGCGGCCCGGTGGCGCGAGCCCGGAATCCATCCAGCAGCGTCACGCGCGGTGAAATGGATTCCGGGCTCGATGCTCCGGGTCGCGCTTTGCGCGGTCCCGTCACATCGCCCCGGAATGACGACTGGGTTGGTTCGCGATCTGGCTTTTAGGCCAATAATATCAGAAGCTGGCTGGATGATTTCCGATTTGCGTCCATCGCAAGCCTTCTTCGTCTCTCCCCGCAAGGAGGGAAAGGGAGCAGTACAGGGCCAGCCGTGAAAGCCATCCGCTACATCTACGTCGTCGTGATGGATGCGTTCTACACGTTCCTGGCCGATGACGGCTGGGCGATCGCGAGCCACATCGCGCTGTCGACGCTGATGGCGCTGTTCCCGTTCCTCATCGTGCTGACCTCGCTCGCCGGCTTCTTCGGTTCCAAGGAGCTCGCCGACCAGGCCGCCAGCCTGATGCTCGAGGTCTGGCCCAAGCAGGTCTCCGACAGTCTTTCCGGCGAGATCCACGACGTGCTGACCACGACCCGCACCGGCGTGCTGACCATCGGCGCGGCGCTGTCGGTCTATTTCGCCTCGAACGGCGTCGAGGCGCTCCGCGTCGCGCTCAACCGCGCCTATGCGGTGGTGGAGATGCGGCGCTGGTATTGGCTGCGGCTGGAATCGATCGGCTATACGCTGGTTGCGGCCTTCACCGCGCTTGCCATGGCGTTCCTGATCGTGCTCGGCCCGCTCATCATCGAGGCGACGCGGCGCCACATCCCGCTGTTCGTCGAGTCCAACGAGAGCATCCTCACCTGGCTGCGCTACGGCATCACCATCGGCGCGCTGGTGGTGGCGCTGATCATCCTGCATGCGTGGCTGCCGGCGGGGCGGCGCAGCTTCCTCCAGATCCTGCCCGGTATCGTCTTCACCATGGTGGCGTCGCTGATCTCGGGCATCGTGTTCGGGCAATATCTGGCGCGCTTCGCCAACAATTACGTGACGATGTATGCGGGGCTGGCCTCGGTGATCATCGCGCTGGTGTTTCTGTATTTCATCGCCGCGATCTTCGTCTACGGCGGCGAGCTCAACGCCGCGATCATCAAGTCGCGGCTTCCTCACGGCGTGTCGCTACAAGCAGCGCAGTCGCTAAAGCACGCGGAGACACGGGCTTGACCAGGAAGGCGTCGGCGCCCGCCTCGCGCGAGGCCGCCTCGTCCTCGCCGCGCCCGGAGACGCCGATGATGGGGATTCGAGCGAGCGGCGCCGGCATGGTGCGGATCCGCCGGATGGCCTCGACGCCGTCGATGCCCGGCAGCACCATGTCCATCAGCACCGCGTCGAAGGCCCCCTGCGCGAGCCGGTTCACTGCATCCTCGCCGCGTCCGATGAACTCGGCATGATGGCCGAGCTCGGTCAAGATGGTGTTGAGCACGACGCGACCGAACGGATTGTCCTCGACGCTGAGCACGCGCAGCGCGGCCGCCGCATCGGCCTCGGCCTCGCCCTTCGCCTTGCGGGACCTGGCCGGTCCCGCCGCGTCCAGCGACACCGTCAACGTGAAGGTGGCGCCGCCGCCGCGGCGCGGTGCGACCGAGATGTCGCCGCCCATCGCGCGCGCCAGCTGCTTCACCGAGGATAGTCCGAGCCCGGCGCCGCCGAAGCGCGAGGCGATGGTGACATTGGCCTGGGTGAACGGACGGAACAGCCGCTTGATCTCGGCCATGGTCAGGCCGATGCCGCTGTCGGACACCGCGAAGGCGACGCCAACCCTGCCCTTCGTCTTGTCTTTTTTCTTGCCTTTGGCCGGACGCCAGGGCGCGACCACGAGCGCCACGCCGCCCCGGTCGGTGAACTTCACGGCATTGTCGATCAGGTTCTCGAGTGCGGCGCGCAGGCGGACGGGATCGCCGACCACCAGCCCCGGCAGCTTTTCGGAGAGTTCGACCTGGGCCTGGAGGCCCTTGGCCGCGGCGCGCCCGGCCAGCGAATCGCCGGCGCTGCGGGCCAGCGCCCGCAGGTCGAACAGGTCCTGCCGCAGCGCGCTGCCGCTCTTTCCAGACCCCTTGCCGGTCCGGGCGGCGTCCACGAACAGGGTGGCGAGGCTCGCCAGATGCTCGGCGCCGGCCTTGATGGTGTCAGCCCAGCGTCGTTCCCGCTCCCCGAGATCCGAGGTCGCGAGCAGGTCGCTGATCGCGAGAATACCGGTCAGGGGGGTGCGGACCTCATGGGCAAAGGCGGCAAGCGCCGCCTGGACCACGTCCGGCGTGACCGCCTTGGTGGTGCTGCGCTTGCGCACCTTTCCGGCCGCCCCGGACCGCTTCCGAGGCAGTCGCCTGGACGTCCGCGTGGTGCGCGCTGCCCGCGTTTTCGCCGCCATAATTCCCCTTCGAAGTATCCCCTTCGAACCCCGGGCCGTCCGACAAGCATGGCACGGCGGAACGCCCGGAGTCACGGCGGTGTTTGGCTAAACCCCAGAGAAACTTAACCTAATCCCACCAGACGGCGGATGCTGGCGGGCAATGCACCAGCGTCGCGCAACTCCCGCAGGCCGGTCGAGCGGGTCGATTTCGACAGCTTCCGCCCGGCTTCGTCCCGAATCAGGGCGTGGTGGCGGTAGGCGGGTTCCGGCAGGCCAAGCAGGGTTTGCAGCAGGCGGTGGACGGAGGTGGCGTGAAGCAGGTCCTGGCCGCGCACCACCTCGCTGATCCCCTGGAGGGCGTCGTCGACGACCACGGACAAATGGTAGCTGGTCGGCGTCTCCTTGCGGGCCAGGATCACGTCTCCCCAGGCCTCGGGCTGCGCCGGAACGACGCCGCGCTCGCCGTCGGGCCCCTCGCCCAGCTCATGCCAGGCCAGGCTGGCAACGTGCCGGCAGGCAGCCGCCATGTCGAGCCGGAGCGCATAAGGCGCGCCGGATGTGATCAGCCGTGCCCGCTCGCCGGCGGACAGCGACTTGGCGTCTCCGGGGTAAAGCGGCGCGCCGTCGGGATCGCGCGGCCACGGCCCATGGCCCTCGCGCGCGGCGACCAGCTTTGCGATCTCGGCGCGGCTTTCGAAGGCGGGATAGACGAGGCCGAGCGCAGAGAGCTTGTCCAGTGCGGCGCGGTAATCGGAAAGATGCTCCGACTGCCGCCGCACCGGTGTTTCCCAGGCAATGCCGAGCCAGGCGATATCTTCGTAGATCGCCGCCTCATACTCAGGCCGGCAGCGCGTCGCGTCGATGTCTTCGATCCGCAGCAACAGCCGCCCGCCAGCCTCGCGCGCGCGGTCGAAGTTGAGCAGCGCCGAATAGGCGTGGCCGAGATGCAGGAAGCCGTTCGGGCTGGGGGCAAATCGGAAAACGGGTGGCGACATGCGACCTATCTCGTCATGGCCGGGCTTGTCCCGGCCATCCACGTTCTTCGGTGTCACATCCCGACCGTGTCAAGGTCGCGGACAAACAGGATGACCCCACTCATGCTAATGATGATGCACGGTTAGAAAGACGTGGATGGCCGGGCCAAGCCCGGCCATGACGCCGGAAAGAGTTTGCTGAATCCCGATGACCATCCACCTCGAAACCCAGTCCGATCTCGAAGAGGCCGTCCAGGCGCTGGTGAAGCGCGACCCGCGGCTCAAGCCCGTGCTTGCGGCTGCGGGCATGCCGGCCTTGCGGCGACGCGAACCGGGCTTCACCGGGCTCGCGCATATCGTCTGCGGGCAGCAGCTCTCGACCGCGAGCGCCGCGGCGATCTGGGGACGCCTGTCCGCCGCCTTCGATCCGTTCGATCATGAGGCAGTGCGCCGCGCGCGCACCGACCGGCTGGGACGGCTTGGCCTGTCCGCCGCCAAGATCAAGACGCTGAAGCATCTTGCGCGCGAGATCACGGCGGAGCGGCTGAACCTCGACGTGCTCGCCGAAGAAGATGCCGACGCCGCGCATCACACGCTGATCTCGCTGCCCGGCATCGGACCGTGGACGGCGGACGTCTATCTCCTGTTTTGCCTCGGCCACGGCGATGCCTGGCCGGCCGGCGACCTCGCGGTGCAGGAGGGCATCAAGATCGGCCTCGGCCTCGAGGCACGGCCCACGGAGAAGCAGATGGCGCCGCTCGCCGAACCCTGGCGTCCGCTGCGCGGTGCGGCGGCGCATCTGTGGTGGAGCTATTACCGCGCGGTGAAGAAGCGCGAGGGCGTCATCGCCGGTCAGGCCTGAAGCGCGATGAGATCGGGCTAAATCGTCATCGCGCTCAGGGTTTTTGTTTGAGCATGATCTTTTCGGACAACCGCTGCACACTTTTCCGGATCATGCTCTAGCCCCGTAGCCTCGCGCGGTCGGCCCGGGCACATTCGGCGACGAAATCGATCACGGCGCGCACCGCCGGCAGTTCGACGAGATCGGGATGGGCCAGCAGCCACAGGTCCGCCACGCTCGCGAGCTTCTGCGGCGCAACGCGCACGAGATCGGGATAGCTTTCGGCGACGAAGCACGACAGCGCGGAGATTCCGATGCCGGCGCGGACCGCCGCCAGCATGTCGCCCTGGGACGAGCAGCGCATCACGACCCTGGCCTGACGCGTGACGACGTCGCTCCAGCGCGCAAGCTGGACATTGGACGTCTGGTCGGCGAAACCGATGACGCTGTGCCCTTTCCACTCGCCGCGCCGTTCCGGCAAGGACCGCCCGCCGGCATAGTCGCACGAGGCATAGAATCCGGTGCCGAGACGGCCGATCTTGCGCCCGACCAGGTTTTCCTCGCCGCTGTCGAACGGCCGCAGCACCACGTCCGCCTCGCGCCGGCGCACGCTCGCCGGAAACGGATGGGTGATGATCTCGAGCTGGATGTGATCATGCGCGCCCAGGAACGCAGGCAGGTGCGGCATCAGCCAATGCGAGGCCAGCGTCGCGCCGATCGACAACTTGACAGTGCCGCGCGCCTTGTGGCCTCCCGCCGAGACCGCCGTCTCCGCCCGCAGCGCCGCCGCCGCCATCGCCTCGGCATGCTCGCGCAGCGTCCTTCCATCCGCGGTCAGCGCCAGGCCGTCGGCGGCGCGCGCCAGCAATCGGGTGCCGAGCTGGGCTTCCAGCGCAGCGATCTTGCGGCTGACGGTCGGATGGCTGGTGTGCAGCCGGCGTGCCGCCGCGGTGAAGCTGCCGGTATCGGCGACCGCGACGAAGGTCTTGCAAAGGTCCCAGTCCATCGGCAGCCCCTGTTCATATCTGAATAGTAATGCGTTCAATATTGAACGATCGGAGCTCGCTCTCCAACCCTTATAGTGGTGCCAAATCCGCAAACGCGGGCCGGCGAGCCGCCGGCGACAATCAACAGGGAAACGCCTCGTCATCCGCATGCCGGCGGGGCGCGCTTCCAGGAGGACATCATGGCGCTGCCCGCTCTCTTGAAGGATTCGCTCGAGCTGCCCGTGGTCGGCTCGCCACTCTTCCTCGTCTCCGGACCGGAGCTGGTGATCGCCCAGTGCAAGGCGGGCGTCGTCGGCTCGTTCCCCGCACTCAACGCCCGTCCGGTCGAGAAGCTCGACGAGTGGCTGAGCCGTATCGAGGATGAGCTCGGCGAATACAAATCACGCAATCCCGGCAAGAAGGTCGCACCCTACGCGGTCAACCAGATCTGCCACGCCTCCAACGACCGGCTGATGAAGGACATGGAGACCTGCGTGAAGCACAGGACGCCCATCATCATCACCTCGCTGCGGCCGCCGGCCGAGATCGTCGAAGCTGCGCACTCCTATGGCGGGCTGGTGTTCCACGACGTCATCAACGTCAAGCACGCGCGCAAGGCCGCGGAGCAAGGCGTCGACGGGCTGATCCTGGTGTGCGCCGGTGCCGGCGGCCATGCCGGCACGCTGTCGCCGTTCGCGCTGGTGCGCGAGGTCAAGCAATGGTTCGATGGCGCCATCCTGCTGTCGGGCGCGATCAGCGACGGTTTTGGCATCGCCTCCGCGCTGACGCTAGGCGCCGACCTCGCCTATATGGGCACGCGCTTCATCGCCACGAAGGAAGCCAACGCCGACGAAGCCTACAAGTCGGCGCTGACGCAGCACGCCGCGCACGACATCGTCTACACCAATCTGTTCACCGGCGTGCACGGCAATTATCTGGGACCCTCGATCGCCGCCGCCGGGCTCGATCCGGACAATCTCCCGGCCGCCGACAAATCGAAGATGAATTTCGGCTCCGGCGGCAACATGAAATCCAAGGCGTGGCGCGACATCTGGGGATCGGGCCAGGGCATCGGCCAGATCACCGACGCGCCGCCGGTCGCCGAGCTCGTCGACCGGATGAAGCGGGAGTTCGACCAGGCACGACAGGATTTGCTGGAGCGCGCCAGCGCCTGACGTCCCGGCCCAACCAACAAGAACGACAGGAGGACATCATGATGCGGGCGGCCGCTCTGTTTGGCGTTGCGCTGCTGACATTCGTCGCAGACCCCGCCGGTGCGCAAAGTGCCGAAGACATCCGGATCGGGCAGACCTTGCCCTATAGCGGTCCGGCATCGGGCTTCGGCGCGATCGGGCGCACCCAGGAGGCGTTCTTCGAAAAGATCAACACTGAGGGCGGGATCAACGGCCGCAAGATCAGGTTCATCACGCTGGACGATGCGTATTCGCCACCGAAGACGGTCGAGCAAACCCGCAAGCTGGTCGAGCAGGACGAGGTGCTGATGATGTTCGGCTCGCTCGGCACCGCCACCAATAGCGCCGTGCAGCGCTACCTCAACGCCAAGAAGGTGCCGCAGCTGTTCGTGCTCTCGGGCGCCACCAAATGGGCCGATCCGCAGAAGAATCCGTGGACGATGCCCGGCATGGCAGCCTACGAATCCGAGGGCGTGGTCTATGCCAAATACATCATGCAGACCAAACCCGACGCCAAGATCGCGATCCTGTCCCAGAACGACGATTTCGGCCGCGACTATGTCGCGGGCTTCAAGCGTGCGCTCGGCGCCAAGGCGGCCGGCATGATCATCGCGGAAGCGAGCTACGAGACCAGCGCGCCCACGATCAGCTCGCAGCTCTCGACCCTGAAGGCCTCGGGCGCCAATGTGCTGTTCGGCGTCGTGCTCGGCAAGTTCACCTCGCAGATGGTCAAGGGCGTGGCCGAGATCGGCTGGAAGCCGGAGCTGTTCTTCGTACCGACCTCCGCCTCCTCGATCTCGTTCCTGGAGCCGGCGGGGCTCGACAACGCGGTCGGCCTGATTTCGTCGAGCAACCAGAAGGACACGATCGATCCGCAATGGGCCGACGATCCCGGCGTGAAGGAGTATTTCGCGTTCATGAAGCAATACATGCCGACCGCGGATCTCTCCAATTCCAACTACGCCGCGGGCTACCACTATGCCACGCTGCTGATGACGGTGCTCAGGGCGTGCAAGGACGACGTCAGCCGCGACAACATCATGAAGCAGGCCGCGTCGCTGAAAGAGGTGAAGCTGCCGCTGCTGTTGCCCGGAATGAGCGTGTCGACCGGTCCGGACGACTATTTGCCATTCCAGCAATTGCAGCTCCGCCGTTTCAACGGCAAGAGCTGGGTGCCCTTCGGCGACATTCTCGATGACCGCTAAAGGATGTCCCATGATCATCAGTGGTGAACGCCAGATCGATTATCCCGAGATCCATGCGCGGATCAGACGCGCCGCGGGCGGGTTCGACACGCTCGGTGGGCGCGAGGGCACGCCGGTCGCCATGATGCTGCGCAATGATTTCGCGCTGTTCGAGGTGGTCGCGGCTTCCGCCGCGCTCGGCCGACCGGTGGTGCCGATCAACTGGCACCTGAAGGCGGCCGAAGTCCGCTATATCCTGGCCGACAGCGGCGCAGACGTCCTGATCTGCCACGCCGACCTGCTGCCGCAGATTCGCGACGGACTGCCGGACGGCCTGACGCTCATGGTCGTGCCGACGCCGCCGGAGATCGCTGCGGCGTTCGACATTCCGGCCGAGCTCACAGACGTCCCAGACGGATTGACCGACTGGGACAAATGGCGGGACAGCCAGGCGGAACTCACCCAGCCGCCACGCCGCAGTGCGCCGATGTTCTACACGTCGGGCACCACGGGCATGCCGAAGGGCGTGCGGCGCATGCCGATGCGGCCCGACCAGGTCGCGGCCTCCGAGCGCGTCGGGGCGATCGCCTATGGCGTCAAGCCGAACGAGGGGCAGGTCGTGCTGATGAACGGCCCGATGTACCATTCCGCCCCGCACTCCTTCGGCATGCTGGCCTATCGCAGCGGCTGCACCATCGTGCTGGAACCGCGGTTCGATCCCGAGGACCTGCTGCAACTGATCGAGCGCCATCGCGTCACGCACATGCATATGGTTCCGACGATGTTCGTGCGCCTGCTGCGGCTACCCGACGAGCTGAAGCGCCGCCATGATCTGTCCTCGCTGCGCTTCGTCGTTCATGGCGCGGCGCCCTGCCCGCCCGACGTGAAGAGGGCGATGATCGATTGGTGGGGAGGTGTCATCAACGAATATTTCGGCTCGACGGAGACCGGGATTCCGGTGTGGCATTCCGCCGAGGAGGCACTGAAGAAGCCCGGCACCGTCGGCCGCGCCATCGAGGGCGGCGTCGTCAAGATTTTCCGCGCCGACGGCAGCCCGTGCGGCGTCAACGAACCCGGCGAGATCTACATGCGGCAGGCCTCGGTGCCGGATTTCGACTACCACGGCAAGGCCGACGCCCGCGCCGAGGCCGGCCGGGACGGTCTCGTCAGCGTCGGCGACGTCGGCTATCTCGACGAGGACGGCTACTTATTCCTGTGCGACCGCAAGCGCGACATGGTGATCTCCGGCGGAGTCAACATCTACCCCGCCGAGATCGAGAACGCGCTGATTGGAATGCCCGGCGTGCGCGATTGCGCCGTGTTCGGCATACCCGACGCCGAATTTGGCGAGCGGCTATGCGCCTATGTCGAACCTGAACCGGGTGCCGAGCTCTCGTCCGCCGCAGTCCAGTCGTTCCTGCGCGAGCGGCTTGCCAATTTCAAGGTGCCGAAGGCCGTCGAATTCCGCGACGCGCTGCCGCGCGAGGCGACGGGAAAGATCTTTAAGCGCAAGCTGCGGGAGCCCTATTGGGCCGGCCATGCGCGCGCCGGCGCGTAACGAACGGAGGCAAAACAACGTTTTAAACTATGTTGCTGTTGCAAAAGGATCATCGGTGGATGATGAGATGCCGGTGCGGACAGAGCCGGGATCAAGGCCATGACATCGATCGACTTCGTCGTTGCGAAAGATGACCTCGACCAGTGCAAGGTGGTCTCGACCGAGCTTCCCGGCGCGGATGCGCTGCCGCCTGACGCCCTGCTCGTGAAGGTCGATCGCTTCGCCTTTACCGCCAACAACATCACCTACGCGGTGCTCGGCGACGAGCTGAAATACTGGCAACTCTTCCCCGCACCAAACGGCTTCGGCAACATTCCTGTATGGGGCTTCGGCGAGGTGATCGCCTCCAGGCATTCGAACGTTTCCGCAGGCGAGCGCCTGTTCGGCTACTTCCCGATGGCGACGCATCTGGTCATCGAGGCGACCGACGTCAGCAAGCGTGGCTTGCGCGACGGTGCTTCGCATCGGCAAGGCGTGGCGCCGGTCTACAACGCCTATGCGCGCGTCACCGGCGATCCCGCCTACGCCGGCCGGCAGGGCGACTATCAGGCGCTGCTGCGGCCGCTGTTCATGCTGTCGTTCCTGGTCGACGATTTTCTGGCCGAGAACGATGATTTTGGCGCGCGGACCGTGCTGCTGTCGAGCGCCTCGAGCAAGACCGCGTTCGGCCTTGCGCATCTGTTGCACACGCGCGGCCGCAAGGTGATCGGCCTGACGTCAGGCGGGAATACCGGCTTCGTGACGTCGCTCGGATGTTACGACGAGATCGTCACCTATGACCGCGTGACGTCCTTGCCATCGAATGCGCCGGTCGCCTTCGTCGACATGGCCGGCAACAGCGCCCTGCGCGCCGAACTGCACCGGCATTCTGGCGACCAGATGAAATGCTCGGTGCGCGTCGGTTTGACGCATCGCGCCACCGAGGCCGACGAAGGAGCCCTGCCCGGCGCAAAACCGCGCTGGTTCTTCGCGCCGGACCAGATTCGCAAGCGGGCGAAGGAATGGGGCCCGGGTGGCATCGAGCAGCGCTTTGGCGCGGCATGGTCGGGCTTTGCGCCGCGGCTGGAGCGATGCCTCGCCGTCGTCGAGAGCCGCGGACCGGAGGCCGTGCGGCGAGTTTATCTCGACACGCTGAAGGGGCGCATTCCGCCTGAGCAGGGCCACATGCTCTCGCTGCTCGGGTAAAGCGCTTTTGGCATGGGCTGATCCAGGATAGCGTTCGACTTCTACTATTGCAGCATGATCTCTTCGGAAAACCGCTACACACTTTTCCGGCTCATGCTCCAGAGGAAACGCCGCGAAGACGGCCACGAGGTCGCGAATGCTGGACAGGACGAAGGATATTTCCGTCGCCGCGCAGGCCTGGCTCGATGAATTCGCGGGCGCGCTGGGCAAACCAGACCCCGCCGCCGTCTTGGACCGCCTCTTCCTCGCCGACAGCTTTTGGCGCGATGTGCTGGCGTTAAGCTGGAACTTGCAAACGCTGGCCGGCCGCAGCGCAATCGCGCAGGCGTTGGCCGCGCTCGCGTCCAAGGCTGCGCCGACCCATTTCGAGATCGCACCGAACCGAGCGCCACCGCGCTGGGTGACGCGCGCCGGCATCGGCAACATCGAAGCCATCTTCAAGTTCGAGACCGCGCTCGGCCGCGGCAGCGGCATCCTGCGGCTCGTTCCGGATAGCACCGACGGCGACCGGTTGAAGGCGTGGACGCTGCTGACCGCGCTCGACGAGCTCAAAGGCTTCGAGGAACAGCTCGGCACGTCGCGGCCACGCGGCCAGGCCTATTCGCGCGATTTCCGCGGGCCGAACTGGCTCGACCAGCGCAACGCATCGCGCGACTACGCCGATCGCGACCCAGCCGTGCTGGTGGTCGGCGGCGGCCAGGCCGGGCTCGCCATCACGGCACGGCTGAAGCAGCTGAAGGTCGATACCTTGATCGTCGATCGCGAGGCGCGGGTCGGCGACAATTGGCGCAAGCGCTATCACGCGCTCACCCTGCACAACCAGGTGCAGGTCAATCACCTGCCCTACATGCCGTTTCCGCCGAACTGGCCGGTCTATATTCCCAAGGACAAGCTCGCGAACTGGTTCGAAGCCTATGTCGATGCCATGGAGCTGAACTTCTGGACCGGCACCGAGTTCGAAGGTGGCTCTTACGACGAGGCGAACGGCCACTGGACCGTCACGCTGCGCCGCGCCGACGGCAGCAAGCGCACCATGCATCCGCGCCATGTGGTGATGGCGACCGGCGTCAGCGGCATCGCCAATGTTCCAGACATTCCGACCCTCGCCAATTTCAAGAGCACGCTGGTGCATTCCAGCCGCTACGAGGACGGCGAGAACTGGGCAGGCAAGCGCGCCATTGTCATCGGCACCGGCAACAGCGGCCACGACATCGCGCAGGACCTCCACTCCAGCGGCGCCGAGGTGACGCTGGTGCAGCGCTCGCCGACGCTGGTCACCAATATCGAGCCGTCGGCGCAGCTCGCTTACGCGACCTACAATGAGGGCACGCTCGAGGACAACGATCTGATCGCGACCTCGATGCCGACGCCGCTCGCGAAGAAGACCCATGTGATGCTGACGGAGCAGTCGAAGGGGCTCGACAAGGAGCTGCTCGACGGCCTCTCCCGCGTCGGCTTCAAGCTCGACTTCGGCGAGGCCGGCACCGGCTGGCAGTTCAAATACCTCACCCGCGGCGGCGGCTATTACTTCAACGTCGGCTGCTCCAACCTCATCGTCGAGGGCGCGATCAAGCTGAAGCAGTTTTCCGACATCGAGGGCTTTACCGCCGAGGGCGCGCGGATGAAGGACGGCACGACCATTCCGGCCGACCTGATCGTGCTCTCGACCGGCTACAAGCCGCAGGAATATCTGGTGCGAAAGCTGTTCGGCGATGGCGTCGCCGACCGCGTCGGCCCGGTCTGGGGATTTGGCGAAGGCCTTGAGCTGCGCAACATGTATGTGCGCACGAAGCAACCCGGCCTCTGGTTCATCGCCGGCAGCCTCGCGCAGTGCCGGATCAACTCGAAATATCTCGCGCTCCAGATCAAGGCGATCGAGGAAGGGATTTTGGGGCGCGAGGTGGGCACCGCTTGAGCTTC
>NZ_LBKA01000176.1:0-20477 GCF_028128955.1 Bradyrhizobium sp. CCBAU 11386
AGGCGCTGCAACGGCACCTTGAACTCGGTGTCCTCGTTGCGCCTGCTGATCTCCAGCAGCTGGTTGCGGGTCAGCACCAGCTCGGAGACCATGGTCATCAGATGCTCCAGCGTATCCACGTTGACGCGGATCGACTGGTTGGCGATGCGGTCGCCCTCGGAGGCGCCCTCGTCGGCCATCGACTTCTTCGGCGCGGCCTTCTCCTTGGGGGCAGGCTTGGCAGCTTCCTTGACAGCTTCCTTGGCGACAGGGGCCGGGGCTTCCGCGGCCGGCGCGGGGTCGGCCTTGACGTCAGCCTTGGCGACTGGCGCGGGGATTGGAGCTTCGATCGCGGTCTCGCGGAAGGCGCGCTCGAGCTCGTCGAGCGACACTTCACCCGGACGCAGCGGGCGCTCCAGGGTCTGGTCGATCAACGTGCCGGAGGTCATCTCCTTGGCCGGCGCAGGTGCGGCGGCGGCCGGCGCTTCCGGCGCCAGCGGCGGGGCGTCGGCAACGGGAGCAGCAGCACCCGCCGCCATTGCGGCCATGCCCTGCTCGACCATCGCTTCCAGCTTGTCGATGAGATCGCGGTCGGTGCCCTCCGGCTCGGCTTCGGTCGCCTCGAGGCCAGCCAGAATCTCCTTGATGCGGTCGATCGAGGACAGGATCACCGTCACCGCCTGCCCCGTCACCGGCATGCCGTCACGGAACTTGCCCATCAGCGTCTCGCCGGCATGCGCCAGCGCTTCCAGACGCGGCAAGCCGAGGAAGCCGCACGTACCCTTGATGGTGTGGACCAGGCGGAAGATGTTATCCAGGATCTTGGCGTTGTTCGGCTCCTGCTCGAACTTCACCAGCTGATTGTCGACGGTGTCCAGGCTCTCGCTGGTCTCCGTCAAGAACTCCCGCAACAGATCATCCATGAAAACAGGCCTTCATACAGGGAGGGCGCGCACGAGGCGTGATGCGCCATTTCGGAATGGGGCCAGCTTCACCGCAAAGCGTTTAATAATGGTTGAGTATGTGGAAAAGAACGGAATCAACAAAGAGATAAGGCGCTCCGGACAAGCCGAAGCGCCTCGTAAAGACTGGATTAACGTCTTAAGAGCGATGCGCGCGTTTACGAAGCGGTAATGATGATGGCTGCGCCTTCCGCTGCGAGCGTCACGGTGAGCCCGCAGGCCTGCGCGAGCAGCCGCGTATAATAAGGCTGGATCGCGTGCGCATCCGCTGCGGGCCCGCGCTCGCCGCTCAGGAGCTCGGCGATGTTCTGCGGCAGGCGCGCATTGTGTCCGGTCGCGGTGATGCGAAAGCTCATCGCCTCGCCCTCGCCGATCGGATCGATCGTGAGCGTGCCGCCGCGCGGGATCGTGTGCTGGGCCACGACCAGCATGTTGAGCAGCAGCTTGACGCGGTTCTTCGGCAGCAGCAGCCGCGGCAGATTCCACGTGATCGTGCACTTGCCGTCCTCGATGTGGCCGCGCGCCATGGTCTGGGCATCGCCGAGGTCGATCTGGGCGCCGGAGGAGCCGGCCGCGCCGAAGGCGAGACGGCAGAACTGGAGGCGGGCGGAGGCCGTCTTGGCGCTCTTGCGAATCAGGTCGAGCGCGAACTCGCGGTCCTCGGGCTTGGGATCGTCGTCGAGGACTTCGAGCCCGTTGACGATGGCGCCGACGGGGCTGATGAGATCGTGGCAGACCCGCGAGCACAGCAGCGCGGCGAGTTCGAGCATATCGGGAGCAGTAGCGGTACCGGGTGACGAGGTGCCAGACATTAAAGGGGTCCTGGAGGGTTCCTGGAATTGCACGGCGCGGACGCGGCGAATCACGCATGCTAACGGATGCCGCAGGTTCTAACATTCGCAAGCCCGCGGCAGCTAGCTTGCGATCGGTTCGGGGCGGCCATAAAGCCCCAATCGAATCAATCGGGGCGAATCAGTCGAGCAGGAACGGAATTGCCGATGAATGAGGCATGCAGGTGAAGCGGATCATCGACGGCGCGGCCGCATCCGGCCTGATGGAGCCGCTCACCGCGCTGGTGGTGAAGGCGGGCGAAGCGATCCTCGCGGTCAACCGCGCGGCGATGCGGGTCGACGGCAAGCAGGACGGATCGCCGGTGACCGAGGCGGACCTTGCCGCCGACCGCATCATCGCGGACGGCCTGGCGCAGTTGGCGGGCGACATCCCGACGCTCTCGGAGGAGCGGACCCAGCTTGCCGCTCCGCCGTTCCGCGACAGCTTCTTCCTGATCGATCCGCTCGACGGCACCAAGGAGTTCGTCGCCGGCCGCGACGAGTTCACCGTTAACCTCGCCCTCGTCACTCAGGGGGTGCCCCTGCTCGGCATCGTCAGCGCGCCCGCGCTCGGGCTGCTCTGGCGCGGCATCCTCGGCCGCGGCGCCGAGCGCGTCCGATTTGATGGCGCTACCATCGGTGCCGCCGAGCCGGTCCACACCCGCAAGCTGCCGGCGCCGGGCCAGCCCTGGGTCGCAGCGGTGAGCCGCTCGCACGGCGATCCCAAAAGCGAAGCGTTCATCGATAACAGGCCCAATGCCGTCAGAAGGACGGTCGGCTCGGCCGTGAAATTCGGCCGGATCGCCGAAGGCAGCGCCGACATCTATCCCCGCTTCGGGCCCACTTCGGAGTGGGATGTCGGGGCCGGCTGCGCGGTCGTGACCGCGGCCGGCGGCAAGGTCACCGACGGCAAGCGCGGCGAGATCCTGTTCGGCCAGCGGCAGGACACCGGCTTCATCATCCCGGAGTTCATCGCCTGGGGCGACCCGCAGGCGGTAGGCTGCTACTGACTGAGCTGTTCCTGAAGCGCCGGCCAGCGCTTGCCGACTTCGTAGAGGAAGCGGTCCGGGTTGGCGGCGAAGGCGTCGCGATTGGCTTCCTGGCTGAACAGGTAGAGCCGCTGCGCCACGATCGCGAAGAAGCGGGGGTTGCCGGCGATGGTGACGCCGCGGGCGATGTCGGCTGGGTCATAGCCGCCGAACTGCGGTCCATAGATCTCGGGATGGGCCAGGAAGGAGGCCCGGTTGCCCTCGTTCCGGAAGCGCCAGACCGCGCCCCAGAGGTTGGCTTCGAATTCGGCCGTCCCCTGCGCGGCTCTGCCATCGACGAAATAGGCGACGGGGTCGAAGCCCTCGATGGCGACGCCGCTGAAGCGGTTGACGACGATCCGTTCGGTGGTGGCAGCCTGGGCCGGCAACCATGCGCAGGCGATCCAAATGCCCGCCAGCAGGCAGACGAGGCGGCCGATCAAGGCAATTCCGGGGCGCAAAGGGCTATCTTCCTGCCGTTGTGCCGTCATAGTTGCTGCGGATAACATCCGAGTCGAGGGGACATCCGGCGCAACCTAGAGCCGTGCCTGTTGGCGTCAGGTTAAGGAAGCGATCGGTTTCGATACCAGGGGTTCTTTTATGACTTTCGCATCACGCCTCGCTGCGCTCGCGCTTGTCGCGATGGTCGGCTGGATCGCGCCGGCCTCCGCCCAGCAGGCGCCGCCGCCCGACCTGCCGCCGCCGCAGCGGACCCCGACGCCCAACACCTACGGGCCGGACGAACTCGTGACGGCCGGCCATCGCTTCTTCGGCAACGTCTCGCGCGGGCTCGCCTCGATCATCGAGAAGGCGGTCAGCCAATGGGGCCTGCCGAACGGCTATATTCTGGGTGAGGAAGGTTCCGGCGCATTCGTCGCCGGCCTGCGCTACGGCGAAGGCACGCTCTACACCAAGAACGCCGGCGACCTGCGCGTCTACTGGCAGGGCCCCTCGCTCGGCTTCGACTGGGGCGGCGACGGCGCGCGCACCATGACGCTGGTCTACAACCTGCCCGCCACCAACGCGATCTACCAGCGCTTCGCCGGCCTCGACGGCTCGGCCTATATCATCGGCGGCTTCGGCATGACGGCGCTCACCGCCAACAACATCGTGCTGGTGCCGATCCGCTCCGGACTCGGCCTGCGGCTGGGAGCCAATATCGGCTACCTGAAATACACGCCGCGCGCGACCTGGAACCCGTTCTAGACTCCCCTCCACCGGTCCAATTCCGGATTCACGTTAACAACAGGGCAGGGCTGGCTTTTTGCCGGCCCGCCATGCATTGTCGTTGGTAAATTTTTCCTTAGCTTTGGGAGTTCTGGCCCATGGTCGAACCGATCATGTACCTGGCGATCGGTTTCCTGCTCGCGATGCTGTGCGGGCTTGCCATCGTGCCGCTGGTGCATAATCGCGCGGTGCGCCTGACCACGCGCCGGCTCGAGGCCGCCACCCCGCTGTCGATGGCCGAGATCCAGGCCGACAAGGACCAGCTCCGCGCCGAATTCGCCATGTCGGCGCGACGGCTCGAGATGAGCGTCGACCAGCTCAAGAACAAGACCACGAGCCAGCTCGCCGAGCTCGGCAAGAAGAGCGACGCCATCAACCGCATGAAGATCGAGCTCGGGGAGAAGAACGCCACGATCTTCGCGCTGGAAGCGCGCGAGAAGGCGGTGAAGGAGCAGCTCCGCGCCACCGAAGAGGAATTCAGCGCCAAGACCGAAGCCCTGCGCGCCGCCGAGAATGCGCTGACCGACAAGCAGGGCGAGCTCGCAAAGATCAACTCCGAACTGTCCAACCGCTCGATGATGGCGGAGAGCCGCCAGGTCGAGCTGGTCGCGGTGCGTGCGCAGATCGAGGAATTGAAGAATCGCGTCGGCGATGCCGAGAAGGAGTTTGCCGCGACGCAGGCGCGGCTGGCGCAGGAACGTACCGAATCCGAGACCGCCTCGCGCGAGCTTGCGGATGCACGCGGCCGCGTCGAGAATCTGAGCCAGCGCGTCACCGAGCTCGATCGCCAGCTCATCGTGCAGGTGAAGGAGGCCGAGATGCTCTCGGGCCGCGTCGCCGACCTTGAGGGACGCCTCGCCACGCAAGGCAAGCTGCTCGCCGAGCGCGACTACGAGAACAACCAGCTCCGCCAGGCCAGTGAGGGCTCCGAGCGCACCATCAAGGAATTGCGCGTCGAGATCGCCGCCTTGAGCGGCGGCAAGTCGTCGGCCGCCATGGAGCAGCTCCGCGCGGAAAAGACCGCGCTGGAGGAGCAGCTCCGCACCGCGCGCGACGAGCGCGCCAAGCTCCAGCGCGACATCAACGCGATCCAGCAGCAGGCGGAAAGCTCCTGGGCGACCGAGCGCATGGAGAACGCGCTGCTGCGCGAGCGCATCAACGACATCGCCGCCGAGGTCGCAAAGCTCGCGATGCAGCTCGAAGGCCCGAACTCGCCGATCGAGGCCCTGCTTGCGGCCGAGGCCGGCCAGCCGCCGAAACCGGCGCCGCGCCCGGCCAACGACACCGCGACCCACGGCGCGGCCGCAGGCACCCTGCCCGAGGGCGGCGGAACGCTCGCCGAGCGCATCCGCGCGCTCCAGGCCCACGCCTCCCGCGCCCGCCAGCAGGGCGCGTAAGCCGGCCAAAACGCGGCCTGGCAGCCGGGTTGCGCGATCCATGGGAAGGTTTTCCGGGCGCGAGGCGCCTGGAAACTTGACACCTCTGGCCCGCACTTCTAAATCGCGGGCTCTGATGCGCCGGCCGGCCGAAAGTCCGGCCGTCGGCATGATGGTCCCGGGCGCATAGCTCAGCGGGAGAGCGTTCCCTTCACACGGGAGAGGTCCAAGGTTCGATCCCTTGTGCGCCCACCATCAAACCCCTTCTTTATAAGGCTTTTTTCGAGCATCCCCTCGGTTCCAATGTGCGTTCCGTGACGTTTTTGGGCGTCAAAACACGAACGAATACGCCCAAAATCCGCCCAGTGATTATCGCCGGTGTATTATCTGTTCTCGCTTTCTTCATCGCACTGCCACGGGAGAGATTTTCGTGCTCATCGAGTGCTGTAACGGCAGCACGCAAACTCACCAGCGTAATGAGCTGCTTGGCTGCCTCTTAGGGCGCTCATGTCTGCGCCCCGCACCCCCTTAGAAGGGGGCACCCCGGAGAACGGACAAGACAGCAATGTCGTGCTGCCATCCGATCACTTGCACTTGGCTAACAGATACCGAGAGGAGGCGCACGATGTGCCCGGCTTGTCTTGGCGCGATCCAAGAAGCGCAGCACAGCCGAGCGCGATATCTCCGCCCTTCGCTCATTGGCGCCCAACGTACCGCGTCGTCGAGTGACAAAGCCTTGCCAACCGACAATGCAATGGCGCGCCGGTGTAGCGTTGTAGGGTTGGTGTAGGATTGCGGGCGATCCTACACCGCTTGAAAGAAAAACAAGATCAAGAGGTTAAACGGTGTGGGTGTAGGGATGTATGGTTGGAAGCTGCCCGAGCCTTCCTTTTATAATTTGTGATCAGGGAGAGGCAAAGAACACCTTCTCATGTGTGCGTATAGACTCAACCCTACATCCCTACACCAAGGTGAAATAAAGGCATGAAAAATAGAGAGAAAACGTTGGTGTAGGGTGTGTCGCAACCATACACCAACCCTACATCCCTACATCGAAGCAAAAGACCGACATCAATTCCAACGTAGACAATGGCGCGCTCCAACTTAGACGCGTTGGAGTTAGAACTAGTCGATGCGGTACATGAGAGGAGATTGCCGTTTGCTGTAAACGTTCCCCTAGATGACGGCTGTGCTGGAATTCTAAGACCCTTCAAAGCCTCAGAAATGGCCGCCGGTGCGCTCTCTGGATCACCCCCTTCCAGCCGGCGCGACGCGTCGACAGATGCGCGAATCCGGTCTACTCAGCGGGCGTCGCATACTTCGGTTTGCCAGACTGCGACCTCGGTAGTTCTCAAGTCGCTTTCGCGCGGATTATTCGCGTTAACGACTCTTCATTCCGCCGGTGACTCGATCCTCAGAACAGCCGCGAGACGCCGCGCTCGGATTTGCGGCTTCTTTCGCCGGGCCAAGCCCGTCGGTTCGTCAGGACACTCGACATCGATTAGTTTGCTATCGACCTCGGCGAGGTAATGCCTGGTCCTCGAAATAGATTGCTCCGTCCCCATCTTGGACGTGATGCTGATCGCCGTCGCTCAGATAGATGAATGGTAGATACTTGAGCATGGGTTTTGCCGATCGGCGCCCGCCGTGAACTTCCCAGCAAATTGATCACCTGCACGCAATAAGCTTTCGACGGATCGCGCTCGAGGCGCGTCGCGACTTGGAGCCATTCTGCCCTCGCTCCGCACCCCGCCGAGGGGTTTCCCCATTGGGGGCAAGGAGAAGAGAATGAGGTCGATCCAGCCGACGAAGTCTCATGCGCTGAAGGCGTGCCGTCCAAGGCCGACAGCGAAGCGGCTCTATGGTGTCGGCACAGACGATGCAGGATGCTTTCGCGACCTGGGCGGATTGGTCAAGGAACGCGTCGCAGCCGGTATGCGCTATGTGCGCGTCGCGTTCAAGAACGTGTCCGAGACGCCGCGTCGTCGCGCCGACCACCCGCCGCCCAGCGAGGATGACACTCCGGCGGTCTGATCGTGCAGGGTGATCCTACATCGATGTAGCGTCGATCTGGATACTACATAGGGCGAATAGCGTAAGCGAGTGAACGGGTTAAGCGGGGCGCATGTAGGGCATGCAGGTTATGTGAAAATCTTCCTTCTCTGACTCTTTTAGGGTGCGGGACGGGGCAATAAGCAACCTTCTCATGTGTGCGTATAGCTTTATCCCTACATCCCTACATGTTGAAGCATTAAAGGTATGAAAAATCGAAGCAAAAGGTCAATGTAGCCTCTCTAGCAACCCTTCATCCTCAGTACATCCCTACACCAAACCAAGACCAGAGTGGTGTCCCGACTGATGGCGTAGCTCGATAGAGCAAAGCCGTCTGCGCGCGCGCCCCCAAACGGCGCCGTAGCGCGGGCGGCTTTATGGTCATCGATGTTTCGCTGTGGAGTTGCTAGCACCGATGATCGACGAGATGATGAAACTCCGCACTCCCGTGGAGAAGACCATCATGCGCATCGGCCTTGCCGCCAAGCGTCTCAGTTTCAGCGCGATCCTGGCGGAACAAACGACGACCGGGCCGTGCAGCAAGCTCATTACGTGACGCTGAACCATCGCGTCGTCGAGCGATGATCCAACCATTAGCCTTCCGGCTATCGCAGGCTGCCAAGTCCGGCTCTCGCCTAGAACGCAGTGTCCCACCGCCAGTCGAGACTATCCTCCCCGGCGTTTACCGCATCAGATCGCCGCCACCCTCGGCAACCACGTGTACCGGGGTGCTAAGTTGGATGCCGAATGCAAGTCGTGTGATTTGGTTGATCCGCGCTGTGATCATGGGCGACGTACCGCGTCGCCGACGTGCTCGCCCTCGTGCTGTTCCGTTGCGACGCGGGTGCGGGCGCCTTCATCGCTGCGTTAGGACTCGCTGGCTTGATCCTCGCCATTGGCGACGGGGCCGGGCGCGGGTCCTTCCCTGTCCCCCACCCCCTACGGCACAAACGCGCCCCGAAAATTCGCCAGCTAGTTCGGGCAATTCTTGGGTTGACACGGTTGACAGGTTGACACGCGAGCGCCTCGCAGAGCTACTCTATTGAAAGAATTTGCCGGAGCGGTGAGCACGCACCGGGAAGTTTTGCAGTTCTCTCGCTGGAGGGAGAGAATCTAGGAAGAAACTTGCTCAACGGGGACACTGGAGAACCCCTCAGGCAGCAAAAAGTCCGGTGGAACTTGCTCTTAGATGGGCCGATTAACGCTCGCGATTTCGAGGTCGAATAGCGGACCAAAGTGCTGTTGCAGCCTTAAGCCAATCTCGATAATCGCGCCCCAGGTGATCAACAGCAGCGCCCCCTGTCCGAGGAGGCGAAACCATCGCATTGAAAATCTCCGAAATGACCTCCGAGCGTCTCGACAGAATGCATGGGTCAGGGACTACGATTTTCTTTGATTCGCGCTCGAAGTCAGCCAAGCTAACCCGATGAAGGAGGCAGAGTTCTGATGCCGCAGTCAACCCACGAAAGTTTCACCCGCGAGGAGGCATCGCTTCCGGGATCGGACCGGACCTTCGGCTGGGTGATGGCGGGTGCGCTCGCGCTTCTAAGTCTTTCGAACGGCTGGCACCTTGGCCAGCTGTGGCCGTGGACCCTATCCGCCGCGGCTCTTTTCCTCGCCGCGGCCTGGATTCGTCCGTCCATGCTGCACCCGCTCAATCGCTTTTGGATGAAATTCGGCCTGCTTCTGCACAAGGTCATCAACCCCATCGTCATGGGTCTTCTCTTCTACGGTACGATCTTGCCGACCGGCCTCGTCATGCGGCTGCGCGGCAAAGATCTGCTGCGGCTGAAACGCGAGCCCGGTGCGGAGAGCTATTGGATCGCGCGCACGCCGGGGCCCGCGCCGGAAACGATGAGAGACCAGTTCTGATGATGGAGTTTCTGGCCGAGCTTTGGCGCTTCATGCGTGTGCGGAAGAAATTCTGGCTGCTGCCGATCCTGATCATGATGGTCGTGTTTGGGGGCGTTATCGTGCTAGCGAAGGGCTCTGCGGTCGCGCCGTTCATCTACACGCTGTTCTGAGGTAAATGCGCATTCTCGGCATCTCTGCGTTCTATCACGACAGCGCCGCGGCGCTCGTCGAGGACGGTCGCATCGTCGCTGCCGCTCAAGAGGAGCGCTTCACACGCCAGAAGCACGATGCGTCGTTTCCGCGCCATGCGGTTCGCTACTGCCTGGAAGCTGCGGGCGCAAGACTTTCCAAAATCGATCATGTCGTGTTCTACGACAAGCCATTCCTGAAATTCGAGCGCCTGCTTGAAACGTATATCGCGCTTGCACCACGTGGCTTCCGCTCCTTCCAGATGGCGATTCCGCTGTGGCTCAAGGAGAAGCTGTTCCAGAAGAGCCTGTTGCGAAACCTGCTTCGGGAGTTCGATGAGAATTTCGGATCGGAGAAGCTGCTATTCGCCGAGCATCATCTAAGCCACGCCGCGTCCGCGTTCTACCCATCGCCGTTCGACAAGGCCGCAGTCCTCACCATGGACGGGGTCGGAGAATGGGCGACGACGTCGGCGGCGACAGGCGACGGCAGCCGCCTCGAAATCTTCCAGGAGATTCATTTTCCCCATTCCCTCGGCCTGCTCTATTCGGCCGTGACCTATTACACGGGCTTCAAGGTTAATTCCGGAGAGTACAAGGTGATGGGGTTGGCGCCTTACGGCCAGCCCAAATACGCGCAGCGTATTCTGGATCATTTGGTCGACCTGAAGCCCGACGGATCATTCCGGCTGAACATGTCCTATTTCGACTATTGCACCGGCCTCGCCATGACCAACGAGCGGTTCGCCCAGCTGTTCGAGCAGCCTACGCGCTCGCCGGATCAGCTGCTGACGCCGTTCCACATGGATGTAGCAGCCTCCATTCAGGCGGTGCTGGAGGAAGCGGTGCTGCGGCTGACGCGCAGCCTCGCGAGCCGGACCGGTGCACGCAATCTCTGTCTTGCCGGCGGCGTGGCCCTCAATTGCGTGGCCAATGGGAAGGTGCTGCGCGGCGGCCAGTTCGACCGTCTCTGGATTCAGCCGGCGGCGGGCGATGCGGGCGGCGCAGTCGGCGCGGCACTTGCGGCCTTCCATCAGTTCAAGGGCCGGCCGCGCAGCATCGCCGTGACTGATGGAATGTCCGGCGCTTTTCTCGGGCCGGAATTTTCGGACAGCGAGATTGAACGGAGGCTGACCGCTTGCGGGGCGCGCTATGCCGTTCTGGGTGAGGACGACATGATCGAGGCAACGGCCAAGGCACTGTCCGATCAGCTCGCGGTGGGGTGGTTCCAAGGCCGTATGGAATTTGGCCCACGCTCGCTGGGGGCGCGCTCGATCCTCGGCGATCCCCGCTCGCCGACCATGCAGAAGAACCTCAATCTCAAGGTGAAGTACCGTGAGAGTTTTCGTCCCTTTGCGCCGGCGGTGCTGCGCGAGGACGTCGCCGACTGGTTCGAGCTCGATTCAGACAGTCCCTACATGCTGATCGTCGCCAACGTGAGGAAGGACAAGCGGCGCGCCATGAGCGCAGAGGAGCAGGCGCTGTTCGGCATCGACAAGCTCAACATTGCCCGCTCGGACATTCCCGCGGTAACCCATGTCGATTATTCCGCCCGCATCCAGACGGTCAGCGCCGAGACCAATCCGCGCTTTCATCGGCTGCTCACGCGATTCAAGGCGCGGACGGGGTGCCCGATTCTGGTCAACACCAGCTTCAACGTGCGCGGCGAGCCGATCGTATGCACGCCGGAAGATGCTTTCCGCTGCTTCATGGGCAACGAGCTGGATGTGCTCGTAGTCGGCAACTGCGTGCTATGCAAGGGCGAGCAGAATCCCGATCTCAGGCGGGATTACAGTTCGGCTTTCGAACTGGATTAGCGCTTCTTCAGGCCCGTCGCCGGCGCGAGCTCTGTTCTGATGTTTCAGCGCGCCGCAGGGTGAATGCGGCGGTCGCCGTGCCGCGTGGACGACGGGCTGAACCTGAAGACCTACCTCAGTCGCAGGCTCGAGCACTTATTATCATGCGTTGGAACGGCAGTGAGCTCCCGCCTCGCATCCTAAGCGATCACCAAGATGCTAATCGTCGAGGAGGACATCCTTAAGAGACGATCGACCACATCGGGATCAGCTTGACCATATTTCGAAAGTTTTGGGCGGTGGCTGCGAGGATGCACTCGTCGCGCGCGCCGTTTGGACCCCGTAAACCCGAACGGTCGAGCCTGAGAATGCGCTTGAGGTGCACGATCAACATCTCGATTTTCTTGCGGAGCCGACCCGAGGCCCTTCCCTCCGACGATCTCGCGATCTGGCGCGCCATGTCGCGAGCGCCCTCGTAGATCGAGCGCAGTACTCTGCGTGAAATGTGCTCGTGCGGGGAGAGAGTTCCTGAGCCCGTCATTGCGAGCGGAGCGAAGCAATCCAGCATCCCTTCGCGGAAAGACTCTGGATTGCTTCGCTGCGCTCGCAATGACGGAGCAAGGGATGAGACCGCGCCGGTTCACGCGCACGCAAGCTTCACGCGACCCGCTCCGGCCGCCAGGCCGCGTAGAGGCCGACGAGGGTCCCGATGGCGACCAGCCCTGCCGCCAGCAGCAGCTGCAATTCCCCATCATCGGTGGCGCCTACGGACGACACGAGTCTGGTCACGACGACGAACAGAACGCCCACACAGGCCGCTGCGCCCACGCCAAGATGGGCGAGCTCTCGCGTCAGGTTCCGGCCGAGAAGTCCGAGCGCCGTGAAATACATCGCGCAAGCGTTGGGATGAACGAACAGGGCAACGCGCGCGTAGGGGCCATAGGCGTCGAGAAGGCACTCGCACCGGTTCAGTGCCGCTCTTGAGGCAACCCGCTGCAACAGCGGTCTGAAAAAACGAGCCTGCCCGTAACTTAAGACGGCGCCCACGATGATGGCCAGCCAGGCCACGATGAAAACGGAGACATCCGCAGGCTTCGGATTGAGCGCCACGGACATCAGGATGAGGGCGGTTCCGGGAAAATAGCCGAAATACGGGAAGACCGATTCCAGGAGCACGCAGACGAACATAAAGACCAGAAACCATGACGAACCGGTCGCGCCATAGACGATGGCGTTCAAGTCGAAGAGGTCCGTCTTGTACAGGACGAGGTACATGCACATGGCCAATCCGGCCAGCGCGTAAAATGGCAACGCCCCCGACAGAAAACGTCTCATCCGGCCATCGCGCCTTGTTTCGCGGACACAGCGGAGACCATCGATATCAGGACAAGACAACGGACAAGCATGGTCCATGCTTTAGGCGAATGAGATTGCTCCTGTCGATAGCAATCCTCGCCTCGCCTGCGCGCCCCTACCCGATCGACAAAATCTCGATCTCCTGCGCGCCCGCTCCGACGACATCACCCACGGCCTTCCCGATCAGCGACCTCGCGACCGGCGAGACGAACGAGATCGAGCCCGCCTTCGGATCGGCTTCGTCCTCGCCGACGATGCGATAGGTCTGCACGCGGCCGTCAGGGCGGCTGAAGGTCACCGTGCTGCCGAAGGCGACGGTATCGGTCGAGACCGGGGTGGGAATGACCTGCGCTGTGCGCAGCCTTTCCGTCAGATAGCGGGCGTCGCGCAGGGGGACCGCGGATTGCCGGCGCTTCTCGTTGACGTCGTCGATGGCTTGTGCGGCCTCATAGGCCTCGCGCGCTTGTTGAAGCTGCGCCTGCAACGCCTGCAGGCCGGCTTCCGTCACGAGGTTCGGATGAGGCGAGATCGGCCGATCCGGCAACAGCGTCTCGGACGCCGTCTCGGCGCTTTCTTCCTTGGTAAAGGCAACGCTCAATTCGTAGATCCTGTCGAACCGTTTTGGCTACAGCGGCGCATTCGCGCCGCGATCCCCCGGGATCGCGCGTCCACTCACGGGCGATTGCCCGGACTATATCTCAAGTTGGACGAAACGGCGCAGCTTGAAGACGAGGTCCGGCATGGCCTGGCGGAACCGCGTCGCGTTCTGGAACGTGGTCGAGAACGGCGCGAAGGTGATCATCGCGTTCCAATGCCGGTAGCCGTAGACCGTGACCGAGACGCCGGACGCGGGAAAATCGTCCAGCTTGCGCAACTCGCCGAGCACGAGATCGGCAATCGCTTCCGCGGGCAGCAATTGCCTGCCATCTGGTGTCGTGGCGATCTTCGCGGGCGGTTCGACCGGCTTGGCGACTGCCGGCGCGGCATCGGAGGCATGATCATCCGGCTTGACTGCTGCCGCAGCGGGGATGGGCGCTTCGACCGGGTCAAATCCATTCGTCGGCGCTGTTGGTGGCCCCTCGGTGAGCGGCGGCGGTGCGACGATGTCTGCGCGCTTGCTGCCTCCCAGGATGCTGCTGATCATGGCCACAAGGCCAGCATCCTTCACGTCGTCACTCATTACTCCCCCCGGCTTTGCCCTACTCTAGCACTGCTCCGGCAGACCGCCACAACGTATCTGTGGTCCGCTTCCCGCATGGCCAGCCAGGGCCGTCCTCGTATGGCACCGGCGGCGCCGACGTCGATCGCGCCGCGCCGCCGTGCGATCCGTTACTGCTTCTCGAACGGAATATATTGCTGGTACTGCTTGGGCACCGAGCTGCGATAGCGCGCGGGCACCGTGCCGGTGTCGACCGAATGATCGATCTCTTGCTGCCGCGTCATCTTCTTCTTCGCCGGCTTCTTCGATGCGCTCTTCTTGGAGTCGGACGGCTGGCCTGACGTGTCGGTGGTCGTGGTCGGCGTTGTCGTCGTCGTGGCGGCCGGAGCGCTCTGCGCCAGCGCGAGCGGTGTTTGCATGAGAAGCGCCAGCGCTGCTGTCGCAGCCAGCAAATATGACCTTTGCATCAGAACCTCCAAAATAACTGACCCGAATGAGGCAAAGCGTAGGCCTCCGGGAGCGACGTGTGCAAGTCCGCCGACGATAGGCCGGAACCCGGCCTCGAACTGTGGCCGGGATCACATTGCTCGCCGCAGCTTGCCTCATCATAGACGCATGTCGAACGCAGCGCCCACTGCGGACACCAGGACGAGCACGACAAAGTGTCGGGCAAGTCCGGGCGCATGACGCGCGCGCCGCCACAGTCTTCGCGTGAAGACGATCCGCCGTGCCGACAGCCCGGCGAACTGACACTGCGCCAAGCCGCTTGTACCGATCGATGACGAGAATGTTATCCGTCATCGCTCCGGGAAGAATTTGCAAAGCGCGGCCGCAGCTTGCTCGCAAAGCGCCTCCCTCTGAAGAACCGCCAACGCCGGACAAGTGTGATCTATCTCGCTTGTGGCGGGTGTGATCTAGCCTAGCCTGCATATTCCAGCGCGAACAACTTCAGCTTGACTTGTTTCCATCGTGACTTTTCAGGGAGGTCATCTATGAGCAGCCGCCACAGCATTGTTCCGCGCGGTCTGAACGCAACGCGCTCGCCGCTTTCCCAGGGCCGCTTCGGCCGCATGTTCCGCAAGCTCACACCGGCAAGATTCGGCCTCAACGACGCCGACAACATCGCGAACCTTTCGGCGCTGGCCGACAAGATGGTCGGCAAGTTCGATGCGCCGAAGGACGGACCGGACGCGGAGGAGAGCGGCATTCCCGCGCTCTACACCTATTTCGGCCAGTTCATCGACCACGACATCACCTTCGATCCGGTCAGCTCGCTGACCAAGCAGCAGGATCCCGACGGGCTCGTCGACTTCCGCACGCCGGCGCTCGATCTGGACAATCTCTACGGCCGCGGTCCGAACGACCAGCCCTACATGTATGACGGCATCAAGTTCCGCCTCGGCGAGAAGCTGACCGGCGCGGGCGTGCCCGATGCCAGCGACCTGCCGCGCTTCAAGGGACGTGCGCTGATCGGCGATCCTCGCAACGACGAGAACAGCATCGTCTCGCAGTTCCAGGCCCTGATGCTGCGCTTTCACAACCGCATGGTCGACGACAATGACAGCCTGTCGTTCGAGGAGGTGCAGCAGCGCGTCCGCTTCCACTATCAATACGTCGTCATGAACGACTTCCTGCCGCGCATCGTCCACACCAGCGTGCTGGACGAGCTGAAGACCGCAGGCCGCTACGACCGCAGCAAGCTCGCCTATTACCACTGGAAGACCTACCCCTTCATGCCGGTCGAGTTCTCGGTCGCGGCCTACCGGCTCGGGCACTCCATGATCCGTCCCGGCTATCGGCTGAACGATGCGGCCAACATGCTGTTGCAGATCTTCCCCGATCCCCACAATCCCGACCACAATGCGCTGACCGGCTTCCGTGCCATGGGTCCGGGGCGCGCCATGGACTGGGGCCGCTTCATCGATCTCGACACGCGCCCCTATGGCGTCGAGGACGACGACACCAATGCCGACAACAACAGGCGGCTTCAGTTCGCCTATCGCATCGATACGTCGCTGGTCGACCCGCTGCGCAAGCTGCCGCCGGAAGTCGCGTCCAATCCGTCGTCGCTCGCGCTGCGCAATCTCGAGCGCAACTGGCGGCTCGGCCTGCCCTCGGGCCAGGCCGTCGCCAGGGCGATGAATCTGACGCCGCTGACGGACGACCAGATCATCATCGGCAAGGCCGTCGACGAGCCGGGACCGGACGATCCGCAAGTTCAGATCGCCTCGATCGCGAACGGCGTGTTCGCCGGCAATTGCCCGCTCTGGGCCTACATCCTGGCCGAGGCACGGCAGTTCCAGACCGCCGTCACGATCCCGGCCACCGGCGCGCCCGGCCCCATCAACACGCCGCAACTCGGCCCCGTCGGCGGTCGCATCGTGGCCGAGGTCTTCCTCGGCATGATGTTCGGCGACAATTCCTCCGTGCTGTCGCTCGACCCGCAATGGGCGCCGGTGACGGGCTCGAGCTTCGCGCTGAAGGATCTCGTGGCCTACGCGCTCGGCCAGGGCGATCCCCTGCACTGAGCTTGCGCGGACGATGACGCAAGGGCCGCCCGCGTTGTGTGGGCGGCTTGTGGTCCACCTCTCCCCGACGGGGAGAGGTGAACCGAGTTGTCCCGAGCGCGCATCGTTTCAACCAAAATTCAGCCAGCTCCAGGGCGTGTCCTCATAAACTCGTCGCGTCCGGTTTGCTCCCAGAAGTCGACATTGAGACCGACATGCCACCAGTTCGGCCTTGGCCAGAAGCGGAAGTCGCGATGCCGCGGACGCGGAGGGTTCCCACGTCAGCGTCCTACGTGCGCAGGCAGCTGCTTGTACATCGGGCCCTCGCTGTCGCGCCCCTGCCCATTTCAGTCAATGACGATGCAACGCTTCAAATCAGCAAGTCATGAGGCGCAAGTACGATGCCGTGATGCGGACCATTATTGCCGTGGTTGGCCGCGTGTTCGTCTGGTGCGTTGGGGACCATTTGGCCTAGCATATCGAGGAACCCTTTCTGACCAAGGGGAACGTGCGGATCGCGCGCATCATTTAGTTCCTTAAGCTCAACCACCGCGACGAGAGTGGAAGGAACTGTCTCGCTATCGAAGCGGAACACCGGTTCTTGATCTGCGCCGCCTGTCTCGGACGCAGCTTTGGCCGGCTGCGCGTCTTCAGGGGCGATTGCAGCAGACTCCGAAGCGTGCTGCGAGTTTCCGCGTTCGGCGTTGCCTCCGGTTGCAACGCCCGGATCGACGATTTCGACTGCTTCCGGTATGTTCGTAGCGGTTGAGTGCAACGAGTAGCCATGTTCCACGGCGGCCGGATCCGCCGTCTTCACTGCCGCTGACGCCCCGGCAGCGTTCGAAACCGGCGCGTTATGCTCCGCGCCATTGCCGACGCCGTTGCCCGGCTTGGAGCCAGCTTCAGTCGATTCCGTAGCCGCCGCCTTTGCAGCCCCTGACTCCGAAGCGTGCTGCGAGTTTCCGCGTTCGGCGTTGCCTCCGGTTGCAACGCCCGGATCGACGATGTCGACTGCTTCCGGTATGTTCGTAGCGGTTGAGTGCAACGAGTTGCCGTGTTCCACGGCGGCCGGATCCGCCGTCTTCACTGCCGCTGACGCCCCGGCAGCGTTCGAAACCGGCGCGTTATGCTCCGCGCCATTGCCCGGCTTGGAGCCAGCTTCAGTCGATTCCGTAGCCGCCGCCTTTGCAGCCCCTGACTCCGAAGCGTGCTGCGAGTTGCCGTGTTCGGCGTTGCCTCCGGTTGCAACGCCCGGATCGACGATGTCGACTGCTTCCGGTATGTTCGTAGCGGTTGAGTGCAACAAGTTGCCGTGTTCCACAGCGGCCGGATCCGCCGTCTTCACTGCCGCTGACGCCCCGGCAGCGTTCGAAACCGGCGCGTTATGCTCCGCGCCATTGCCGACGCCGTTGCCCGGCTTGGAGCCAGCTTCAGTCGATTCCATAGCCGCCGCCTTTGCAGCCCCTGACTCCGAAGCGTGCTGCGAGTTGCCGTGGTCCGCGTTGGTGGCCGTTGCGACGCTCGGTTGGACGATCGCGTTCAGCCCAGTCGACGAATCGCCGGTGTCCGCATTGGTCGGACCACTCGTCAATGTGAGATTTCCAACTGCCGCAGCCGCCGCGCTATGGGCAGGTTCGATCGATGATACGCGAACCGACTCGCCAGACGAACCATCGCTCTCTTCCGCTGCATCCGCCGAATCGCCAGTGAAGGTTCTGAACCTGGTCGTTCCCCCCAAGTCAGTCCGGGTCGGCCCGAACTGGAACCTCAAGCCGTCGTCGAGCAGAATGGCCCAAGCTCCCGCCGTCCCGGGCGTGCTCTCGCTCGCCTCGACACTGGCCTGGACAATGTCCTTACTCAGAACAGTCTCATCGAGTGCGCTCGCCGATGTGGTGAGGGTGACCGCTGCGCCTTCTCGATGGTCGAACAAATCCGGTTCCGCGACGGATACAATCCCCTGCAAATGGATTTCCAGCAGGCCGCGATCCCCGATATCAAGAACACGATCGGTCGGATTCACATAGACGACCGTTTCATTGCTTGCGACGTCGTAGATCCAGGCGAGGGTATGTGGCGGTATAGACTTGCTTGCTGCTGTCATATGCAGCCACGCAAGCGCTCCGAAAGCGGCAAGATTGATCCTGCTCGACCCAGATCCGAAGTCGAAGGCGGAGTGGCAAGATGTAGAATTGGGATCGGTCGGGGAACGATGAACAACGTTTCCATCAACGTTGCCGCCGCCCATCAGTTGATCGCGGCTATATACGCCAACACTGGCATCGTGACCGGGGTCGACCAAGCCAACAGGTTTTTGGAGTGTGTCACCCTCGGCGTCGTGACTCACTTGCCTCTGTGCGTCTTCTCCAGCGGCGTTTTCGTTTCCAGTGGTCGCATGTGCGGAAGACGGGCGGGAATCGTGCGAAGGGAGGCCCGGGGCCGGCTTGTGTACATGATTGGCGTCGGCATGAGTGATCGCGGTCAGTTTTGTGGCCGCATTCTCTTCGGCGACGGCCACGAAGCTGTCGATCGACGCTTGACCCAGGTCATGCGACTGCACGGCGAGATGGGGGTCGTACAGTGCATAGATCAACGCACCGGCGAGAGTGGCGAAGGTGCCATACCCACCCTGAATCGACATCGGATTGGAAGCAAGCCAGGGGAATTGATGTTCCGCGGTCAGGTCACCTCCAATCTGTGTTTGGCCGGTTCCTCGCAGTAGAGGCGCAGGAACATTGGGCGTGCTCGATCCAACAGGACCGTAGTTTTTCCACGGTTTTGAGCCTGCAGATTGCTCAGCCACGCGCAGCGCTTTTATTGCCGCCGCCGTGTTCGGGACTTGGCCCAGCTTGGCCAAAAAGTCTCTCTGGCTGAGCGGCGGCGTCTCGCCGGATCCCCAGATGATGAGGTGCTGGAGAATGGCTTTTTTCCAGGGCTCATACCCGGCCTGCTCTCCGGCGTGGCCGATGCTGTCATCATTCGGAAATATGTCGTTCGCTTGAGACGCCTTGAGTTCGTCCGCAATGTCGACCACCAGAAAGGCCAGCGCGAGTGTGCCGAAGCCGGAGGGATGTTTTAACAACGCGAGGCTAGCGAGCACAGTCCTGTTGGTGATCTCAAGCTTCTGAAATATATTGTGCAGGTGTACACTGACTGTCCCTGGTGAAACGTTTAGTTGGCGCGCGATCTCCTTGTTCGACATTCCTTCTGACACCAGTCGCGCGATTTGACGTTCCCGGTGCGTCAGTTTTTGCTCCAGACTCTCTTCAATTTTGCCGACGCCGTCAGCTTCCTTGCCGGCTGGCGAGAGACCGAAATGCGCGGGCGACATACTGCGCTTCGTCAACAGCCGCAGTAGTCGCAGCATGCTGTCGGGGGACTCGTACTTCGAAATTGCGCTGCAGGCGCCGGCAGCAACCGCTGCGGCTAGATCGTGGTTGGATTCGGACTCGATAAAGAACACCAGGCGCGTGGGAAGATTCTCAGCTTTCGCAATCGCCAGGATCTCGCTTACCGTCAGATCTGGCAGGGTGTCGGCAACAAGCGCGACGTCGGGCGTCAAATTCCGAATGGCTTCGAGGCAGCTTGTCCCATCGCGGCATGATGCGACAACGTCGAAGTCCTGCTGTGCTCCGAGTATCGATCTCAGCCCCAGTAGAACGATCGGTTGTCGATCCACGATCACAAGCTGGTCGCGCTTGAAGATCCGCTGCTCCGCAGACACGTCTGGCATGGACTCTGCCTCGGCCCAGCCATCTATGTACTTTGGCATATGGCGGCCGGGCGAGATATTAAAATACAACTACTAATCGAATAAAGAAAGAGGCTTAGCGGGGCAAAACCGACATTGGAACCGCGAGCTTTGAAGGCATTTGGGTGAGAGAATATGTCATTTGACCTTTCGGCTCTCCGCGCGAGGTCAGCAACGGGCCAGATTCAGACATACGTCGCGACAGGCGGCTCTTGGCGCGCGCCAGCAACCAGTCAATATTTTAACAGCCTGAGCACGCTCTTGGCGAGGCGTCTCACGGGGGGCGGCATGCGCGTGATTAATAGTTTGGCGTGATCGATTGCCATCTTAACCGCGACAATGTTCCGGCCTTTGAGTGTTGTCGCTTCGTAATAGCCGAACAGCTTCATCTCAATGTCGCACCAGTCGAGCTTGT
>NZ_LBKA01000177.1:0-20843 GCF_028128955.1 Bradyrhizobium sp. CCBAU 11386
ACAAGCTCGCAAGAAACTTCCTCGCTGGCGCCTTCATCGCCGCAGCCGTAATCTGGTGGCTCAATTGAGTCCGGACCCTAGCGGCCCGCCACGATCGGCGCGTCAGCACGCCTGCCATTTTCGTTCGAGGATGACAGGTGCGCTGCTTCGAAAACGAACCGTCAAGCCACACGATTGACAAACGCTTGACCTAGATCAAGCGGGCTTGACCGGTTGAGCCGACCTCCATGTGGGGCCAACATCAAGGTGTCGGACATGCGCATCGTCGGCAGGATGCTGCTCGTTTTCGTGGTCGCGTTCGCCTCGCTCGGCGCGATGTCGCAGCAACACGCAGAACAATCCGCAAGCGACAACGAAATCCGCATCGGCAATGTCATGCCGTATTCGGGGCCGCTCTCGGAATTCGGCGCGATCGGGACGGCGGAGGCCGCCTATTTCGACATGATCAATGCGCGCGGCGGCATCAACGGACGCAAGATCCGCTTCATCACCCGCGACGACAATTCCGATCCGGCGGCCGCACTGGAGCTGACCCGCAATCTGGTGGAGCAGGACGACGTCCATCTCATGTTCGGCTCGTTCGGCACGCCCGGGAATCTCGCCACGCGCCGGTATCTGAACGAGAAGAAGATCCCGCAGCTTTTCCTCGCCTCTGGCGACGAGGAGCTGAGCCAGGCCAAGGCGTTTCCCTGGACCATGGGCTGGCAGCCGTCGTTTCGGTCGGAGGGGCGCATCTACGCCAACTACATCCAGGCCTATTATCCCAGGAAGAAGATCGTCGTGCTCTGGCAGAACGACCAGTTCGGGCGCATGCTCTACAAGGGCATCCAGGAAGGTCTCGGCGACCTCAACCGGCTCGTCCTCGTCGACATCGCCTTCGACATCAACGACGAGCATCTCGAAGGGCACGTCTCGATCCTGAAGCGCGCGGGCGCCGATATCTTCGTCTTTCTCGGCGTGCCGTCGACGGCGTCCAAGGTGATCAAGCTGGCGGCGTCGCTCAAATGGCGTCCGGTCTTCATCGTGAACGATGCCTCCGCCTCGATCGCCAATGCGATGGCGCCGGCGGGCCTGGAAAATTCGGCCGGCGTGATCTCGGCCGCCTTCCTGAAGGATCCGAGCGACCCCGCATGGAAAGACGATCCCGCCATGAAGGACTGGTTCGCCTTCATGGACCGGTACCATCAGGTCGAAAGCACGAACAACAGCGCGGCCGTCTTTGGCTACGCCGCAGCCGAGGCGCTGACCAAGGTGCTGAAGCAATGTGGCGACGACCTCTCGCGCGAGAACATCATGCGTCAGGCGGCTTCGCTCAAGAGTTATCAGCCCTCCGTTGCGCTGCCCAACATCAGGATGAGCACCTCGCCCAACAGCTATCTGCCGATCAAGCAGATGCGGCTGGTCCAGTTTGACGGCCGCTCCTGGCAGCCCTTCGGCGAGGTGATCGAGACGGCGTTCACGGAGGGCGCGGCACGGTGACATTCAATCTAAATGCAACCGATGCAACCGTCATGCCCGGGCTTGTCCCGGGCATCCACGTTCTTTGTGCTGCGTGGCAAGACGTGGATGGCCGGGACAAGCCCGGCCATGACGGTCCGGATACTTCGGTGCCCCAGGCGTCGGACTGCGATAGCTCTGAACCTCACGCCGGCTTCAGCGAGGCCAGCGCGCTTTCCAGCAGCGAGCGGACCCTTGCGGCGTCGCCTGATTTCACCAACGCGGGATCGAGATAGAGCTCGAGGCCGGGCGCGCTGTGGCTCCGGTGTGTGCGTTTTTGTCGCAAACCTCTCGCGATTTGCGGCAAAGCCCGCGGCGGCACAGAGCCAACAAAAGCGGGCGCGCGCAACCCCATTTTATGGTGGTCGCACCAAGCGTCTTTCCGTTTCATCACGAAGGTTTAAGATCGGGATCAACCTGCGTTGATAAATCCGGAACCAGTGCCCATGACCGAGACCGTCCGCATCAAGCGCTTCATTGCGCGGCCCGTGATCGTGCCGATGAACCTGCCGCTCCAGACCTCGACCGGCGCGGTCGCCAGGGCGCCGCTGGTGCTGATCGACTGCGAGACCGACCAGGGCGCCCGCGGGCACGCCTATCTGTTCTCGATCACGCCGTCGGCCCTGAAGCCTCTGACGGCGATGGTCACGGAAATGTCGGAGCTGCTCGCCGGCGACGAGCTGCTGCCGTTCGAGATCGAGCGCAAGCTGACCCAGCGCTTCACGCTGCTGGGCCTCGCCGGCCTGCAGCGGCTGGCGCAATCCGGCATCGACATGGCGGCCTGGGACGCGCTGGCCCGCAGCAGAGGTCTGCCGCTGGCGAGGCTGCTCGGCGGCGCGCCGAAACCGGTCAAGGCCTATAATTCGAAGGGGCTCGGCATCATGCCGGCGCGCGCAGCGGTCGAGGAGGCGCACAAGCTGCTGGCCGAGGGTTTTCACGCCGCCAAGATCCGCGTCGGCCGGCCCGATGCGCGGGAGGATCTCGCGGTGGTGCGCGCGGTGCGAAAAGCCGTCGGCGATCAGGTCACGCTGATGTGCGACTACAACCAGGCGCTGACGGTCACCGAAGCCATCCGCCGCGGCGAGATGCTCGACGACGAGGGACTGACCTGGATCGAGGAGCCGATCCGCCACGACGACTACGAGGGTTGCGCCCGCATCGCGGACGCGCTGCGCACGCCGGTCCAGATCGGCGAGAATTTCGACAGCGCCTTCGCGATGCAAGTAGCGCTGTCGGCGGAAGCCTGCGACTACGTGATGCCGGACGTGCAGCGCATCGGCGGCGTCACCGGCTGGCTCCGCGCCGCCGCGCTCGCGCATGCCGCCGGCATCGAGATGTCCACCCATCTGTTCTCGGAAGTCAGCGCGCATCTTTTGTGCGTGACGCCGACCGCGCATTGGCTGGAATATGTCGACTGGGCCGACGCGGTGCTTTCGACGCGGCTGACGATCAAGGACGGTTTTGCGCTGCCGACCGAGGAGCCGGGCAACGGCATCGCGTGGGACGAGGCGGCGGTGAGGAAATATCTGGTGGGGTGATCACGTCTGCCGCCGCGAACACCGACGTCGTCCTGGCGAAAGCCAGGACCTCCGCGCGAGCGCCCTGCGCTCGTCGCGATTACCCCAAGGCGTCGTTTGGCGAAGATTCGCGGTTCGGTACTGCGCGCATCCACAATCGAGGGATCACGCGGTATGGGCCTGGCTTTCGCCAGGACGACATCGGGAAGCAGTGTACAACTGCTTCATCATCGTCATTGCGAGCGCAGCGAAGCAATCCAGGATCTTTCCGCGATGACGGACTGGATTGCTTCGCTACGCTCGCAATGACGGCGTGTGGGGCGACAGCGCGATGTTTTCGCACAACGCGTTGCGCAGAGGCGGGAAGCAGACTATCGATGCTCCATGACCACATGGCGCCCTCACCCGCACATCCGAGTCGTCGCGATCGGCCTGCACTGGCGTGACGGGCGGCTGCTCGCGGCCGAGGTTCGCGACGATATGGGCCGGATCAAGGGCGTGCGCCCGCTCGGCGGCGAGATCGAGTTCGGCGAGAGCTGGCGGACGGCGCTCGTGCGGGAATTCCACGAAGAGCTCGGCATCGACATTACCATCACGGGCGAACCGCTGATGATGGAGAACATCTTTGCGCACGAGGACGCCATCGGGCACGAGGTGATGTTCATCGCCGAGGTGGCATTTCCGGACGGCGCGTTCAACGGCCAGGACCGCATCGATTTCCGCGAGGACAACGGCGAGCAGATCGTCGCGCGCTGGTTCGACCTCGCCGATCTCGACGTGGAGGGCGGACCCAGCCTCTATCCGGGCGGACTGAAGGGCTTGCTGCTCGGTGCGAGAGACGGGACTGCGTGAGAGGCGCCCCTCTCATCGCGCCCCGCCGTCATCGCGCCGGTAGCGGAAATCGCAATGACCGGCGCCTTGCATGATCGTCTGCGTGCGCGTGAGCCTGACGTCGGGGCCGAATCCTTCGGCGGTCGCAAAGTCCGCGGTGCAGATCAGGAGAAAGCCGAGCTCCGGCTCGCCCAGCGCCTTGTAGAACTCGGCATAGGCGCATCGCTTGACGTCGAACGCGAAGGCGTCGTGGCTCTGCTCGATCACGTCATAGGCGAGCGCATCGTCGCGGGCATAGGTCCTGAACGCCGACGAGACGGCCTTGCCGAGATCGCTCTCGTTCTTGGCCTTCCAGAATTCCTCGCCGAAGCCGCGATAGAGGTCGCCGAGCGCCTTGCGCACCAGCGCGTTGGCGCGCGCCTCGCCGAGCTCGGCCTGGAGCGCCCTGACCAGCGGCACCAGCACCTGCGCCTGGATTTTTGCCTGTTCGATGACGGAAACGCTCATGGGCAGCCTCGCTCGCTTCTCGTTGCTGCGACTCTTTGGCCCTGTGACCTGGAACACATTTGCGACCACCTTAAGGTTGTATGATAGTCCAGCATAACCGAAGCCGGCCAGGCGCCCGACATCCATTTTGATGATCTCATTTTCGAGCACGGAGAAGGAAGCAATGCTTCGCTCAGTTCGCAGCGCTCGCCCATTTCCCGACCGCACATTTGCCTGAACCGTAAGTTGAAAATCACGATCGATTCACGCAGATCCGTTCAGCATCCGGTCCGGCCAAGAACGTAAGACCGCTCGATGTTCTCAATCAGCACGCGCGCATGAGCGCGCGTGAACGATGTTGTGATGCCCGGCATCGGGCGGGATCACGAGGCGCAATAGCGCAAGACTCACCTGCCCGGACAGCCGGCCCGGGGGAATGCCGGCATCGACAGTTGCAGCGTCACGAGGATCATCATGGACGAGCCCAAATCACTCACGAGTGCATTCACCAAGACCGCGAATTTCTCCATCCACCAGGTCGACAATGTGTTCAGGGACGCAGCGCTGCCCGCCGCGGCGGTAGCTGCCCGAGCCGCGCATCCGCCGATCACCTTGCCGCCCATCCTCGGTCCGCTGTCGGCCTTCACGGGCACCTTCACCGGACAGGGGTTCAATACGATCTTCCGGCCCGACAGCAAGATCACGCCGACGCCGATGCCGGGGCCGATCAACACCACCGACCCGGACGACAACGTGCTGGAGCTGAATCTCACCGACGAGACGATGTCCTTCTCGAACAATCTCGGCTCGATTCCCAATCGCGGCTCGCTGCAGCAGGCAGATGCATTCCTCAACGGCGTGCCCTATCTCCAGACCATCAACGATATCACCACGGGAACGCCCGTGGGCATTCACTTCGAACCCGGCATCTGGCTGGCGGTGCCCGCCACCACCCATCCGAACGAGCCATTCACCGTTGCGCGCATGGCGTCGATCCCGCACGGCACGACGGTCGTTGCGCAAGGCACCGCGCTGCCTCCGGTCGCCGGCAAACCGACCATCGCGGCGATCGACATCACCCCGTTCATCGGCGGCAATCCGGGCAACAAGATCCCATTCCAAAATCAGACTGCGGCCAACAAGACGACCCGCAGGCTACCTCAGGATCTGACCGCACTGATGGCCTCCGGCAAGCTCACCCAGGCGATGATCACCGACCCGAACACGGTGCTGCGCAATCAGATCGCGCATCAGACTATCACGCAGACCATCGTCATCGAGACATCGACGAAGCCCGGCACGCCGCTGTCCGGCGGCCCCTTGCCGGCCATCCCCTCGCCCGGCCCGCATCCGCAGGCGCCGAGCTTCGCCGGCGGCACCGCGAACATCGCCTTCCTTCAGGGCTTGCCCGTTCCGCCGCCCGGCGGCAATGGCGCGAACGCCAATGCCTTCCAGATGGACGCGGTGTTCTGGATCGAGACGGTGGTTTACGACATCGACGTGCCGGCCCTGCCGCCCGGAACCCCGCCGGTGATCCTGCAACCGCGCCAGCGGAGCAACGTGCCGCTGGTTCCGAGCTTCGTCGCCGCAATCCCGTTCGTGCCCAACAAGGGATTCAAGGGCGGCCACGTCAGGGTGGCGACGACGCAGATCCAGTATTCACAGAAGGTCATGCTGGATTTCGCCGGCCTGACCTGGCCACACGTCTCCGTCGCATCGCTCGTGCCGGCCGCACCCGTGCCGATCCCGGATCATCTGTTGCCGCTGACGTGAGGCGGATGGCGGTGCGCCACGTTCCGCGGCATCGGGACGTGGCCTGAACCAACGCATCCGTGATGCAACAGTGACCGCCGCTCGCGCGATCCTGAAAAGCCGGCGAGACGATCAATGGTATGATCATTGTCATCCAAAAGAGAGATGATCATGCCCCCTTCCAAGATGTCTCCAGGCTCCATCAGGCTACGACAATTTGCGCGGCGCGGTCATCTTGCGGCAATTGCTGCAGCGCTGTTTCTCGCGGCGACCGCCTGGTCAACCGGACCGGCGCTGGCCGCGGCAGATGATGCGGCGGCGCGAGCCATCTTCGAAAAATTCATTGCCGCGCAGAATGTGCACGACGCGGACGACGTGAAGGCCATGCTGTGGAATTCGCCCGGCACGCTGTTGTTTGCGAGAGGCGTCGAAACCAGAGGCCGTGATGCGGTCGCGGACCGCTTCAAGGGCTACTACGAGGGCACCTGGCACCTCGAACCCGACATGTCGAAATTCCACGTCGCCGTGATCTCGAACGAGATCATGCAGGTCCTCGTTCCCATCGTGTTCACGCGTGGCCTTCCCGGCAAGCCACCCCAACAGAATACGTTTCTGATCAGCCAGACCTACGTGCGGGATGCGAACGGCTGATCCGTCGCCTCCGTCCTGCCGGTCGCGAACACGGAACTGAAATAGTTGCGATCCAGAACCGAAGCCCGGATGGAGCGCAGCGCAATGGTGGATTGTTTGGGCTTGCCTGGCCGAAGCTCGCGGCGGCAGCCCGCCTGCGCCCGTTTGGCTTCGGCGCGGCATCCTTCTCTCGGCTATCGCGAGCGAAGGATGGTGGGCACGACAGGGATCGAACCTGTGACCCCTACCATGTCAAGGTAGTGCTCTCCCGCTGAGCTACGTGCCCTAGAGGTCATTTCATCGGTGGGGTCCCTATAACGGCTCAGGGGACCCGGCGCAAGGACGGAAGGGGGGCCGATTTAGGCCGCCAGCATCTTGTTCACTTCGCTGACCAATTCGCGCAGATGCACGGGCTTGGACAGCACCTTGGCGTTCTTGGGGGCGTCCGAATCCGAGTTCAGGGCGACCGCGGCGAAGCCGGTGATGAACATGATCTTGATGTCGGGGTCGAGTTCCGAGGCCCGGCGGGCGAGCTCGATCCCGTCCATTTCCGGCATCACGATGTCGGTCAGCAGCATCTCGAACGGCTCTTCGCGGAGCCGCTGATAGGCGGCCATGCCGTTGTCATGGGACGAGACCTGAAAACCGGCGTTTTCCAGCGCCTTGACCAGGAAACGGCGCATGTCGTTGTCGTCTTCGGCGAGCAGGATCTTTGGCATGGCAGGAAACGTCGAATCCCCAGAGGATATCAGCAGAGGTCACTAAGCCCGACAGAGGGTAAATTTGGGGTGAAAATCTTTACCCTGGACGGCTCGCGCTGCCGGCTCCTTGTGAACCCGAATGCGGCTCGAATCAATCGAAGCCGACCAGACGATCCCCGCCTCGCTGCGCGCACGGTTAAGACATGTTCCAGCGCAGATCACATCTTTTCGCTTGGCAGAATGGTTGCGATTCCAGACAATGACGACACATAAGAGCCGCTCGACCGGCCGAATCAATCCGTTCAAGCCTTTGCCGGACCTTGCAGGATCCTGCGGGGCCAGATCTTGTGGCGTGAAGGGACGAAGCCTGGGAATAAGGGACGAAGCCTGAGAAGATGACCCGGTTTGACGGCGAGATGTCGCCAGCCTTCGAGATCGTCGAGCCCGCCGAATGGCGCGCGCCGGTCATCTTCAACTCGCCCCATTCCGGCTCGACCTATCCGGACGAATTCCTCAACGCCTCCAGGATCGACCTGCCGACGCTGCGGCGGTCGGAAGACTCCTTCATGGACGAGCTGATCGGCCATCTCAGCGCCCGCGGCTTTGCGACCGTGCGGGTCAACTTTCCCCGCTCCTATGTCGACGTCAACCGCGAGCCCTACGAACTCGACCCCCGCATGTTCACCGGGCGGCTGCCGAGCTTTGCCAATACCCGCTCGATGCGGGTCGCCGGCGGCCTCGGCACCATTCCGCGCGTGGTCGGCGACGGCCAGGAGATCTATCGCGACCGCATCCTGGTCGACGATGCGCTGGCGCGGATCGAGACGCTCTACAAGCCCTACCACCGCGCGCTGCGCCGGCTGATCAACAAGGTGCACCAGAGGTTCGGCACCGTGGTGCTGGTCGACTGCCACTCGATGCCCTCGGTCGGCGTCAGCAGAGACGAGCCGCGTCGGCCCGACATCGTGATCGGCGACCGCTACGGTACGAGCTGCACGCCGCTCTTGCCCGACCGGGTCGAAGAGACCATGGGCGGGCTCGGCTATTCGATCGGCCGCAACAAGCCCTATGCCGGCGGCTTCATCACCGAGCATTACGGCAACCCGGCGAGCGGGCTTCACGCGGTGCAGCTCGAACTCAACCGCGCGATCTACATGGACGAGCGACGGCGCGAGCGCAGTCCGCGCTTTGCGCAAGTGGCAACCGACTTCGGCGTCCTCGCCGACGTGCTGGCGAGCACGATGCCGTTCGGCGATCTCGGCCCGTTCCAGGCCGCGGCGGAATAGGCGCAAGCCGACATCGCGCGACCACGTCGCGAATCAAGGACCGAACACAGCTGCGAGCGTATCGGACGCCGGATCTTCACTTCGCGTTTTCGCGCAGCTGAAGCGAAACAGACGGCCCAAAGAAAAAAGGGCCGCTTCTGATGAAGAAGCGGCCCAAGTCTAGGGAGGAAACGCCCAAGGAGGGCAGCGGTAACGCAAAGCGCTACCGCACCGCAACAATATGCGGCCGCGCCGCACAAAGTGCAAGGGCTTTTGAGCCGTTTCCCATGCAAAACACACATGGCTCTGTTGCTTCCAGAGAAACCCAGATTCAGTTTCTTTGATAAGGAAATTCAATGGGTTGATAGTCATTTGCATACGAACAAGGCATGTTCGGAACTAAGTTTTCAACTCAATGATCGATATTTGGCCAGCATATGGCTCGGATGAGGCAACCGGCCTCCGCATCCAAAATACCAGGGTGCAAATCAAGTCAGCGCTGCACGCGAGAGGCGAATTGAGATAGGCAGATGCGAGCTTCACCCGACTTTCGTTTTGAGGATGCGCCGTGACGGTGATCGACTTCTCAGCCTTCATCGGACGGCTCGCCACCGCCTCCGGCGAAACCATCCTGCCGTTCTTCCGCACCTCGCTGTCGATCGACGACAAGAGCAAGACCAAGGATTTCGATCCCGTCACCGAAGCCGACCGCGCCGCGGAGGCGGTGATGCGGCGGCTGATCAAGGCCAACTTCCCCCAGCACGGCATCGTCGGCGAGGAATTCGGCAATGAGCGCGAGGACGCCGACTATGTCTGGGTGCTGGATCCCATCGACGGCACCAAGTCCTTCATCGGCGGGTTCCCGATCTGGGGCACGCTGATCGCGCTGCTGCACAAGGGCGCGCCGGTGTTCGGCATGATGCACCAGCCCTTCATCGGCGAGCGTTTTTCCGGCGACAACGGCTCGGCCAACTATAAAGGCCCCTCCGGCGAGCGCCGGCTCCAGGTCCGCCGCTGCGCGTCGCTGTCGGAGGCGACGACCTACACCACCAGCCCCTTGCTGATGAACGAGCGCGACCGCGCCATTTTCGGCCGCATCGAGAAGGGCGCGCGGCTGTCGCGCTATGGCGGCGACTGCTACTCCTACTGCATGCTGGCGGCCGGCCACGTCGATCTCGTGGTCGAGACCGAGCTGAAGCCCTACGACATCGCGGCCCTGATCCCGATCGTGACCGGCGCCGGCGGCGTCGTCACCACCTGGGAAGGCAAGCCGGCCCAGGGCGGCGGCCGCATCATCGCGGCCGGCGACGCCAGGGTTCACGAAGAAGCAATGAAACTGCTCAACGGATAGGCGACCTATCGTTTGCGCATGATCCATTCGGAAAACCGCTGCACACTTTTCCGGATCATGCTTCAGGGGGGCTTGTATGAAAAACTGGCGTAAGCTCGTCCTCGCGAGCCTGCTTCTGTTTCCCACCCTCGCCTCCGCCCAGAATTTTCCGGCCAAGCCGATCAAGCTGATCGTGCCGTTCCCGGCCGGCGGCCCCAACGACATCATCGCGCGCGTGATCGGCCAGCGCATGTCCGAGCTATCGGGCCAGCCGGTGCTGATCGACAATCGCGGCGGCCAGGGCGGCGTGCTCGGCACCGATGCGGTCGCGAAGGCCGCGCCCGACGGCTACACCATCGCCATCTCCAGCGCCGGCGCGCTCGCGATCAGCCCGAGCATGGAGCGGGTCGCCTACGACACGTTGACCGACCTCACGCCGGTGACGCTGGTTGCGACCGTGCCGGAAATGCTTGTCGTCGCCACCAACGTGCCCGCCAAGGACATCGGCGAGCTGATCGCGCTCGCCAAGGCGCAGCCGGGAAAGCTCAACTTCGCCTCCTCCGGCCCCGGCAGCCTGCCGCATCTCGCCGGCGAATTGTTCAAGCTGACGGCCAAGATCGACATCGTGCACGTGCCCTATCGCGGCGCCGCGCCCGCGGTGAACGACCTGCTGGGCCAGCAGGTGCAGATGACGTTCCTCGATCTTCCGGTGCTGCTGCCGCAGGTCAAGGCCGGCGCCTTGCGGCCGATCGTGGTCGGCTCGGCCGAGCGCGCGCCGACGGCGCCGGAGGTGGCGACCACCGCGGAAGCAGGCTTTCCTGATCTTCGCATCGAGAACTGGTACGGCATGGTCGCGCCCAAGGGCACGCCGAAGGAGATCGTCGTAGCGCTGCATGGCCTGGCGACGAAGGCGATGGCGGATCCGGCCGTGAAGGAAAAGCTCGCCGCGCAAGGCGCGACGCTGATCGGCGACGAGCCGGAGCATTTTCGCCAATTCATCGCGGACGAGACCAGGAAGTGGACGAAGGTGATCAAGAACGCCGGGGTCGAGACGGCGAAGTGATCAGCGGTTTGAGTCGTGACGCCGCCACGAGGCAGCTGAGTTCGCGGCCACGCCGCAGGCTCACATCAGCACCCGCCCTCACACTGCCTCTGCCCGCAAATGCTCCACCAGCATCTTGGCCGGCCGCGGCAGCGTCTTGAAGCTTCGCGCGCAGATCACGAGTTTGCGGTTGGCGAAGGCATCGCGCAGGCGGACCGTGGCGAGCGGCATCAGCTTGGCGCAGCGGCGGGCGGCGGCTTCGGGCACCAGGGCGACGCCGACATCGGCGGCGACCATCTGGCAGATCGCGTCGAAATCGCGCAGGCGCGCGCGGTAATGCGGCCGCATGCCGAGCCGGGCGGCGTGCTTCGAAATATGAACCTGGAGCGCGGTGGCGCTGGTGAGCCCGACGAACTCGCACGCGCCCGCCTCCTGGAAATCGATCTGGCGGCGACCGGCGAACGGGCCGCGCCTGGACGTCACCAGTGTCAGGCGGTCCTCGCTGAAGACGAAGCGCTCGATATGGTCGGGTAGCGCGTGCTCGGCGGCGAAGCCGAGATCGGCGGCGCCGGCAGTGATCGCGGCCGCGATGTCGGTGCTCTCGCGCTCCTCGATGTCGACGGAGACGTCGCGATGCTCGCGCAGGAAGCCGGCCAGCGCCTTCGGCAGATGCTCCGACAGGCCGGAGGTGTTGGCGAGGAAATGCACGCTCGCGCGCACGCCGCTGGCAAAGCCCGCGAGATCGCCGCGCATGGCGTCGATCTGGTGAATGACGAGGCGCGCATGATCGAGCAGGCTCTCGCCGGCCGCGGTCAATTCGACGCCGCGGCGGCCGCGCTTGAGCAGCGCGACGCCGAGCGCATCCTCGAGCCCCTTGATGCGCGCGCTGGCCGAGGCCAGCGCCAGGTGCGACCGCTCGGCGCCACGGGTGATGCTGCGCTGGTCGGCGACTGCGATGAACAGCTGGAGATCGACGAGATCGAAACGCATCCGGATTTCCTCCAACCCCAGCCTTCGTCCATAGCGAAGGCTGTCTCCGTAACCTCCAGATTGTGCCCGGGCGCGGCTTCGGTCAATGTGCAGGTCATGATCGACCCGCTTCTCATTGTCATCGCCGCCATCTTCCTGATCGCCGGATTCGTCAAGGGCGTGGTCGGGCTCGGCTTGCCGACCGTCTCCATGGGCCTGCTCGCGGTGAGCATGGCCCCGAGCCGCGCGATCGCCATCGTGATCGTGCCCGCCATCATCACCAACATCTGGCAGACCTTCGTCGGCCCCTATTTGCGCGACATCCTGAGGCGGCTATGGCCGCTGATGATCGGCACCGTGATCGGCTGCTGGCTCAATGCCGGCGCGCTGACCGGCCCGCATGCGCGCTATGGCACGATCGTGCTCGGCGCCCTGCTCGTGATCTACGCGGTGATCGGCCTGAACAAATTCCAGTTCCGCGTCGCGCCGCAGAACGAGAAATGGGTCGGCGGCGTGGTCGGCGTGGTCACCGGCGTGATCTCCGCCTCGACCGGCGTGCAGGTGATCCCCTCGATGCCGTTCATGCAGGCGATCGGCATGGAGAAGGACGAGCTGGTGCAGGCGCTGGGCGTGTTCTTCACGACCGCGACGCTGGCGCTCGCCTTCAACCTGACAGCCGGCGGATTGCTGACGCCAGCCAATGCCCTGCCAGGCGCCGTGGGCCTCGCCATGGCCTTTGCCGGCATGTTCATCGGCCAGTCGGTGCGGGCGCGGATGCCGGCGGAAGCGTTTCGCCGCTGGTTCCTGATCGCGATGATCCTGCTCGGCCTCTATCTCGCAGGCAGCGCTCTGTTGAAGGAACTCGCCTGAGAGGCTTACGGCTTGGGTTCGTAACCCGGCACCCATTTTTCGTGCTGTGGCAGATCGTCCTGGATGGTCCACCACGGCGCGCGCGACGAGGTGAAGACGTGGAGGCGGGGCCTGACGTCCGGATCGTCATCGAGCAGGCCGGCGGGAATGCTGACGGTCGGCAAATAACTCGCCTTGCCCGGCGTCAGACAGCCGCAGGTCTTGCAGCGGTGGCGGAAACTGCCCGGCGCGGATTCGTAAGCCACCGTCATGTCCTCGCCCGCGACAAAGCGGAACTTGTCGGCATCGACATGGGCGTAGGTGGCAAATGCCGCCCCGGTCAGCTTGCGGCAATTGGCGCAATGGCAGTGCGTCAACGCGCGCACGCGATCGATCTCGAAACGCACGGCGCCGCACAGACAGCTTCCACGAACCATCGAAACCTCCCTCGCGCGGCCTCTATCGGGCCAGCCGCGCAGCATTTGTCATTCGTTCGAACGAGTTACCGCGTCTCCAGCATGGCGACGCGGACGCCGAGATAGATGAAGAGGCCGCCGAGGGCCCGATTGACCCAGGCAATCGCACCTTCGGACTTTCGCAGCCTGTGTGCGGCCTTTGCCGCGAACGCCGCCAGCACCAGGCACCACAGCGTTCCCGTGCAGATGAAGATCAGCCCGAGCGTCAGGAAGGCGAGCGGCTTCTGCGGTGAATCGGCCGCGACGAATTGCGGCAGGAAGGCCAGGAAGAACAGCGCGACCTTGGGATTGAGCGCGTTGGTGAAGACGCCCTGGAGGAACACCCGCCGCAGTGAGCTCCGCGCCGGCTCGTCGATCGCCGATGCCAGCGTCGGGCGCGACCACAGCATCTGAAGTCCGGTGACGACCAGATAGGCCGCGCCGACCAGCTTCAGGATCGAGAAGGCGGTGGATGAAGCCATCAACAGGGCCGAAAGCCCGATCGCCGCGCCCGCGACGTGGAAAAAGCAGCCGCAGCTGATGCCCAAGGCGGCGGCAGCCCCGCCCCGCCAGCCCATCTGCATGCTGCGGCCGATGACGTAGACGGAGTCCGGTCCCGGCGTGATGTTGAGCAGCACGCCCGACAGGATGAAGAGCCAGATTTCGTGAATGCCCAGCATGTGAGGTGCCCCGCCGCCCCGCTCCCCGTCGCAAGGGGTCCGGCTTAATCGGTTCGGCCGCCGCCGTCCACCGCCGGGACTGCCTAGGATTTACCTCGAATTTGCAATGCGGATCATACTTTCGCTCGGCCTCATCTGCTCTATAAAGGCAGGGTTCTTGAAATGCGGGATTCGAGGCGACTGCCACGCCGTGGCCGGTCCTCGGTCCGTTGGAGCTCCGAGGCTATGGAAAGACGTCTGGCAGCCATCGTCTGCGCCGATGTCGCCGGCTATTCGCGCATGATGGGCAGCGACGAGGCCGGCACCCATGCCGCCTTCAAGGCCCATCGCAGCGCGATTCACCCCATCATCCTCAATCACGGCGGCCGCGTCGTGAAGAACACCGGCGACGGCTTCCTGCTCGAGTTCCCCTCGATCGTCGGTGCCACCGAGGCCGCGATCGCGATGCAGACGCTGATGGCGGAGCGCAACCACCACCTGCCGGCCGACCGCGCCATGCAATTCCGGCTCGGCATCCACATGGGCGACGTCATCGCCGACGAGGACGAGGTGTTCGGTGACGATGTCAACATTGCCGTCCGCCTGGAATCGGTGGCGAGCCCCGGTGGCTTCGCCATCTCGGCCAAGGCCTACAGGGAGGCGAGCAAGCATCTCACCGTGGCGCTGGTCGATGCCGGCAACCATCGCTTCAAGAACATCAAGGATGCGGTCGGGGTCTGGACCTGGAAGCCCGAGGGCGCGCCGGCGCTCGCCCCCGAGCTGAGGGAGGCGTCCACCCTCTCGCAGCAATACCGCACCGCCATCGTCGGTGTGCTGCCCTTCGCCAATCTCAGCGACGCCCAGGACGAATATTTCTCCGACGGCCTCACCGAGGATCTGATCCACGCGCTGTCGCTGCAATCCTTCTATCGCGTGCTGAGCCGCAACTCGACCTTCGCCTTCAAGGGCAAGAACACGAGCACCCGGCTGATCGCGCGCGAGATCGACGCCACCTATCTGATCCAGGGCTCGGTGCGGCGCGCCGGAGCCAAGATCCGCGTCACCGCGGAGCTGATCGCACCGGAGACCGGCGAGCAGCTCTGGACCGGGCGCTACGACCGCGACATCGGCGACTTCTTCGCGATGCAGGACGAGATCACCACCAACCTGTCCGCCGCCATCGCCACCGAGATCGTCCGCGCGGAGGCCTCGGCGCCGGCGCGGCTCTCGACCGACGTGACCGCGTGGGACCGTTTCCTCAAGGGGCTGTCGCATTACTACCGGCAGACCAAGGAGGACCTGGCCGCCGCCATCGACCTGTTCCGGGAGGCCATCGAGGTCGATCCCAAGCTGTCGATCGCGCACGCCTACCTCGCCACGATCCAGATCCAGAGCATCCAGTTCGGCTGGGTCAAGGGCACGCGGGAGATGTGGGCCGAGGCGATGAACCTCGCCGAAACCAGCGTCCGGCTCGACCCGCGCTCCTCCTTCGCGTTCTCGATCCTGTCCTGGGCCCATGCGATGGAAGGGCATTACGAGGCCGCGATGGACGCCGCCAAGCGCGCGGTCGCGCTCAACCCCTACGACATGGGCGCGCGCGGCGTGCTCGGCATCTGCCATTTCGTCGTCGGCGAGCACCGCGAGGCGATCGAGCTGTTTTCGATGGCCGCGCAGCGCGACAACAGCGACCCGCGCTACCAATGGGCCGCGCTGAACGCCTTCAGCCATTATCTGCTGGGGCAGTATGACGCGACCCTGTCGTGGGCCCGCGAGCAGCTCTACATCAACCCGAACCACATGCAGGCGCTGGCGATCCGTGCCGCGGCGCTGGCGCAATTGGAGCGGACCGGCGAGGCCGTCGAGGCCACCCGCGTGCTCATGGGCAACTACCCGACCCTGAACGTCGACCGCCATTTGCGCAATTTCCACTGGAAGCGGCCCGAGGACCTCGCCCATTACCGCGAGGGGCTGCTGAAGGCGGGCGTGCCGCTCGGCAAGCTCACCCTCGTCCAGAGCGACGTCAAACGCGCCGCCGAGTCCTGACCGGCGGGCCGCGGCCGCTTCACGCCCCGCTTCGGCTCTTATTGACTCAACAGTGAATTCAGCCACACTTCGTCACACGCTGAGGTAGTATACCCTGCTGTCGGTTTGTTAGGACTTTCCGCGCTTGATCGGCGCGTCTGCATTTCACGATTCGCTGTTTTCAGGAATTTGGGCCATGAACGACCCCGCCTCGAAGCCCCCCTTCAATCCCTCGATCCAGGTCTCGCCGAACAATCCCTGCCCGTTCCTGCGCGGCCTCGTCGGCGAAGGTTTCGTCGACGGCGGCACCGTGCCTCTCCGGACGCTGTCACAGACCATCGCAAATGCGAGCGGCGAGACGGGAGCGAAAAAGACTCTGGCCCGCATCCAGACCCGTGGCGTCGCGCTGATCGCCAACGGCGCCTGTCACATCCTGCAAAGCATCTGCTGGGGCGCACAGCTCAATACGCTGCGCGGCGGCCCGCTGGACAAGCTCGGTGCCGGCTCGCGCATCCTCGGCGTCGACGGGCGCGTCAACGAGGACGAGATCGTGCGGCTCGCCAGTTTCGGCGGCACCTATGCCGATCCCGATGGCGGCACCGAGACCGGGCTCAACGCCTCGCAAATCCAGACCTTCATGGACGACAATCTCAAGCGCGCCGGCAAACAATCGCGCTGGTACTACCCGATCCTGATGAAGTTCGAATGGCCGATCCTGCTCAAGATCATGGGCAAGGGTCAGGGCGATGACCGCTATCTCAGCGTGGCCGAGGTGAGGACATTGTTCAACGAGCGCAAATTCCCGGATAGGATCACCCAGCGGGTCGTCAGCCAGCCGGTCACCCCGCCCTCGCTCATATTGCGCGTTGCCGGCGGACTCGTCGCCGCGCTCCTCGTCTTTGGCGTCGTGGCGCTGCGCTTTCCGGATCAATTCCAGCCGATGCTGCCCGGTATCCTCGGGGACCTGGTGGCGCCGCCATTGCCGGAGCACGTCGAACCCCGGGCCGCGTACTGGCTTGAGCAAAACTGGGCGCTGGAGGACCGGCACTGGTTTCATCACGCCAGCCAGGGCACCGCGACCTTCCCGGTGCCCTATAGCTGGTTCATGGCGCTCGAGCAGCCGCGGCTTCATTTCTTCGCAAAGCCCGGGATGCTACATGACAGCGACCATCTGCAGCGCTTCGGCTTCATCCCCAGCCCGCAGACGATCAGCACCGACGACGCCACGCTGCGCCGGTTCGGCTACGCCAACGTCTACGACAAGACGAAGCCGGTGCCGGCGCGGCTTTGGAATCCGCCGGTCAACTGGGGCACCCAGGCTGAAAACGTCGACGGCCTGCCCGTCGGCTTTGCGCGCATGACCGGCGTACCCGATCCTGCGACCGGCCAGGTCGGCGAGGACCGGATCGGCCTGACCTGCGCCGCCTGCCACACCGGCCAGATCCACTACAAAGGCATCGACGTCCGTTTCGACGGCGGCCCGGCTATGACCGACCTGCGGAAGCTCGAGGTCACGACCGGCCTGTCGATCGCCTACACGCTCATCGTGCCGGGCCGCTTTACGCGCTTCGCCGACCGTGTGCTCGGCTCCTCCGCCAGCGATGCGGATCGCGATGCGCTGAAGCAGAAGCTGCGTGCGATCAGCACATTCCTGATCGACTGGGAGAAGACCTACGCGAAAACCATCGACGGCAAGACGAGGTTCAACGAGAAGACGAAGCGGGAAGAGCCGCAGCAGGACACGGAGGAAGGATATGGCCGTCTCGACGCGCTCAACCGCATCGGCAATCAGGTCTTCGCCCAGGACATGACGCTCAGCGGCCTCAGCGGCTTCGAAAAGAATCTGCATGCCAAGGACGCGCCGGTCAGCTTCCCGCCGATCTGGACCGTGCCCTGGCTCAAATTCGCGCAATATGACGCTTCCATCGAACAACCGCTGATCCGCAACGCCGGCGAAGCGCTGGGCGTGACCGCGCTGCTCAATTTGTCCGACAATAGCCCCAAGGACACGCTGTTCCGCTCGTCGATGGATATCAAGAATCTGAACTGGATCGAGGATCTGCTGAAGGGGTCGGCGCCCTATCCGAAAAAGCAGCTCTCCGGACTGACATCGCCGAAATGGCCGTCGGACATTTTCGGCGATAATGCCTGGAAGATCGATGGTGAACGCGTCAAGAACGGCCGCAAGCTCTACGCGCAGATCTGCACCGAATGCCATCTCGGGCCGGTCAACGATCCCGCGTTCGACACCGAGTTTCCGGACCAGAGCATCTGGTCGTCGTCGCGCTGGGAGACCATCGGCAACGACAAGTTCCTGAACGAGGTCCAGAAAAGCGTCAAAGGCATGGGTACCGATCCCGCTCAGGCCAGCGTGCTGGAGACGCGGACGGTGCAGGTCCCGGGGTTTCTCAAGCTCGATCCCACGCAGAATCTCAATGCCTGGTGGAGCTGCAATCTGCCGGATATCTCGTCGACCGACATGCCGTACTCGCTCGGGCTGATGGTGCTCGTCGACATCGTCAGCCGCAAAGCGATGGACGATGCGAAGATCGCCCCGAAGGTTCAGCAGGCCTGGTGGGGTGAGCGCAAGAACTGCCCGAATCCCGGTCCGCAGCCGCCCGACAAGAAGGAGCCACGGCCCTGGTATCGGGCGCGCCCGCTCAACGGCGTCTGGGCCACCGCGCCTTACCTGCACAACGGATCGGTGCCTTCGCTCTACTGGATGCTGAGCCCCGCGGCCGAGCGTCCCAAATCGTTCTGCATGGGTGGTGGTCGCGACTACGATCCGAAGCAGGTCGGCTTCGCGGTCGTCGACGGCGAGAGCTGCAAGACCGGGCAGTCGCGCTTCTCGACGCGAGCGTCGGACGGCACCGAGATCTTCGGCAACAGCAATGCCGGTCACTCGTTCGATGGCACGCCGGGCCCCGGCAAGGACGGCACCATCGGCCGCGTGCTCAAGGAACAAGAGCGCTACGACCTGATCGAGTATCTGAAGACGCTGTGAGCCAGAGACGGTTCATCGTCATGGCCGGGCTTGTCCCGGCCATCCACGTTCTTTGATCGTGCAACAAGGCGTGGATGCCCGGGACAAGCCCGGGCATGACGGAGATTGTGAAACGATCAACCGTCCTCAGGAAGTTTTCGCCCCCTCACTTGAACAGCGGCGTGCCCGGCACGAAGGCGTCGAAGGCGGCCCAGAACTGGGAGCGGTAGCGGTCCTGCTCCTGGAGGATCTCGTGCTTCGAGCCGGCGATCACGAGATGGGAGCCGGCGCGCAGATGGTAGGCGAACTCCTCAATCGCCGCGGTCGAGACCACGGTGTCGCTGGAGGCCGCCAGCATCAGGATCGGCTGGCGGATCTCGGAAGGGTAGTTCATGCCCTTGAAGGTGTGCATGGCACGAAAGGCGGAATCGGCCCAGGCGACCGTCGGTGACGCCAGCCCGAGCGTCGGATCCTCCTCCAGGATCGCGGCATTGCGCGCATAACGCACGGGATCGCTGGTCAGAGGATTGTTGATGAACGGATCGAGCCCGGTGATGCGGTCGCCGCCGCCGGGGACATAGCGGCCGCCCATCCCCAACATGCGCATCGTCTTCAGCAGCGCCCGCGCCGGCAACGAGGTGGTGCGGCCGGGCAGGTCGATCATCGGCGCCGACAGCACCATGCGGTCGAACCAGCGCTTGCCCGCATGCGCAACGCGCAGCATCACCGTGCCGCCCATGGAGTGGGCGAGCGCGAAGAAGGGCGGCGGGCAATCCGGCAGCACCACCTGCTGCACGAAGGTCTCGACGTCGATCTCGAAATCGGAGAAGTCGCGCACATAGCCCTTGCGCGGATCGCGCAGGCGGCGCGAGGAGTGGCCCTGCCCGCGCCAGTCGATCATCGCCACCGCAAAGCCGCGGTCGCGCAGGTCGCGCACGGTCTCGAAATATTTCTCGATCTGCTCGCTGCGTCCGGTGAAGACGCAGACCGTGCCCTTGCGGTTCGCCGGCGGCGCCCAGCGCGCAAAGCGCAGCTCGGCGCCATCGGGTGTCTTGATGGTGCCGCTGACGACGTCTTCGGGAACGGGATTGGACGGAATCGAGATCAGCGTCATTGGGCGAGAAATGCTGAAAATCAAGGGGCGGGAGCGCCGAAAAGGCGCCGGTGCCGCCCTCTTGAACGCAGTGTCCCTGAACCCATATCACCATGGTGCAGGCCGCTACCAGTGTTTCGGAACCGGAACATCAGGCTGCACACAGACTAAAGCCCGGCCCGATTGGCGGGCGGGTTAGCAAGCAGTCGCTCAATGGAGGACTTGACCATGCGTACCTACGATCTCACCCCCTTCTATCGTTCCACCGTCGGCTTCGACCGCCTCTTCAACCTGCTCGACCAGGCCGGTTCGGACGGCAGCCCCGGTTATCCCCCCTACAACATCGAGCGCACCGGCGAGAACGCCTACCGCATCACCGTTGCGGTCTCGGGCTTCGCCAAGGATGAGCTCTCCATCGTCGCGAAGGAAAACACGCTGACGATCAAGGGCGAGAAAGCCGCAGGCGAGAATTCGAAGTCCGAAGTGCTCTACCGCGGCATCGCCGCGCGTGCCTTCGAGCGCGCCTTCCAGCTTGCCGACTTCGTGCAGGTGAAGGACGCCTCGCTCGAGAACGGGCTGCTTCACGTCGACCTCGTGCGCGAGATTCCCGAAGCCAAGAAGCCGCGCCAGATCGCGATCAACGCCGGCACGCCCAAGGCGCAGGTGATCGAGAACTCGGCCGCGCAAGTCGCCGCGTAAACCGCACGCACGCCACTTCCGAGTTGCGACAACGCCCCGGTGCCCCCGGGGCGTTTTTTCTTA
>NZ_LBKA01000178.1:0-21039 GCF_028128955.1 Bradyrhizobium sp. CCBAU 11386
TGCCCATCAAAGAATCACAAGCGATTCTGGCGACTCAAGTTTTTCGACTCACTGCACCTCAAAAAATGTGGGTAATCGTAAGCGTCAACGGAGGCGTACAGAAACGATGTAGACATTCCCGCAGCACCTGGTTGCAGGCGTCCCTGTTGTCGCGCCTGAAACCACCGACGTCTTGAACAAGACAGCCAGAGCCGCAACCACGTCCATAGCAGTGCTCAGTATGGCAGCGCTCAATAAAGAGAAGATCTTGCCGGCGTCCGCCAGAATGCTCTCACCATTTTTGAGCGGTGCGTTGGTGTGTGAGAACGTGCTAACGCTAGTCATGGCCTCGATGATGCGAACGCGACCGTAGCGATAAGATCGCGTCAGCGAGGGCAAAGATAGCTGAAGCGCGCAATCCGAGGTAGCGTGTTCAATGAGGAAGACAGCAGAAAAGCGGCCGCATCGTGGCCTCGTCGTGTAGCGAAATGGGTAGCTGGCCATCAACTCACCGACGAGCTCGCCGTAACTGCAACACTTCTATGAAAGCATGGGTTTCACATCGGCTGGAGAGCGGAGAAGACGGAAACCTCCGTGACCTGGCTAACCGTACACATGACTCCCGCGACATCGAGCCCTGCGGGCCTTATCGCCAATGCGGCGGGAACGATTAAGCCCTCAAGGGAAGTGGCGGATCGACTCCACGAGATCCGGACCGGATTGGAGAGCTCATCCGGCGTCCAATTTATCTCGCCCTCTGAAAACGTCGCAGACGAGGTGGTGTCAGTCTTGAGAACCCTTCATGATCCGGACTACTTTGATGCACTCCGGCTCAGGCCGCATCCACAAGAGCCAGAAATCACAGAGCTTGCCAGAAGATATGCCGCGCCCGGAAGGAGCCTCGGACGCTGGGGACTCCCCGAGCCGACGGTGGGGTATATCGACCCAAAGGCATGGAATAAGCTGAATTTCGAAACAACAAAGCCGGTTGTCGAGAAAAAACTCCTTGAAGGCGTGTATGATGCGGGGGTTGCTTACAGCAGAGCGGCGCTCGAACATCCCACAAGCTCGAGATCGTGCAGGAATCGGTGAGGTGGTGACGACGTGGCTGCTAAACGGCCCACGTCCCCACTACTCAGGTACGATCATCGCCAGCCTCTATCCTGAGTTGCATGACGTGCTGCCTTGAACATATCACAACAACATGAACGAGCACCGTCATGACCTCATCCCCTCCTGACGGACGAACGAAACTCGTCATTGCTGCTCTGACCATCGCTGCGTTCGCTATCGGACTGGACACGTTTGTCATCATTGGGGCGCTCGATGTAATCTCTCGTGATTTTGCGATTTCAACCGGCGCGGCGGGTTGGTTGATCTCGATTTACGCGCTCTGCTACGCCGTCTTCGCGCCGCTGAATGCCTGGATGTTCAAGGCCATGAGCGGCCATAACGTTCAGATTCTGTCCGTTTCGATCTTCATCATCGGTAACCTGATCTGCGCGATCGCTCCGAACTTCCTAACCCTTGCTGCAGGTCGCGTCATTTCGGCCTACGGCGCGGCGATGTTCACCCCGTCGGCTACCGCGCTGGCCGCGGAACTCCTGCCGCCAGCCCGCAAAGGGTTCGCGTTGTCTCTCATCTTTGGCGGCATGACTGTTTCACAGGTTGCCGGCGCACCTGCCACAAGTTGGATCGCAAATGCTATCGGCTGGCGCTTTTCATTCGGTTTCGTCGTCGTTGCCGGGCTTCTCGCATTGATAATCTTCGCCCCGATGATGTCCGGAATAGCTACCAAGGCGCCGGAGCGCGGAAACGGCCCGATCTCGAAAGGCCTCTCCAAGACCATCTACGGTATCCTTTCCGTGACGCTATTCGTCGTCGTTTCCGAGTTCATCGTTTACTCCTATGTGAGCGTCTTCATCATCGGTTCTCTGTTTGCCGGGGTGCCGCTGCTCTCAGCCGCACTCTTTGCCTACGGTTTCGGAGCCGTGATGGGAAACGCTGCATGCGGCGTTCTGACTGACCGTCTTGGCCCGTATAAAGTTCTCATCGCGGTTGTAGGCGCACAACTCATCCTGCTCGTAGGTTTGGTTGCGTTCGGACAGCATGGTGCCCTCACCGTGCTCATCGCCTTCTTTTGGGGTAACGTGAGCTACATGTATCTGGTCCCGATCCAGCACCGGCTTCTCGGTCTGGCCGGAGATAGGTCGAAGCTGGTGCTGGCAATGAACAGCTCGACCACCTTCGCGGGGATCGCCATTGGGGCTTTTCTCGGCGGCATCCTTGTCGAGACTAGCGGCGTCGCGTCTCTGGCTGCGGCATCGATCCTGATCGGTCTCATCGGCATCGGGCTGGCTGTTGCCTTCATGCGTGATGCAGCACCTGCAGAAGCCGCGACTGCAGCATGTCCGAGATGATATCGGTCAACGATCGAGTTATTGCCGTCCCAAAATTAAGAACGCTTGCGCACACCCGCGACAAGATTGTGAAGGAGATCGGAAGCCTCAAACGGCATTTCCGCAGCGTGCTAAGCATTTGGGCCGAAGCCGCACGCGTTCCGCCCTCTGACGAAACAACTAAGGGGCCCCCCCTGGCGCCTGCAAGGGCGATGCAGGCTCGCTTCAACCAATTGGAGGCGGAGATGGACGCCTTCAAGAGCCAGCCGGTCTACGACCCGGCAGATATGGCGGCGGGACTGCGGGAGGAACAATTGATTTTGCCGCATCCGTGACTGCTTGCGCAGCGACGTCGCCGGACGAGGGATCGATGATTGATCGAGGCAGCTCTCTTTGATCCGCGACGGCCTTTTCGAGCGCAGACAGGAATTGCCGCCCCTCTTCTGTAATTTCCCAGCCGAGAGCATCGGGAAGACAAACTTCGCCGAAAAGATTTTAAGATCCGGCGCGCGTCGGCCAACCGCTTCATGCGATCGGCCCAGTCATGGCCGCTGTTCATCGGATCTCCACGGCCCGTCGGACTTCGGCAACGGAAGCCCGCCTGGCGGGCTGGCCGGCCAGCACTTTCAGGAAGGTCAGCTGGAAGACACGTGCCGCGTCTCCGAGGGCTGTGCGGTTTGCGAGACAGCCTCATGGCAGGAAGAGGCGGTCGAAAGGCCAAACGCCCGGCGCGCCGTGACAAGGCATCGCCGGACAGGTGCGAGAACACGCTCTGCCGAGATCGAGTTCGGTGGCGAACCGGATCAGCCAACCCGGAGATCCTCAGCTGACATCTTGCCTGAACGCCCGGCCTTGAGCTGATAACTTACCCGGGCCCCCTCTTCGAGGGTGGTGCAACCGGCCTTTTCGACGGCACTGATGTGCACAAAGACATCGGGACTTCCGTCCTCAGGCCTGATGAACCCATAACCTTTGGTCGAATTGAACCACTTCACAATACCCATTGCCACGGCGGCATCTCCATAGTGAACCGTTGTGATCTAGCGAAGAGTCTCCCGGCAATCAAGACGGGCGGCAAGAGACGCCCGGCGTCGCTGCGCTGGTCACCTGCTCTTTTTTTGTCGCGTGGCTCTGGCTGCCGCCGCATTGTGCAAACGACAGAAAGCGCCCTCACGTCGACGACACTTCGCTTCGAGGCTTCAGGATCTGGATGACGTTTTGACCTTCGCTTCACTCGTCGCTCGCTTCGGCTTACAGAAGAGTTGCAGAGCCTCGAACACGCCGCGCTCATCCGGAGCCGAGCTAGAGCGGATAGGATTGATCGACGTTGAACAACAGGGCGGCCGTGAACTCCTTCGCGCGGCCTGGAGCAGGATTATCAATCCCCGCCATGCCTGCATGAAGCTACGTGACATGCTTTCTCAAGCACGAAGACAGTCGCAGGCCTGCGCTTTAGCTGTTCGCTTTTGGATGTCAGCCGCACGCCGGGCCATGTCGGATGAACAGGGGTCTGCCGAGACAATCCTCAAGGAAGCGCATCTGGCGACTTGCCGCCCGCTCGTCATGTTGTGTTTGGGAAGTTGCCAGGAAACCCGCTCGCCACCGGTGGAGGCTGTTCAAACCGGTTAGCTTACGCATCTTACATCGCGCCCGCCGGCGGCTCGTCAGCTCTCTCGCCTTGGGTTCGATGGATTCAGCTGAGCAACGTGAAGACGTTGAGATAACCAATGGTCTCTATTTTATCTGCTTCGATCAGCCCGTCCACCGAATTTACTCAGAACAGAGCCGCTTCGATGCATAGGTGTATTCAAGGGCCAGTTGACGCGCATATTCCATGAGATTGGCTGCGGCGCTGTGTCCCCCGTCGATGTTCTCGTAATAGAAGTAAGGCTGGCCCAGCGCGGCGAGCTTCGCGGCGGCCTTGCGGGCGTGCGCTGGATGCACGCGGTCATCCTTGGTGGAGGTAAGAATTAAGGGTGCGGGATAGGTCTTGCCCGCCATCAGCTTCTGGTAGGGCGAGTAGCCTTCGATCCAGGCACGCTGCTCGGCAATCGCGGGGTCACCGTACTCGCCGATCCAGGACGCGCCCGCGCCCAGTTGGGTGTATCGAAGCATGTCAAACAGCGGCACCTGGATGATCGCCGCGTTGAAGAGCTCGGGACGTTGGGTGATTGCGGCGCCAACGAGCAGGCCGCCCTGGCTGCCGCCAATCGCGCCTAGCCGGCGCGGACTTGTGATCTTCCGGCGGATCAGGTCCTCGGCAACGGCAATGAAATCATCCCACGTCGTCTGCTTCGTTGCCGCCTGGGCCGCTTGATGCCATTGTGGGCCAAACTCGCCGCCCCCGCGCAGGTTCGCAACGACCCAGGCATTGCCCTGTTCGAGCCATAGCCGCCCCACTGGTCCCAGATAAGAGGGCAAAAGCGGAATCTGGAACCCGCCATAGCCATAGAGAAGTGTCGGGATTGTGCCGTCAAACCTTGCGTTCTTCGGCCGCACCAGAAAATAGGGAATTGACGTGCCATCACGCGAAGTGGCTTCGAGCTGCTCCACGACATGGTTGGACGCATCGAAGGCAGAAGGTGTCTTCTTCAATTCCTCAAGGTTTTTGCTTTCGGCATCAAAATACCAGACTGACGTTGGTCTGAGATAGCTCGAGACAGCGAACATGGCCTGGTCCGCTTCATCGGAGGCTGACAGGCTGACATTTGTATGTTCCGGCAGCGGGATCGGCGTCGCCGACCAAGCTCCCTGATCGTACTTATAAACGAACGCTCTGCTCTGAACGTTCTCGAGGATCGTCATGATCAACAAATTCTTTGTGGCGCCTACCCCGCTCAGGGCCTGGCGGGGCCCTGGTTGGAAGACAAGCGAGGCTTTGGCGCGCCGCGGATCCTGTTTCCATTCGGCCAGGTCATACGAAATTAGCGATCCGGCGGCGAAGCTGATATCGCCGGGCGGCGTCCATTCTTCATCAAGCTTCACAAGCAGGCGATCACCCACTAGTCCGATCATCGCGGCCTTCTTCGGCAGATTGAGCTTGACGGGCCCATTGGGGCGGAAGATCACATACTCGGACTCGAAAGAGCTGATCACGCGGATCGCGCCGGTCGCATGAATATGACCCTCGCTGTCACAAAGCACGAAGGGCTGCGTGTCAACGTCGGTGGGCTCGCCACGAAAGATCTCTCGAGCCTCACTGAGCGGCTGAGCGCGTTTGAGCTCCTTCACGACAAAGGGGTAGCCGGCTTGTGTCAAAGTCCCCTCGCCCCAGTCCCGTGCAACAAGGAGCGTGTCACCATCGACCCAGCTGACGTGCTGCTTGCCCTCTGGGAGATAAAAGCCGTCCGCAACGAAGGTCTTGGCGTCGCAGTCGAACTCTCGTATGGACGCGGCATCCTTGCCGCCATCGGAAAGACTAATCAGGCAGAGGCGCCCTTCAGGCGGAAGGCAGCTGCCACCTTGAAAAATCCAATTCCTGTTCTCGGTGACGGCCAAGGCGTCCACGTCGAGGATGGTCTCCCACTGTGGGTCTTGGCTACGATAGCTCTCGAGCGTGGTGCGCCGCCAGACGCCGCGCACCTGGTTCTCGTCTTGCCAGAAATTCTCCAAACCGCGCCGCCCTAATGAAACATATGCGATCCGATCCTTCGCCTGCAGGATGGAGAGCGCCTGTTCGTAGAAGTGCCGATAGCGAGGATCTGACTGGAGCACCCTGAGCGTCTTCTCGTTCTCGGCGCGAGCCCAAGCCAATGCGCCTTGTCCTTCGATGTCCTCGAGCCAGAGGAATGGATCATTCGTCGTTGCCAAGGTCGTTCGCTCCTGTGAAAGCGCCGTGGACGTGGCTTGCAGTCGAAGGCAACACCGCCGAGAAGAGTGGTGGTGTATTCATGGACTTTCTCCCGATGAGATCGGCGGGCACGCTCGCACGCCTGGCGCGTCAAGCAGCAGCGGCGGAAAGCACGCAACGTATGACATAGCGCAGCTTGCGCCATGTTGCGGACCACTCACTGCAAACAGCGTGCCGGCTAAAGAGCCGCAAGTTTCAGCAGCTCCGGCTGCAGCACCATGTCCGCTTTCCGACACTGGTTGCCAAGCAGACACCGACAGCGTGGGGAACGACCAAAAGCTCGCTGGTGTCGACGCCACTTGCAGAAGCTTTTGAGATGCGGTTCTGCAACGCGAAAGGCCTGTGGTGCGAAGCTCGAAAAATTACGCACCGACGTCATCGCCACTAGACGGTACGGTGAAGGTGTGCCGTATCTGGCACCTCCCGAACCGCCTTTTGCCCACTTGAACGCCGTGCCGCCCATATCAACCATGCACTCATCGTGCATCATGCCGTCGGCTGACGGATATAGTCTTGGCAAGTCCTTATCGACCATGGGGCGGCTTGCATCCAGACTCTTCTCGGTGATGAGTTCCATCGTCCAGGCCAGCGTGATGTCCGATCGGGCCCGGCGGGCACCGCAACGTTGGCGCCGGCCGCAGTTGATTCCGGCATGACAAGAGCTTCGGATCAATGCTGCGCATCCCGTTTGATAACAATTTGACTGAAATGGACCCGCGGAGCGAGACCGCTTGAACGGGTTTGTTAGTTGGAAACTGACCGCTCCTGATCCCTTTCTATCACGCTGCCAGAGTCTCTGTCTGCTGCAGTTGCTGTGATGGGGTGGACGCCCCTCGACGGCATCGATGTGCCAAAGTGAAGGGTGTTGAACCGTCAGAAAGAGGAAGCGTCCGTGAACGAAGTTAGCACGATTGGACTAGACTTGGCGAAACATGTTTTTCAGGCACATGGCGCAGACGCTGGCGGCGTTGTTGTTTTCCGCAAACAGCTGCGTCGTGACAAAGTGCTGGCTTTCTTTGCTCAGCAGCCTGCGTGCCTGGTAGCGATGGAAGCCTGCGCCAGCGCCCATCACTGGGCTCGTGAGATTGGCAAGCTGGGTCACACAGTGCGTCTGATTCCACCGTCCTATGTAAAGCCCTTTGTGAAACGCCAGAAAAACGATATGGCCGATGCAGAAGCGATTTGCGAAGCAGCCCAACGCCCCACCATGCGCTTTGCCGCCGTGAAGAGTGAGGACCAGCAGGCGAGCGCGGTCGTGTTTCGCGCTCGCGATCTTTTGGTCCGGCAACGTACTCAGATCATAAACGCGTTGCGAGGTCACCTCGCCGAATACGGCCTGGTCGTTGCAAAGGGGGCGTCCAATGTCGCCGCGCTGGTTGAGCACGCGCAAGCTACCGGGAGCAGCGTGCCAACGGCGGCGCAACCGGCGCTCGATATCCTAGTCAAGATGCTGGCGGTGCTGGAAGAGCAAATCAAGCAACTCGATATTGAGATCGCGCGACGAGCCCGAGAAGAGGAAGTTGCTCGACGGCTTATGACAGTTCCTGGCATCGGCCCAATCACGGCGACAGCTCTGATGGCGCTAGCGCCTGAGCCTGAAAACTTCAAACGTGGCCGGGATTTCGCCGCGTGGTTGGGGTTGACGCCGCTGCAACGTTCCACTGGTGGAAGACAGAAGCTCGGCCAAATATCGAAAATGGGTGAGCGAACGCTGCGGCGTCTCCTCATCATCGGGGCGAGTGCGGTGGTGAAGCTGGCTCGCCGACGCGGTCCATCGCGAGGGGCATGGCTGGAGCGCATGCTCGCTCGTAAGCCGCCCATGCTTGTCGCCGTCGCTCTCGCCAACAAGATGGCTCGCACCGTGTGGGCTTTGATGGTCAACGGTGGGGTCTACAAAGCTCCGGTCGCAGCGGCTTAATCGCTTAGTCCGCCCGACCAGAGGTCGTCGAGGAGGTAGGAAGGTCAAACGGAAGGTACGGCGCAACAGTCGATGAGACGGGGTCGGGAAAACCAGTACATGCCCAAGTGCTTCCAAGTACGCCGCTGTGATTTGGACCTGATCCGCGAACTCCCATACGGGCCCGCGACATATGACGGTCGCAATCAAGGCCGGACAGATGTCAGCACCCGACTACGCGCAACACCTAATCGAAAGATTCTTCTTGCATCCACCGGGGCGTCCACAGATGGGCATGTGGTCAACGCGTCAGCGTTGTCCACCATGTCCACAGCCCTCGCGGCCTGCATCCGTTCGCGCCAAACCGCCATCGGCGTGCGATAGCCGTGCGCCTGATGAAGGCGACGATCGTTGTAGAAGGCGATCCAGCTCGCGACCCCTGCCTTGGCCTCGCGGCCGTCGGCATAGCCCTTGAGATGTCCTCATGCTTGAGCGACCGCCACAGCCGCTCGATGAAGACGTTGCAGCTGCACCCGGGGCCGGGAGCGACATTGAATGATCTCTTACCTATCCTTCTCGCCCGAGCCGATGGGGCCGCTGGAGGGACTGCATTGTGCGAGATTGTCGACCCGATCCCGGTAGGACGATTTCTCATGACGAAAAAAACAACAGCATCGGCTCTCAATGTTGTTGAGTCTCGCCGCAATAGCGGTTTGCCGGAAGTGCGCGGCGCATGCGCAAGGGCGCCGCGCAAGGTAAACAATTGTGCTTGCTCCGGACCGTAGCGATATAGGTCTTATCACCGGAAGAGCACGATCCTTGTGCGCTCAAAAATTGAATATGGAAAGTAAGACCATGACCACCTACCGCATTGATTGCGTCTAACCGATGAGCGGCATGAGCACATCATGGATGTCGGCGGCCCCAAGCCCGAAGGAGGAAAGTTGGCAGGGACAAGGTGGAAAACGTTGTCCGCGATATCGAGAACGAGCAGCACCGGTTCTACACGCAAAATGGCATTTCGACCGCTTGGGTTGCCGTGCGAAAAAGCTCGTCCGGACGCAAATTCATTCAGACCACGCAGATGGTCTCTGGAATGACAACTTGCTCGCCCTCGACGAGTGCTCGACCTAGTTCAACAGCATACGCCCGCGAGCGGTTTCTCATCGAGAAGCGCGTGGCAAAGCAATTCTCCAGCGCCGATCGCAAAGATAGTTGCGCAGATGCCAGCAAGATAACCGAGTAGCGGTCTCGGCGCGCGGTCAGCTAGGAATTGATGCGCGGGTAACGGCATCGGGGGCAAGAGAGCGTGCGAGGCGCCGCAATCCAACGCGACTTGGCGGATATGCGCCGGATTCCGTTGACGAATGCGAGATAAGAGCCGCGAACGTCACCTCAAGTTGTACAAAATTACATGATCTTTAAGCGACTCTTTTGGGGCTTCGATATGAAGAGACTTCTGGGACTTTTGCTGCTCGTCCAATCCCTGTTGTTTTCCGCTGAGGCCATGGCCCAAGGGCTTCCTGCTCCCTCATACTGGAAAAATGAACGAGGTTCGGAACTGTATATTTGGTCCGCCAATAGCGGGACAATACAAGGGATTTTCACAAACCATGCTCAAGGATTTGCGTGCCAGGGCATCCCGTATCCCGCATCGGGATCCCTTAGCCCGACCGGCTTGTATTTTGTTGTTACTTTTTCCCAGTGCAATTCCTTTACCCGCTGGGTTGGAAAAATTAAGGGGTCTCAGATCCCAACGTCTTGGACGCTGTTCTACGTTGATAAGAAAGGTAAGCTTAGCAGGCTGAAGGGCGCGGATATATTCACGCGCGTATGGTAGTTTTCGATCTTCTCGCAACGCAGGGACTTAGATTTGAAAATCGCTCTCGCGAGGTCGCATCCCAAATGGCGCGACTTGCTGAGCCGCGCCGGCGCCCGGATTTCGGCCTATTCTCCGCCCTCATAGAAGAGCTGGAGCGGCAGGCCGACCATCGCCTTACCGATCCAGTTCCCGAGCAATAGCTTTCGGCGATTCCGTGGCGACGGTTGCAGACACTTGGCTAATGCTTCGGTTCGAAGCGCGCTACTCTGCGCTGGCTATCCCAGAGCTCTACAGGGTCGTCTTCGGGGAGATCCTCAGCGCGTGCCTTGACGTCGTCCTCGGTGGCGCAAATTAGACCTATCGTCAGAAGATTTCGCCCTCGGATGCGAGGACAACCGCTCGAAATGTTTTCATCCGTCGGACTTACCACCTCTTTCCCGCCTTCATCTTTCCTGTTCAGAGCCTGTTGCTTTGCAGCGACAAACGAGGCGCGATCGGGTTGCGGAGGCACCACCATCGATGCAGCACAGCAAAGACGGAGCGGTGCGTCAGGCACGGATCTCACGAGACCATCAAGCTGCATTGAGAGCCGTGGTAGTACGTGAACAAGAATACGACATCGCGCACCCGCTATCTCCTAGGCTTTTCCCGAGATCATTTTCATGTCACCTATTCAGGCGATCAAAGATTGGTATGTGTCCCTGGACAACGAACTTCAATCGGACATCGCGTACATGTTCGTATCTCTGACCCTCGGTGATCGCCAGGTTGCTCCCGCTGCCGCTGTTCGAAGGCTGCTGCAATGGTTTGACGTGCGTAGTGCAGGCACGGAACACGAGGATGCTTTAGCTGCCGTCACGTTTCGGGCCTCATTCGAATACCTGTTTGCCGACCGCTTCACGAGCGCTGGCTGGATTTTTCCGGAGCAGATGTTCAAGGACGTGATCCGCGAGGCTGCTGAAGGTAAAGAGGCAAGCAAGATTGCAACGAGCGCATTCCGGCTACTGCGGGACCTTCCGGACCGGAAAACGAAATGGAAAGAGGCGGGTAACAAGTGGAATGCCCTAATCAACTCGACACTCAACGATGATGCGCTGAGGCAGTGGACACAAGATCAGTTCCTGGCGAGCGACTTCGGGCTGACGCAAGACTGAAAAAGCTCCTGCCCCATCACCTCCCGCCATCCTCGCGACGCTGCGCGTGCCAGCTCTGTCCGCGCTTTGCGCGAGGCGTCGGCATGACGCTGCTTGCAGGTCGATAACTGCAAGGTGCGGTTGACGCAATTGAGGGGGCTTGTTGACGACCAACGGAGCCGCAATCACTGAAGACAAGACGGCCAATCATTGAAGCTCGCCTGAACGGAAACACGTAGAGCAATCCGTCCGATGGCTCGGGGGCTCGAGAGACCAGAACAGGCAGTGCCGCCGAGCCAGCCGTCCCATGCATGAAACCAACAACTAACGTCCGCCATCGCAGACCGTGGCTATGATCATGCGGACTCGTGCTATGCCTCGGAGTTTCGCTGGCATGGCCCTGAAGACGGTTAAAGCCACTATGGCGGCAATTATGGAAATGGATACGATCACGCCATGCGCTCTGCTCTTGCGCCGCTGTAAACGATCGAAGCGGGCAAATGCCCTACTTTGAGTGCGTCTGTCCCAACCGAGAACAGTTCCTAGTCACACCTCCTGCTGAATTTACGTCGGTCCCGAGACAAGCGGCATGCGCGCGCAACTATCGCGGGTCGAGGCGCATACTGCTTGTCGGCGCAACTACCTGCGACCTGACCACCTGTTCGCAAGTGGACCTTCGCTCACCATAAAGCCGATTGAACAGAAAGACGGCAGGAGACAGCTCTTTGCGCCGATAATCGCCGAGACTGCAATGCTAAAGTTTGGCCTGCCAATTACACAGGACCAACATGGTCAGAAGCATTCGCAATACTGTCATGGTAGGAACTTTCCTCGCAGTCACAGCCGGCAACGCTAGCTGGGATTTCCTGAATAGCTATTTCGCCTGCACCCTCGCGCTCGCCGCGTCATTCGGTGCTGGTCTTTGGTTCGAGCGCGCCTTTATCAAACGCGCTCATCGCGAGATGACGCGCCTTCACGGCGCGGATTGGCGCGTCTGAGACCGCTAATCTAGCTGGCTCGCGTTTGCAAAAGGATCCGCCAACCGCCAAGGCAAACGAATGATAGTCGATCACATCAGCGCGAGCCTAGCCAGGCTCGAGGGGCTCCATCCAGAAGTGTTCGACTTGCCCGGTCTGCTGGGGGCGTCCGCTTGTGATCTTGGCCATCACAGGGACGTGGCGCCCTTCTTTGCGAGGAGTGCGAAAGCTTCGGTATGGTGATCGCCACCAGGCCTGCAGCTCACAGCAGGAGGTGACGAACATCTCGAACGGCGCAATTTAAGGCGGACGATACCACGGGAGACCAACAAAGCCCGGCTGCGAGACATTCCTGGCTTGGAACAGGCGCCAGAATCTCACCTCGAAACGCACGAAAGCGCCTATGGACTTCTTCTATAAGCTAAAAAACGGATCGCCTCTTCATAAGATTCGGGACAACGGTACCGAGTGCGTCAGCATCATGCCGATAGCAGAAGGGAGTCGATGCAATCCGCCGATTCCAACGCGTTGCTCACGATGCGATCGCCTACGCCAACGACGAGTACAAGGCAATCCCACACGAAACACACGGTTCGGCGTGAGGATGTTTGACGTCGTGGTAATCTAGAAAGTTTCGCCTTAAGAGGGCTGCCCCCGGTTGGCATAGCTGGTTCAAAAGATAGCTATTTGACTGGAGTGTGCTCAGGAACCGGTCCCGACCATGGGGCAAAGAAGACGACAAATGCCTTCTCAAGCTCGTCGTATCGTGAAACCGCAAAGCGGATTTCCATTCTACTCGAGAGAAGCGAAAACGCCGTCGGCCGACGGCTCAGTGCATTGCGAGAGCGATACGTAAAGTCGAAGGCGATGAGCACGCCGCGGAGTCCTACGCTGAGCAGCGATTGCGGACTAGGTCCGCGTCACTTAGCGCAACGCAAGACAAGACCGTGATTGCGTGTGAAAGGTCCGTCGATGCACCGATGAAGCGAGAGTCGCAGCCGCTGCTCAGGCTTACCATTCAAATTCGCTGCACTATTCCTGACGGTCATGCGAGAAATCGTTTGTTTTCAGCGCGCTCACGACGCGGTTCGCCGTCTCTCGGCAAGAACAAAAGATATCGAATTTGCGCTCTTGATTGGAAAGCGCAGTGCAATATGAAATCGTTCGACGATGTTACCAGACGGAATATCGCGGCGGCGTGCGCGAGCTTCAGGCGCCTGCCGCAGAGTGCAGGACCGGACCGACTCACGCGTACAGCGGTGGCAATCGTGCTGACCGCCTCTGGCGAGGGCCACGACATCGCCTTTCTCCTCACATTGCGCGCGTCAAGATTGCGCTCGCATCGCGGCCAGTGAGCTCTGCCCGGCGGACGCTGCGACGAAGGCGAGACGCCGGTCGAGGCGGCACGGCGAGAACTTGAGGAGGAGCTCGGGTTGGGGCTTGCGGGTGATGCAATGCTCGGCATGCTCGACGATTATCCGACACGCTCCGGCTATCTGATCACGCCCGTTGTCGTATGGGTTGCTGATAGCGCCGCTATGGCGCCGAACCCGCATGAGGTCGCCTCCGTCCTCCACATTGCGCTTCATACAATCGAACGTGAGGACGCCTTCGACTTCGTCACCATTCCCGAAAGCGAGCGGCGCGTGATCCCCTTTCATCATCGGGGGAGCCTGATCTACGCCCGACAGCGGCCCTAATCTGTCAGTTCCGCGAGATTCTGGCTGGGCGCGCAACCCGCGTTAGCGATTTGGAACAACCGATCGTCGCCTGGGAGTAAAGGCACTTTGCGCTGACACTTGGCATGGCGGCTCTCCGATCGTGCCGCGCACAGTGTGCGCCCTTGAGCTTGCCGCAACCGAGCCGTCGAGAATGTGGCGAACGCCCGGGGCGATGAGGGCGCCGCTCGCAGCGTCGCGCAAGAGTTGACTGATCTCACCTACTCCGTTGCGCCGGCGTTCATCGTGGCTACTCATGGCCCTCGTCTTTCCCGGAGAGCCTCCCGTTCATTTGTTGAAAACATCCCTGAATCTGGGATAGTCTTGGACGAATTCCTGCGCCGCGAGGCCATTTCGCGGTTAAATTCACCTCAGGTGGGTTCCGGTTATGCAGTACGATCGGATAGATGCCCGCATCCTCGAGATCGTGCAAAAAGACAACCGTCTCACGTCTGAAGCAGTCGGCGAGCTGGTCGGGCTTTCTGCCACAGCGTGTCAGCGGCGACTAAAGAGGCTCCGTTCTGAACGCATCATCGAGGCCGATATCTCGATAGTTTCGCCGAAGGCGGTAGGCAGACCTATTCAAATGCTTGTGCTTGTAAGTCTGGAGCGGGAACGTGCCGATATAATCGACAAATTCAAGAAGGCCGTTAGATCGTCAGTTGAAGTCGTCAACGGCTTCTACGTCACCGGCGATGCGGACTTTGTCCTTTACGTTACCGCCCGCACCATGGAGGATTATGAGGAGTTCACCCGGAAATTTTTCTATGTGAACCCTGACATAAAAGGCTTCAAGACGATGGTCGTGTTGGATCGTATAAAAGCGGGCTTTGCCGTACCAGTCGAGACTCCTTCGGAGGACTGACTACGGATTAAGGTTTTTCACACCGCGGATCGATGCGTTTACCCTTCTGCGCAAGCGCTTAATGACGCGCAGGCTCATCACTCTGAACACGTCTGAGACACTACCAAGAAGAAACTACCGAAGCGCCGTTTACGGGTACGGAACGACGCGTTGGCTGCATTGTTCCCGTTCCGGTGTCACGACGCCGACATGCGCAGCGCGGTAGAGACGTGCGAGCGCAGCCTGGCTGAACGAATCGTTCTTGTAGTGGATCGGGCTCCACTCGTCTGTGCCATGCTCGGTATTGACCTGGTTGATAGCGGTCTGCACGTCGTCTCTATATTTTTGGTACTCTTCGACGTCGGCGCGTGAGGACGGGTCGATTTGCAACAGCGAGATGCTCTGCGGCTCCTTCGTTAAAAGCTGATTGAACGCTTCGACCCGTTTATCGATGCCTTTCGTGTAGTCGAGCCGGTCTACGCCGATGGCAAACTTGGCGCCTTGGAAGTTTTGCAATAGTGACGAGACTTTTTCTTGCTCTGCGGGAGAGAGGTCTTGCGCAAGATACTCTGCGAACTGCTCGGGATCGATACCGATTGGGAACTTTTGAAGTCGCGTCTGGCCACGTTCTGTGGTCACAATGCCATCATTGCCCTCCAGCGCGAAATGGGTTCGAAGGCAGGCCAGGAAATTGTTCAGATCCCGGTTCGTCTGAAAGCCGAGGAGATCGTACTTCAGCATCGATTTCATCAGTTCGCGATGGTTGGGTACGCACTCTATCATGTCGGGTGTGGGCCACGGCGTATGGAGGAAAAGCCGGTTGGCCGCTCAATGCCCAGGTCATGCAGATCGGCCCCAAGCGGGAGTAGATGATAATCATGCACCCGTCGAAAGCCGCGCGCGCGATGAAGTCGTTGATCCTTCGATAGCTGCCATAATCCTCGTCCGAGCCCGACATCCGGTCCGGCAGGGAGTGCAATGCTGGCCACAGCGTTGAATTCGAATAACCCCGAAAGTAGCCAGGATGGTCCGCGACCGGCAGATCGAGCCTGGCGACGTGGCCTGCACCAGTCGGCACCAGTGGCAGGGGCCGATCGATCCCGTCGCCGCGGGTCTCCGAAGAGCCTATCCAAACCGCGCCGGAACGTTCCACCACCGGATCGAGGGCCGCGGCGAGCCCGCCGGTCTGGGTTTATTGGGGTCGAAGGGTGCAACGCGGTTCGAAATGACGACAAGCTTCAAATCGGATTGCTGGTTGACGGCATCAAGGCGATCCTCCACCTCGTCCGATACACTAGGATCGGAAGGACCTGCACTAGCTTGTTGCTCTTGCGGTCTCTCGTCCAGGTGCTGGTCAAAGGCCGCATGGCCTATGGTTTCATCTTGCTGGGTCGCGCCTGATGTGCTGCTGGAATCCAACGTTGCGGTGTCGAGCGTGTCATGGATTCGAACCATCACGTAACTCCGTTTGACGATGTTTCCGTTCGATGCAGTCGCAGATCAGCCCCGAGATGTCTCCACCACGTCAGGATGGCAGGTCTAGCTTTCGAGAAGCTGACCGGTCGAGCAAAATGGTCGGATTGCTGCATCCATCCAGGACTTCGAGGCGGTCGTGGCGGATGAGGCGACGAGATGTCGGATTAAGGCAAGACCACGTTTGGCTTCATCGACTTGATGAGTGCATGCAGAGCGTTGTCGTCTTAGGCGGCGACGCACAAAAGGCTCGATCGCGTTTCGGCTCCGCTTTGGTTCACATCTTTGTCGAAAACGAAGGCCCGGATCTCATCCGATAGGCCGGCTTTGCGGCTTCGCTCCCTGCCGCGCCGCAGAATGCCGACGGCAAGGCCCCTCATCCCTACTTTGATCAAAACCCATCCAAGTTGGGCCTTTGTCACGGAAGATTTCCTCGTATTTTTCACCCTCGATGGTTTCCTGCGCGGAGTGGTCATCTGGCGGCGAAATTCATCTCAGGCTGGAGGTGGGCTATGCAGTACGACCGGATAGATGCCCGCATTCTTGAGATCGTGCAAAAGAATAACCGTCTGACTTCAGATGTGATTGGCGAGATGGCCGGGCTTTCTCCTACCGCATGCCAACGACGGTTAAAGAGGCTCCGCTCGGAGGGCATCATCCAGGCCGACGTGTCGGTTGTATCGCCGAGGGCGGTCGGACGACCTATTCAAGTGCTTGCACTGGTGACCTTGGAGCGGGAAAGCGCCGATATCATCGATAGGTTTAAAAAAGCCATCAAATCATCAATCGACGTCGTCAACGGCTTTTACGTCACGGGCGATGCCGACTTCGTCCTGTACATTACCGCGCGGTCCGTGGAGGAGTACGAGGAGTTCACGCGGCGCTTCTTCTACGAAACTCGCGACATCAAAGGCTTCAAGAGCATGGTCATATTGGATCGCGTAAAGGTTGGATTTGCTGTTCCGGTTGAGCTTCCCCCAGACGATTGATTGCACCGATACGTGCGATCGTCTCGCGCCCGCAATCGAGGTGTTGACCTGACCGTTCCACTCTCCGGGGGCTTTTTGGGATCGCAATCAGCATAGCAAGAGAAGACGCACATAGAGCCCGGTCATACGGCAATGTCGTGGACGCCATCATCGTATCGCTGGCGACAAGGTGCAAAAGCAAGAATGGGGCGCGTTGAGGCGCGAGCGCCTCTATTCGCTTGGTCGAAATTCGTCGAAGACAGGCCCATCAACGCGGGATTTGGGCGCCGCTGAGTTGCTCGTTGCATCAATCAAGATGAAAAGGGTGCTATAGTCGTAATCACGTTCTCGTTACGGTCAGGCGCAGGCTAGCAAAAGCCTCCTGCCAGGGGAGGGACCATGACCGACCGCGTGCCCGCCGTCGTCGAAGTGTTTGACTGCTCTCAAGATCGTGCTCTCAAGCAGCTGCCCGGCACACGACAGGAGCATCAGCGTTCTTTTCCGGTGCGTCCCGCGAAGCGGCCGTTTGTGAAGAACGTAATCTTGGCGCGTCTTCCTATCCAACAGCTTGTGGCAATAGGGGAGTGCCTCGAGCCGGTCGTCTTGAAAGAACGGATGGTTCTGCAAGAGCCAAAAAGGCCGGTCGAGCACGTCTATTTTGTAGAGAGCGGCCTCGTCTCGCTCAGAGTTGTTGCCGCGGGCAGTATGCTCGAAACGGCAGTCATAGGCTATCGGGGCGTGGTCGGCACTTCTTTCTTGTGGGGAGGACATCTTTCAACCCATCAATCTGTCGTCGTCTTCCCTGGAAGCGCGCACAGAATTCGCGTCGAGGATCTTCGTCGGATCATGAAGGTGCATCCCGAGATCAGAGACCATCTGTTTGAGTACGTGCAAGCGCTGACATTTCAGTGCGTCCAGACAGGATTGTGCGGGGTTCGGCACCATCGTGAGCAGCGCCTTGCGAGCTGGATTTGTCTTGCTAGTGAAGCTGTTGACGCCCGCGTGCTGCCAGTCACCCACGATTACCTTTCCTCAGTGCTGGGACTGCGCCGCGCCGGGGTGACCGAAACCTTGATCCGCTTCGAGGAGCAAGGGCTGATTCGCAAGATGCGGGGCGTCTTGCAGATCGATGAACACAAATTGCTCGAAGAGAAAGCATGCTGTTGCTACAAGCTCGTCTCAGCTGCCTATGCCTCATCAGTCCGCACTCTCGGCGAAGAACAGGCGAGCTAGCAACTCGCGACTGGCGTTCTGCGTCCTCTCGGTTCTTGTGACGCGAAGTTGAGGCAATTCCCCCTGGGAAAGGCCACACCGTCACGAATCAATCGTTCCCCTTGCGCCGTGTAGCTGGCGGTGGGTAACCGATCGCCGGCGATACCCGGGTTGGTCAGCTTGCGATTGTCGCAACGCGGACGGGTCATCGGTCAGCCGCGCGATGCGGTCGGGCGATTAAGGGGCACGCTGGACAACCGGTCCCGCGTTCCGCTCGAGCAGGATCGCTGGATGGGCGCAAGAAGTCGGAAAGGTACTGAGCGCGACATCCACATTTCGTCAACTCGGTATGCTGGAAAGCCGGGGAACCGCCGGCGGATTTAAACAACGACTTGTCCTTGTAGCGGGCCTAGTATCCGGAATTAGAGCTGAGTGATACGGCGATCTTTGAAGTGGCGTTGACGGACTTTTTTCTTGGTCCAGACGAAGGGCTCGGCTTTGTCGTTGTACGCGTTGACGTAGGCATCGATGTGTTCCGGGGGGGGTGAAGCTGCTTGAGGCTTGTAAAGGAGGTGCCGCTAAGTGACTGCCCCTGCAAGATCGAAAACCATACCTCAACCTGATTCAGCCAGGACGCGCTTGTCGGCGTGAAATGAAATTGGACGTCGGGGTGGGCCTTCAGCCAGTCCTCGTTCTTCTTGTGGGTGTTGAGGTTGTCGAGGATGACGTGTAGCTGGCGGTTCGGAAAGGCGGCGGTGAGGCTGTTCATGAAGTCGAGAAACTCGACGCGGCGACGGCGTTTTGAATGCGTTGCGATGATCTTTCCGGTGGCGACTTCGAGCGCCGCAAACAATGTTGTGGTGCCATGCCGCTTGTAATCGTGGCTCTGACCGGTCAAGGCGCGGCCATTGGGCAGCTTCAGATAACCCTGCGCTCGCTCCAAGGCCTGGATCGAGGGCTTCTCGTCCACGCATAGCACAATGGCCTTCGCAGGTGGGGCGACGTAAAGGCCAACAACATCGGCAGCTTTGGCCGTAAAGTTCGGGTCGTTGCTCTCACACCAGGACTTGCGAGCCGCGAGGTCAATCTTGTGGCTGCGCAGGAACCGCCAGACATATTGGACGTCAACATCGCCTAGCGCCCTGGCCAGCAGAGGGCCGGTCCAGCGCGCAAATCCTTGCGGGGGCGGCTTATCCAGCAGCTTCAGAATCCGCTTGTCGGTCGTCTTCGTATAGATCGGCTGCTTGCCAGGCCGCGGCTTGTCTTGCAGCCCTTCAAGGCCTTGGTCGGCATAGCGATGCCGCCAAAGGCTGACAATCCGCGGTTGGACCCCAACTTCCTTGGCAATCGACCGGGTGCTACGCCCGTTCGCCGCCAAAAGCACTATCCGCGCCCGCTTCAAATGGCGCTGCAACGCCACCGGTGAGCGACAACACGCCTCGAGCACCTTGCGATCTTTCTTCGAAAGGTGGACTTCTCTTGCTTCGGGTATCATCCCGACACCTTGAATCACGACTCACGTTCTAAGAAAAGTGGGTACTAGAGGCCTCGAACGGGCCCTTAAGGTCACCAGTATCCGCACGCGCTCGTAAGACCGATCCTCCATTTTGTCTTGTGTTCTCGCAGACCTCGGCTGGAGACTGTTGATGCGGCAAACGGCCGTTCGGTGATCGCACAGGTGCTAGCCTATCTCGGCCGCTATACCCATCGCGTTGCAATAGCAAACAGCCGGCTCTCGCGAGCCAGGGATCCTGATCCCATTCAAGACTAACGGAGATCGTCGATTTGCACGGAAATCTCGGCAGTCGGGGACGACGCGTCACCGGCGGCAGATGATTGAGGAACTCCGCCGCTGAATAATGAAAAATAGACGATCTTCAGTGCCTTCGCGCGCGCAACGTATTGCGGAATCCAATTGAATGCGCCGCGAGCGGTGACATGACCGATTTGCACTCAAGAAGTCTGCCGATAGTCTTTCAAAGCCTGGGCAAATTCACGGTCGCACTTGTCTCTATGACGAGCCTGTCATCAGGGGCGGTCAGCAGCCTTCTATGTAGCAAGTATTTTTTCGCTGCTCTACGCTGGCTCCCCACGACTGCTGAATAGTTGTTGAACTAACCCGTTTCCTGCCTTTTCTATCCATCCCCGTCGCCGATCGCTTGCTGCGATTGGCTGTGGCCGCACCGTTGCCGGTAGCCGCTCAGTGAATATCCGACGCGGGCATTGCGGATTCGCGCATCGAAAGCGTCGCGCCTGAAGCCGGATTTCGACAACCCGCCCCTGCCATGGCAGATCGGCTAAGCGTCGCTCGTAATGGCTGTGGACGCGACCCGTCTGGCCGCCGCAACAGGGGCAGAGCGAGACCGCCGACTTCGGCCGAGCCACGAGCACCCCCCTGTCGGCCTGGGGAAGGTTCTGGACAATCGAACGTTCGGGGGAAACCAGTGAGCGGAAGGCATGGAGCAAAGCGAATTACGGGCGTCGACTGCGATTCCGACCTTATGCTCTTATTCGCACTGTTCGTGAATCCTGCACCCTGCACCAAATGTGCGGAAGAACCCCTGATTGCCGCGCGGCAGGCGGCCTTGCGTCACGGCGTTACCTATTGCTGGCGAAGCGTGGCACCCACGTCATGATGTGGCTGATTTCGCCTGCGGCGCCGGCAGTCGAACTCAATCGGCTGGCCTCGTGCGGGGCGGGGCGCGCGTACACCGGCTCGGCGGGCAAGATCACCAATTGCCAGATCGGAGTGTCGGCCAGAGCCCCC
>NZ_LBKA01000179.1:0-21253 GCF_028128955.1 Bradyrhizobium sp. CCBAU 11386
CTCCCATTGCTCGTCCGTCAGCCGAATCATCTTTCCTTTATAGCCGATCGACGCTGATCTTCAATTTTGAGATAGGTTCTAGTGGAGCCGTTCGATCGCTTTGTGACCCCGAGACGGCTTCACATCTATGGATGCGCAGATCTCCTGCCAAATAGCTCCAAGTTTGCGGGAATTCTACGTACACCGCGCTTATACTTTGCTCGGCAAAGCCCGATTCTAAGTGTTTTATTCCGAACACCGGCCGTCGGACGGTCACTAATCATGTCGTCCATTTGCTAGGCTACCACTGGCAGAGAAACGAATGGCGAACTTCGATTGGGACACCAACAAACCACAGGGTCGCGCGCCTGGATGGTCGCTGCAAGGCCGAGTTGCGCTCGTGACCGGCGCCTCGGGGGGGCTTGGAAAGGCCATTATGGATGAACTATCCGAACGGGGAGCGGACGTGCATGGTGTTGACATGGTTGGCGAGGGCGTCTTCCACGCCGATCTCGCTACTGCGAGTGGGAATCGTGATATGGTCGCGCATGTGCTCACGATTTCAGGACGTCTCGACATTCTTGTATTGAATGCTGGATGTCAATTTATTGCACCGCTCGATCAGTTTCCAGACGCCGAGTGGGATCGGCTTAATGCCGTGATGCTGGACGGACCATTTCATGCGATGAAGACGGCATGGCCGGCACTGACGAAGTCCGCCGGCGGTCGTATTGTGGTCACGGCCTCAATCGCGAGCTTTGGAGGTGGACGCCAAAAGGCTGCATATTGCGCCGCAAAGCACGGAGTTCTTGGCTTAGTCCGTACCGCCGCTCTCGAGGGTGGCGCGCATGGCCTTACTGTCAACGCTGTCGCGCCCGGCTGGATGGATACGGCGCTGATGCGTGGTCAGCTGGAAGCGCAGGCGGCCACTCGAGGCATAAGCACCGAAGAGGTCATCGCCCTATTCCGCGCGTCACAGCCTGGTGATCGCTTCGTCGATGTTCGGGAGGTCGCGGCGACCATTGGCTTTCTTGTGAGCCCTTGTGCATCCGGAATCAACGGCGAGTGCATCACGGTCGATCTTGGAGCAAGTGCCAGTAGCTAGCTGCTAAGCTTGTGTTTCTGGCCGCTGGTCGCCAGTCGACAGTCTTAGTTGTCGCCAGAAAGAGCAAGGCTCTGTTTACCAAACGCACCTCATTTCATTGCTCTTAAGCTGCTAAGGAAGCGCGTAGTAGAAAATTGCATTCTTTCATTCATCGGCTCGTGCGCCAACCGATGGGCAAGGGCTCAAGAAATACCGTCTGGAATGATACGAGCTCGCTCGACTCGGTTGTAGATTTGTGCCTTCCAGGAAATCGCTAATGCCGAGATCCAATCCCAGGGCAGAAGTTCGGCGAACTCACGAGGCGGACGGGCACGGATGGGCGTGAGAACATCGACGAGCCAAGCTGGCGGAGCGACACCGCGTATTTTGCCCGTGAGGATCAAGCTGTCCATGGCCGCGGCGCGCTGTACGCTTCGATCAGGACCTGCAGTCAGAATTCTTCCAAGAGGTGACTCGCGGGCGTCGCTGGAGCAGCTTACGAGAAAGGCTCGATCGATTGCTGCATCTCACGAATCTCGCCTGCAGGTCCGCTTCAGCAGCCGCAATTGCTTCTCGTGCAGGGCTGCACAGCGACCGTTGGTCCTTTTCTGCGTCTGATGTTTACTCGCCTCTCCGCGTGAGAATGACAGGCACGCCGGCTCACAATTCAGGAGCAATTCCGAAGGCTAGGCGGCCGAGCTTGGGGTCCGCTGCGCAATTGCTTCAAAGCTCGGCCAGTTCCTGGTGGCGTGCTCCCGTTGATGTGAAGTCAGCGACATGAAGCTTCACTTTTGGCGATCAAACGCAGGATTTCTACTGCCCGAGCGCGAATTTTAGTCAAGTTCATGTTGGCAGGCCTGTAATGTCTTCCAATGCGCATTGAAAGGCCCGGCTTCCCTAAACAAGCTGCCGAGAGCAAGCAACCGCCGAAATGCGGACGAAGTTGCAAAGAGCGAGGCACCGACGCATTGAATCCCGAATTCATGGCCGGGATTTGGGGCGATTTTGCAGAACAATGATCACGAGTGGCAATCCCCAGTCTGATCTCTTCCAGGCCGATCGAGCCTGCATCCTTGAGCGCCTCGAAGTTGGCCCGATCGAAGTGATGAAGAGCTCAGATGGTCCCAAAGCAGGACGAGTTCTTCCTCGATTCAGCGAATACGGCCAGCATGTCGCGCCATTGAGCGTCTCACGTGTTGTTCTGCTGCACGATCTGAAACACTGCTGGCAGCCACTTACGTCATACTTGGGCCTTGCTGCGGCCGATCGGGCGAGTGGCGTAGTTATCAGCCGCCCCTTCGAACTCGCCTTCCTGCTAGTCGGCACTAATGGTCTCACTCGCGGTCGACTATATTTGCGGCGCAATCGCGCTGACCGCCGACGACACAGCAATGGTACCCGGGGGCGTCTACTAGCGCGCACCTCGCTGACATCTGCCGGTCCAATCAGCTTAGCGATCAAGGCTCCGGTCGCCAGGCGAAGACGGCAGCCTTGCCATTCAGCATAACGCGATCTCCACATGACGGACAAACCCAAGTCCAACGCGTCTAGCGCTGATGGCATCATCGCTCCGCTCCGCCAAGCCACCTTCCGGCGCATCTGGTTGGCAAGCCTGCTCTCCAACTTGGGGGCCTTGATAAGGAGCGTAGGCGCAGCTTGGGCAATGACGCAGATGACATCCGCGGCGGATATGGTCGCACTGGTGCAGACTGCACTGATGCTGCCAGTCATGCTGATCTCGATGCCGGCCGGCGCGATCGCCGACATGTATGACCGTCGCGTCGTGTGCCTGGTTTCGCTCGGCATCTCGCTCGTAGGTGCAACCGCGCTGACAACGCTCGCCTGGTTCGGCTTGGTTACGCCAAACTTGCTGTTGGCGCTGTGCTTCGTCGTTGGCAGCGGAGCCGCGTTAATGGACCCTGCCTGGCAATCTTCTGTGAGCGAGCAGGTGCCGTCGGAAGCGCTACCAGCAGCAGTCGCGCTGAACAGCATTAGCTGGAATATAGCGCGCAGCGCGGGTCCCGCGATCGGCGGAATCGTTGTTGCAATCGCCGGTGCTGTGGCTGCGTTCGCGCTTAACGCGCTGCTTTATCTGCCGCTGATGCTTGCCCTGTTTTTATGGAAACGCGTTACAGAACCTTCGCGCCTGCCGCCCGAAAACCTCCATCGTGCCATCGTTTCAGGTGTGCGGTACATAATCCATTCGCCTTCGATTATGATCGTGTTGAGCCGCGCGATGGTTTTGGGCGTGATCGGAGGCGCCGTTCTAGCGCTGACGCCGCTAGTTGCCCGCGATCTACTGCATGGAGGCGCCGAGATCTATGGCATGATGCTCAGCGCCTTTGGTTTTGGCGCCGTCGTCGGAGCGCTCAACATCACTCAAGTACGAAAGCGGATGAGCGGTGAGGCGGCGATCCGCGCCTGCTCGCTCTCCATGGGCGGTGCAGTTGCTGCACTGGCCCTGAGCCACGTGCCGATTCTTACGGCTGCAGCACTTGCTTTGGCGGGGGCCGTCTGGATGATATCCTGGGTGCTGTTCAGCCTTGCCGTGCAACTATCCGCGCCCAGATGGGTAGCGGGACGATCACTTGCGGCCTATCAGGCAGCAAGTTCGGGTGGTGCTGCGATCGGTAGCTGGGGCTGGGGTCGCCTTACCGATTTCGCTGGGGTCGAGATGGCGCTCTTAGTCGCGGCCGTTTTGTTGCTCGTCTCCCCCCTCCTCGGGCTTTGGCTACCCATGCCGCCGATCCGCGAACTCGGTGACGAACCTGAAAAGCTCGAGGACCCCAAAGTACGACTGCCCCTGACCGGACGCAGCGGCCCCCTCGTGGTGGAGATCGAGTATCGGGTCACGCAGGAGAACGCGCGCGCTTTCTACAATTTGATGCAGGACATCCAACTCTTTCGCCAACGTAATGGAGCGTATGGCTGGTCGGTTGCCCGCGACATTGCCGATCCCGAACTTTGGACAGAACGTTATCACTGCCCGACATGGCTCGACTACTTGCGCCAGCGCAACCGCGCGACACAGTCGGAACGTGCGCTAGATCGGCAGGCTACGGCTTTCCACGTAGGTCCCGCGCCCGTGCGGGTCAGACGCATGCTAGAGCGTCCATTCGGCTCAGTGCCTTGGAAAGAAGATGAGCCAAACCCCGCCGCAGAGGACGCCATCCGCGGTAGTTCTAAGTACCTTGGGTAGCAGCAGTTGTCGTTCGCTTGGATTAGACATCTCGCTTCTGCTCCGCACGAGAACGTCTATATTTCAAGAATGAGCTGCGAGCGGACGAGGCGAGGAGGCGCAGCTGGCTTCGATGCAGGCGCAGTTATTCTGATGAAGCGATTTCCATGCGTTCAAGCGGCATCATGGCAAAATCGGAAAACTTGCCACGATCTCCGTTTGAACAGCGATATAGACGGTTTCAGAATTCGGTCGTGGGCAAACCGGAACTTCGAGTGGCGATCTAAAATTCGGATGCCAGAGAGGTTTCATTTGAGGCGCGACTGAACTCGACATACGAGCTGCCGAGCAGAGAGCTACCTCCGAGATAGGCTTCCTAAGATTGGGATTGCACCTCACCAGCGCGGATTCGTTCATCACATTGGGAGTTATGTGCGCGGGTGACAAATGCGGCGTAGGAGATAGATCTGTTGTTCTTAAGGCAATTGCTTCGGTGGATGCCAGCCGCAAAGTGGCATCCCTGATCCAATTTCCCGGTAGGCGAAACCCACCGGACGATGCAGCCAGCTCCCAGAACGCTATCTTCCCTTCCAAATTGGATTACGCTTTTCTGCAAAGGCCCGAGGTCCCTCAAGTCTGTCCTCTGAGCGGCCGTAGGCCTCGACTGTGGCAAGCTGGCGTCGTGCCACGCGATTCATGGCGTCCTGAAAGCTTAGCGTTTCAGCCACGCGCGCCGTCTCTTTGATAGCGGCAAGGACCAGTGGCGGTCCACTGGCGAGCAGCCGCGCGAGCTCCCAGACGCGATCCTCAAGCTTTTCTTTGGGGAGTACCTCATTGACCAGACCCCAGCGATGCGCTTCGGCGACGTCCATGCGGCGGCCCGTGAGGAGCAGTTCCATGGCGACATGATAAGGGATGCGTTTCGGCAGCCTGATGGTCGCCGCGTCGGCGAGCACTCCGGCGCGGATTTCCGGTAGCGCAAAAGAAGAATGATCCGATGCATAAATCAAATCGCAGGATAGTGCCAGCTCGAAGCCGCCGCCGACTGCCATGCCGTTTACGCAGGCGAGCACTGGCTTGTTTAGGTCGCGCAGTTCCTGCAGCCCGCCAAATCCGCCGACGCCATAGTCGAGGTTGGTAGAGTCCGCCGTAGTCGCTGCCTTGAGGTCCCAGCCGGCGCTGAAGAACTTGTCGCCGGCGGTTTTGAGGATGGCGACGTGTAGGTTCGAATCGTCGCGGAACGCCTTGAATGTTTTCCCCATCAGCTGCGACGTCGCTAAATCGATAGCATTGGCCTTCGGCCGATCTAGCGTGACTTCCAGGATCGAACCTTCGCGGCGGACGGTTATGATCTCGGCCATTATTCTCTCCTAGCACAAGCAACGCAGCACCGATCAAGGCACCCTGCCTTCGGCGTAGACACTCAGGGGGAAACCGCCAAGTCTGCCGGTGGCGACATTCGGAAGATAGCGTACATCAGGGAGGGCGATATCCGCCGCCATATCGGCCTTTGGTCAGCCACAGTTAGCCTCGCAGAAGACGGGTAAGCTTTCGGTGCGTCGCGCTCCCGATCACCCAACATTAGGAAGCAAGCCGGACGCGGCGAGGCGTTCTATCAAGAACAGCCTGGTACCGCCGCAAATACCGGCGGGCTCGACCACGTACTCCACCTACAATCGAATTCGCTGAGCTCTTTTCGAGTTCTCTGCTCAGCGTAGCCTGATGCTTGCGCCGGCGCGCTCTGGACGGGGTAGCTCCGCGTGCTCCCGCGCCAACTCAAGCACGCGCTTTCTGACATTGCCCTGCACGGGTCCGCTGCATCCAGCACCAGCCTTGACGTGAATCAATATCTGCTCGCCAGTGGCCACCTGCACCTCGTCACCCTCGCGTCTAAGCACATGAAAGAGGTGAAGGCATTTATCGTCGGCGCCCAGGATCTGCGTAAGCACCTGAACACGGTCGCCGGCGTGCAATTCCCGGAGGTGGGACAGGTGCGTCTCAAGCGTATAGTAACTGCCATGTTCTGATCGGTAGGCGTCATCGATGCCGATGTAACGGAGCAGGTTCTCGGTGCCGTAGCCGCATAGCTCAAGATAGCGCTTTTCTGTGACGTGACTGTTGTAGTCAAGCCAATCAGACGGCATCTCTATAGTTGGCATCCGCAGTGGACCAGGACCGCCAGTGGGCATCGCGATGCGGTTGCGCAGATTTCGTTCCCAGCGCGCAAGCGTCTCGCCGGCGCCATAGTTCTGTGAGCGCAATCCCTGCAGCACGGCCACGAGGCACTCGTCGCGCTTCTGCTCCAGCTCTGGACCCGTCGGGTTCTCGTCCCGTGCGTCGGTTTGCTTGACGAGTTTATTCACGAACGAGTCAGTGAGTTCTGGCACGTCGGTGAGCTTCGTCCATGGCCACTTCAGCCCGGGTCCCCATTTCTCCAGGAACTGACGCATGCCAGTCCCACCACCGCCAACGCGGAAGGGTCCCACGACCGCCCGGCGCAGCCCGAAGGAGTATCGGATCGCGTCATCGACCTCTTGCACGGTGGCAACGTCGTCGTGCACCAGCCAAAGCGCCTCGCGCCACATCGCCTCCTGCAATCGGTTCGCGATGAAGCCGTCCATCTCTTTGCGTACCACGATGGGATGCATCCCCACCGCCCGATAGATCTCCGCCGCCCGCGCCAGCGTCTCAGGTGCAGCGCCTTGCCCGGCGCATAGTTCGACCAGCGGCAGAAGGTATACCGGGTTGAACGGATGCGCTACGAGCAGGCGATCGGGATGTTGCATCCGCGCCTGCAGCAATGATGGCCGCAAACCCGAGGTCGAGGAGCAGATCAGGGTATCGGGCGCAGTCTCCCGATCGGCAGCCGCGAGCAACTCCTGCTTGAGCTCCAAGCGCTCCGGCGCAGACTCCTGCACTAGCTCCACACCATGCACCGCTTCCGCAACCGTCTCCGCCACGGTCAGCGCCCCTTCAGGCGGCAGCGGCAGCGGCGTCAGCCGCCGATACGCCCGGCGCGCGCTGGCGAGCATTTTCTGCACATACTCGACCGCACCGGGTGACGGGTCGTATAGCCGGACGTTCACTCCGTTGAGGAGAAACCGGGCAGCCCACCCGCCGCCGATCACCCCGCCTCCAAGCAACCCGACCGTTCGCGGCATCCTTTCAGACATGAGCCTTGAAACCTCACCCATGAGTCCGCAGCGCGAGCTTCTCACGCACCTCATCCGGGCTCATCACCCGCACCCCCACCCGCTCAAGAATCTGCACCGCCCGCTCCACGAGCTCGGCGTTGGTCGCAAGCCGCCCGCGGGAAAGGTAGAGATTGTCCTCTAACCCTACTCGCACGTTCGCCCCCACCAGCGGCGCCAAAGCCACGTACGGAAGCTGCATCCGCCCGACCGAAAAAGCCGAGTAGATAGCGCGCGGCGGCAGTCGGTGCACCAGGGCCATGAGCGTGGTCGGATCGTCCGGCGCACCGTAGCGAATCCCCATGCACAACTGGATCAGCGGAGGATCCTCGATGAGCTTCGCCTCAACCAGATCGTGCACCATCACCAGATGACCGGCGTCGAACACCTCGAGCTCAGGACGAACACCGAGATCCTTCACGTGCGCAGCCATCGCACGCAAAGCCCCGGGAGTGTTGGCCATGATGTACTCGTCGCGGGTCGCGAAGTTCATTGACCCACAATCCAAAGTGCAGATCTCCGGCCGCAGCTCCTCCACGTGCACCAAGCGCTCTCGCGCACCCACCATATCGGTCCCAGGGTCCAGCGGCAGGGGGGACTCCGCCCCACCCAACACAATGTCGCCGCCCATTCCCGCAGTCAGGTTGATCACCGGGTTCACATCGGACGCCCGAATGCGGCGCACCACATCACGAAACAGCGCCGGATCGCGCGAGCCCCGCCCTGTGTCGGGATTACGCACGTGAACGTGCACAACCGCCGCACCCGCTCGCGTCGCCTCAATGGCCGAGTTTGCGATCTGCTCCGGCGTGACCGGCACATGTGGGCTACCTACCGAAACTCCGCCGCCCGTGACCGCACAAGTGATGAACACCTCAGAGATCATCCCCTACCCTCTCAATTTCCTCAAGGTTCGACCGTTGCCAAAGGCAAGCCGGATCCAAGATCGTTTCGCGTTGCATGATTACTACCGCCTCCGGAATTTGAATTTGGTCATTATCTCCGTCGTGAAGCAGTAATTCTGCGCTTAAGGGGTCAAAACTTCGATTTTTGCTTCACCAGTGTCGCACTGCGAGCCGGGCGATCTGCAGCAAGTTATCTCGTTCCGGACCGGCAGCCCGATAAGGCCGCAGTGGAGGAAAGCGCTAAAGTTGATGAAGTGCTATCGAATCCGAAACCAACTCTTCCGCATGATGGATCGGCCGCGCTGTTGCAGTACAGGGCGCAATCGACTACGGCTTGCCCTCATCGCCTCAAGAGCGAGCTTTAGAAGGAAGATGAATTCGACTGATACGTCTACGAACAAACTCAACAACAACGACGAATTCTGCGGTCGGAGGCTCGCAATAGAAATAGTCACTAGATCATAACTCGGCGACTGCTCCAGGTCTCATAGTTTCCGTTTTTCATCAAGGAAACGATGTTCCCATAAGCGAGCAACTAAATAAGCGCCGCGACATCAACGCTTCACATTTTGCCCTCAGACGCAGCATTCCTGCTGAGCGAGAGCCACTTTTAGTCAATTCCAGAGCGGAATGCTGAAATATTTGCTCCAGTTCGATGAGCGCGGCGAGCCTGCAAAAGCGGCAGCAAGATTTGCTCCGACTCGCCAAGAAGCACGTGAGTGCTCGCTTATCAGAGAGAAGCGAAGGGGGGCCGGAAATGAAAAGGCGAACGTTTCTAAGGATCACAACAGCGGTCGCAGCCGGCGGTCTGGCTGCACCTTACGTTCATGCGCAATCTAAGAAATTCGCTGGCATTACATTACGCGTCAACGGATTCGGCGGCGGCTGGGACGAGGGTCTTACAAAGACAGTGGCCGCGCCACTCGAAGAAAAGTATGGGCTGAAAGTTCAGTTCGTCGCCGGCACTCAGTCAGCGGACATCATCAAGCTGATCGCGAACAAGGACGATCCACCGTTCGACCTATTTCAGGCCGACAGTCCTTACATGGTCGAACTCCTCAAGGCAGGCCGTATAGAAGAGATCAAGGAAACAGACGTTCCCAACGTAAAGCGGATCCGTCCCAGGTTCCGCGAATTCGGTGATTACGGTGTGCCGTTCGCCATTGCATCCGTCGTCCCTGTTTACAATTCGAAATATATCAAGACGCCGCTTACGTCGTACTCGGATATAGCGCGGCCTGATCTCAAGGACCGCGCGGTCATTCCAGCCCCAACCCTCGACACCAGCAGCCTGTATCTTCTTGGCCTGGCCGAGGAAAATGGTGGCTCGATTTCGGATATGGAACCAGCGTTCAAGGTGCTCACGGCCGCGAAGCCGAATGTTGTTGCGCTCGCACAGACCAGCGTCGCTGAATTGCAGATGTTTCAGGCCGAAGAAGTCTATGCAGGTATGTTCTGGGCCGGCAGTGCCTACAGGTTGCGCGCTGCGGGCGTTCCCATCGAGACTGTTGTTCCTTCCAAGGGCGTATATGCAGTCACAAGTTTTATGAACATCGTCAAGGGCATGAAGTATCCGGAAGCCGCGCATGCGTTCGCAGACCAGCTGCTCTCCGATCAAGGCATCCTCGGAATACCCTACGCAATGCGATACGAAGTAACCACCGACGTGAAAGTGCCGGAGGAGCTTCGCAAGGACTTGCTGTTCACCTCCCCCGAGCGGGCAGGCCTAATCAAGAAAGTTGATTGGCAAAGGTGGATTGCGGATCGCAGTTCGCGAATTGAGCGCGTGAATAAAATCATCCGAAGCTGATGCGGATTCTGACCTCAGTCGTGTTTATAATTCCGCGCACGCACGAAACCGGACTCCAGAGTTAGTTGCGCGAGATTCCAGGGCATTCGCGTTTCCGCGAATGCCCTGGACCGATGCGTTATTGTAGGACCTCGAACAGGCCAGCGGCGCCCATGCCGCCGCCGACGCACATCGTCACGACCGCGTACTTGGCCTTACGGCGGCGGCCTTCGATCAGCACGTGACCGGTCAACCGCGCGCCGGACATGCCATAGGGATGGCCGACTGCGATACCGCCGCCATTGACGTTGATCTTCTCGGGATCAATCCCAAGCTTGTCGCGGCAGTAGAGCACCTGCACCGCGAAGGCCTCGTTAAGTTCCCAGAGATCGATGTCGTCAACCTTCAACCCATGGCGCTTGAGCAGGCGGGGCACCGCAAAGACGGGGCCGATGCCCATCTCGTCCGGCTCGCAGCCGGCGGAAAGGAAACCGCGGAAGATCCCGAGTGGCTTCAGCCCACGCTTGGCGGCTTCCTTGTCGCTCATGATCACGCACGCGCTGCCGCCATCAGACAGCTGGCTAGCATTGCCGGCGGTGACCGTGAAACCCTCACCGCGCACGGGCTTCAATCCGGCAAGCCCTTCGGCGGTAGTCTCGGGGCGCGGCCCCTCATCCTGCGACAGCGTCACGTCCTTGAAGGAGACCGCGCCGGTCGTCTTGTCGGTCACGGCCATCCTGGTCGTGATCGGTGCGAGCTCGTCCTTGAACTTACCGGCTTGTTGGGCGGCCGCCGTGCGGCGCTGGCTCTCTAGCGAATACTCGTCCTGCTTCTCGCGCGATATGTTGTAGCGCTTGGCTACGATCTCGGCGGTGTCGATCATGGGCATGTAGACCTCCCCTTTGAGATCGAGCAGCGCCGGGTCCTGGCCGTGGAACGTGTTCATCTTGTCGTTCTGTACGAGCGAGATCGACTCACCACCGCCACCGACGGCGATCTCGACGCCATCGAAGATCACCGAACGCGCCGCGAGCGCGATGGCCTGCAGCCCCGAAGCGCACTGGCGATCGATGGTCGTTCCCGCGACGCTCACGGGTAGCCGCGCGCGCAGCAGCGCGGTACGCGCGACGTTGTATCCCGTTGCGCCCTGCTGCATCGCCACTCCCATGACGACATCCTCCACCTCTCTCGGATCGACCTTGGCGCGGGCAACGGCTTCGCTGATCGCGTGCCCAAGCAAGGTTGGGCCCTCCGTTGCGTTGAGGGCGCCTCGATAGGCCTTGCCGATTGGAGTGCGGGCGGTGGAAACAATGACGGCGTCGATCACTTAACGAACTCCTGTTGTGACGTGCTGTGTTGATGAGAAGATTGGGTCTGCTGGTGGATTTCGTAGCGGAGACTAATTCGTGGAGGTTCTATTCCCTGTCGGCGAGTGGCGGTAATTCCAGCGGTGGATGGGTCCTCTCACTGCTTGTACCAGCAAAGCAAAACTAGGTTCGTGAGCGACTTCTATGCGCTCTGCACGGATCGTGAAGGGCTGCCAAACTCTCTCCGCAATATCTCAGAATGGGCTCCACGAGCGGGTACAGGTGGCAACGCGGGAGCCTTCTCTTCAGCAAAAATTGCGCCCGGCGCTATTACATGAACCTCGCCTGCCGGGGTACAAACCGGTACCCGCCGTAGATGGGGATGTTTGCAGACGTCCTCTATCTCGTTGAGCCTCCCGTACGCCAAGCCAGCAGCCTCCAACTGTTTCATCGCTTCGTCGCTAGACATTTGCGCGAAGCGACCGCCGACGATTTCATCTAGAGCGGCCCGGTTCCTGATTCGCTCCATATTGTCGGCTAACCCGGATTGGCGGATAAGTTCTGGTCTCTTGAGGAACTTGGCGCAGAAATTGACCCACTCGCGATCATTTTGAACGGAGAAGATGATTTGTTTCCCGTCGGCGCAGCGGTACGCGCCATATGGCGCTAGCGACGGGTGGTTCACGCCTGCTCGCGCGGTATGATAGCCGCTATAATCGAACTGAAGGACCGGAACATTCATCCAGTCCGCAACCGCATCAAAAAGAGATACTTGAATACTGGTTCCTTCTCCAGTGCGTTCGCGCAAGAGCAGTGCTTGCAAAATTGCGCTTAGAGCAGTCATACCAGCTGATATATCGCACACTGATACGCCGACGCGCGACGGACCATCCGTTGTCCCTGTGATAGCGCAAAGTCCCGTCTCGCCTTGCACGATCAGGTCATATGCCTTCAAATGCGACAGGGCGCCGCCATTGCCAAATCCAGAAATGTCACAGGTAATCAAGCGGGGAAAACGCTTACGAAGATCTGCGGAGCCAAAACCAAGTTTTCCGATGCTGCCAGGTTTTAGATTCTGAAGGAAAACGTCCGCCTTCGCGATCATAGCATCGAGAACTGCACGGTCTTGCTCAACTGTGAGATCAAGGCAGATCGATTCCTTGCCGCGGTTCAACCATACGAAATACGCGCTCTGGCCCTTGATGAGATTATCGTAATTTCGTGCGAAATCCCCCTCGGGCCGTTCAACCTTGATGACACGAGCACCGGCATCCGCGAGGCGGGAGGAAGCATAAGGCGCGGCGACCGCCTGCTCCACCGCAACGACGGTAATTCCTTGAAGGGCCTGTCTCATGCAAATGCAACCTTGATATTCGGTATGGAGGTCTGGGAAGGTCCGGTATTCGGAAACGAAAACTCTGTCCGACTCACTTCTCTCGATCGATGCACATGAACGCTCACCGCCGCTTCTGGTCTCAACGGCAGCGCTCGGTGAACGCCGACGGACGGTACTTCTAGGGGCTCATTTCGATGAGCATCTTTGCCAGGCCGACGCAGTCGGCTACACGCAAACCAGTTTCGCGCCGCACCGCTTCCGATGCGATTGGAAAGCCAGTGCACTCAAATACCAAAGCCCCAATACCAGGCTCGACCTTCAAGAGAGCCCTCACCGCGTTCATTACATCCTTGATGAGTTCGCTCGGCGCGATGTCCGGGACAGGCTCGAGCAACCGCCGCCACGAGTCGCTGCCTTCAATTCCCGCCACAGAGACCTTTATGTCGGTGGACGACCAGCCCGCCGCCTCAAAGTGATCTTCTGTCAGTTTGCTGGCATCGAAGGTGAGAATACCAACTTTACGGCCCGGCGGCACAGTTCGGGCAACGAAGGGCACAAACAGGAGGCTTGAGAGGGCAACTGGTATCGATACGGCGGCGGATACCTCGGCCTGGAATAGTCCAGCGAAGCCACAATTCGCGATGAGCGCTGCGACTCCTTCACTTTCCAATTGGCGAGCACACTTGATGTACTCGTGCTTGACCGATTTGTCGCCCTCGGTGACCTTTCGCGCTGTCGCACCGCGAACCTTTACGCGCTTGACCGGAAATTGAAATGTTCCCGGACCTGCGAGGAACCCGGGATGTTTCACCGGCTCATTCTCGAGTTCTAGAATGCCCAGTGTTTTTTCAGCCATTGTAGGTCACTCCACCATTACAGCACTAGCGAGTTGCCGACATCGTGAGGGGCGGCTCTGCTTTCATCTCAATTGGATTTCTGAAGCTATTTTTATCGCGAAACTCCTTAAACGCGCCCTTTGCTGCGGAAAGGAGGTCCCGATCGCAAATGACGTCAGCTGCGACGCCTGCCATGGCCTTAGCAGCGAGCGCTATTCCCTTATGCGCGGCAGCCGATTTCCCTTGCGCAACGAGCTGCCACGAATGGTAGGATGTTCCGACTGCAAAACATGCGATCCGGCACTGCACTGTGGGGACAACCCAGCTCACAGTCCCTACGTCAGTCGATGCGATGATCTCGGTTGAGACGCCAGACAGCTCGTAAATCTGTTCGCACAGCGGTTCGGCGCCGACCGGCAATCCGAATCGCTCGTAGGAAGAACGAATTTCATCGGATGAAAAGGTTTTCTGAATCTGTTCGGCGAATTCTCTGTCTGCCCGATCGAATCCGGGGCTTCCCAGCTGAACAAGGTTTGCGTGCATCGCTTCTTCCAAGGGCTTATTCGCCACTAAGTTAGCTTCTCCGGAAAGCTGTTTTATTTCTACTCTCGTCTCGGTCATAAGGGCCGCGCCCTCGGCAATCTTCTTGACCCGTTCCAGTAAGTCCCACGTGTCGTCAAGTTTGCGTGCTCTAATAGCATAGCGCACGACCGCTCGCGACTGAACTACGTTTGGCGCAAAGCCGCCACCGTCGATGAGCGCGTAATGCACGCGTGCCGAAGATGGCATGTGCTCGCGCATATAATTTACGCCGACGTTCATAAGCTCCACCGCGTCAAGCGCGCTCCGGCCAAGATGAGGCACCGCGGCCGCATGTGCTGCATGACCATGGAACGTGAATTCCATCTCGACACACGCCAAAGAAACGGGAAGCGACACTCCGGTAAAGGCGGCAGGATGCCAACAAATTGCCACATCAACGTCGTCGAAAGCGCCAGCACGGACCAGATAACTTTTTGCAGATCCCCCCTCTTCCGCAGGGCATCCGTAATAGCGTACGCGGCCAGGAAGCCCGGCCTCATTCAACCAATCCTTTACCGCGACAGCAGCCAAGAGAGACGCCGCGCCTAGCATATTGTGGCCGCAGCCATGCCCTGAGCCACCCGGAACGAGAGGTCTCTCTGAAGCGAGACCAGACACCTGGCTCAAACCCGGCAACGCATCGTACTCGCCAAGTATTGCGATTACGGGCCCACCGTTGCCTGCTTCGCCCATGACGGCCGTCGGAATCCCAGCTGACGCCTCCGTCACCGAAAACCCTTCAGAGGCGAGCGCCTGGCGGTGCTCGCTCAGGGCAAAGAACTCCTGGTAGTTCAGTTCAGGATGATCCCAGATGCGGTCACTTAACTCGAAAAACTTCGACTGATGAGCCTCAACGTGCCCCCAGACGGGCTTCGTGTTCCTCAACATGATTAGCTCCGATCGGATCAGGCGACCATCGTTTGGGACAAACAGCTAACTGCTGATTGCAAAGCCCCGCAATGAGGATGGTGCATCGGGTGTCAGCTAGAGGCACATTAGTCGTTGAATGGGAACGCTGATCGTCAATCGCTGCCTAGTCAATGATGGATTCCTGCGGTTGATCTGCTCCGACGCAGGAATTCGGCCCAATCCTATCGCGTTTACCACCAAACTAGATTTTTCGCGACCTGGCGTTCATTGTCACTCCACAAGGGGCCGATCACATCTATCCCGCGATCGAGAATTCCGCTGAGCAAGGGCCTCGAGATAGGGCTCAAGGCCACCCGCCCCATAAGGCTCGGGTCGGACAGGACTCGCGGAAGAGGCGGTCTAGGATGCTGCGGCTGAAATCATGCGCATATCCTCGATGCAAATGGTGATGTTGAGGACGTCGCCAACTTTGGGTTGGCGTCCGAACGGGAATCGATCCTGCATCGTCAATTGCTCACCATTCACGTCGAGCAAGAGGCGGGTGGCACCGCCATAATAGTGTGATTGCAGAACGCGCGCATTCTGCGCAACTCCCTTTGCCCCATGACTGAAAAGCCTGATTTGTTCGGGGCGGATAACCGCTGTGCCCGGACCAGGGCTCCAGTTGCCCTTTAGGCACAGTCCGCCGCTTGACCTGAAGGTACCATCAGCATCCACGATTCCAACGAGCAATGAGCACCAGCCGATGAATTTGGCTACGAACGATGTCGATGGCGCCTCGTAGATCTCACCCGGCGTACCGACCTGTTCAATCCGACCCGCATTCATCACGACAATGCGGTCGGACATTGTGAGCGCCTCCTCCTGGTCGTGTGTGACGAACAGGGTTGTAACGTCGACGCCTCGGATGACTTCGCGAAGCTCTTCCCGCATACGCACCCGAAGTTGAGCGTCCAGATTTGAGAACGGCTCGTCAAGCAGGAGCACGGAAGGCCGCATGGCTAGAGCGCGAGCCAACGCGATACGTTGCTGCTGGCCGCCGGAAAGCTGACCTGGCAGTCGCTCTGCAAGGTGCGGCAGCTCGACCAGCTTGAGCATTTCCTTGACACGCTCTTCCCGCTCCGCGCGGGCCCATTTTAGGTTTTCGAGCCCGAATGCCACATTCTCTGCCACCGTCATATGCGGGAACAAAGCGTAGCTCTGAAACACCATGCCGGTGTCCCGCCGATAGGGCGGTTGACGCGTCATGTCTATATTATTGATGCTCACAGTGCCTGAGGTCGGCTCTATGAATCCGGCGACCATCCGCAAGGTCGTTGTTTTTCCGCAGCCCGATGGTCCGAGCAGGCAAACCAATTCGCCGCGGCGCGCGCCCAACGAAACATTCGCGACAGCGACCGACTCACCGTAGTGTTTGGAAACGGAGCGCAACTCGACGACAAAATCATTGGTATCTCGCACAGCGGCCTCGCGCTCCTTCGATAGGTTCAGCATTCGTCACCTCGCTATGCTAATCTTTCCGCACCAATCAAACGCTCGATCGTCAAGATGACCGCAAATGTCACCAAGATCATGATGCTCGACACGGCGGCAACGAGTGGATCATAGCTGGTGTCTACATAGGCAAAGATCTGCACCGGCAGGGTCACGTTACCGCCGTAGGTGAGAAACGCGGAAACTGTCACGTTTCCGAACGACGTCACAAAAGCGAAAATCGCCGCAGAGAGTAAGCCGGGTAGAATGAGCGGCAATGTGATGCGCCGAATGACCTGCAGTGGGGTGGCTCGGAGATTCATCGCGGCTTCTTCAAGAACCCGCTGTTGCAAGGCAAGACTCGCCAGGATCGTGCGCATGACGTAAGGAATGGCAAGGACGAGATGGCCCAGGAGTAGCGGGTAGATAGTTCGTGTGAGCCCCAATCCTGCAAACAGTTGCAGTAGCCCGATGCCGAGCACGACAGCAGGGACAATCAATGGTGAGAACGCAAGTCCCTGAAGGAATGCTTTTCCCGGGAATGAAAACCGGTTGATGGCGAATGCGCTAGCAAAGCCGATTACCAGCGCAACGACAGCGACGAGCACGGCGACATACGTGCTGGTCCAGAGCGCACTCATAAATAAGTCATTTTCCCAAGCCTTCTGATACCAACGCAGCGAAAATCCTGTTGGCGGAAAATTCATCGTCTCACCGCTGGTGAAGGACGAAACAATCACCAGAACTGCAGGTAACGCGAGAATGGTGTATACGAGACAGCGGATGCACGCGCCGGACACCGCCATCGCACTGTCGATGAGATCAGAGCGCATATCGTCCCCGTCCGATGATAATACGAGAGCCGGCTATAGCGTTGAGCGCTGCTGTAAAGGCCAGTCCACTTACAAAGAGGACGAAAGCCATTGCGGCGCCAGAGGGCCAATTCAGTTCCGACATGATGCGCTCATAGATGAGGCTTCCGAGCATAACAACGCGATTCCCGCCGATCAGACGCGGCGTGATGAACGCCGAAATCGACAGCACGAAGACAAGGTTGAAGCCAACGAGAATGCCGGGGACCGCGAGCGGGATGATAATTCTTCTAAAGGTCGTGAAGCGATTGGCGCGCAGGTTTGCAGCCGCCTGCTCAAGCACTGGATCAATTTGAGTAATGACACTCATAACAGACAGGATCATGAACGGAAGAAACTGCTGCACCAAAACGATCATCACAGCTGGACGAGTAAATAGGAAGATTCGCGGTGAAGGGATGACGCCGAGCGTCACGAGCAGTGAATTGACGAAGCCGTTACGGCCAAGGATGATCAACCAGCCGAACACAACGACCACGAGACTGAGCGTCAGCGGCATGATGACGATGAGCGTCCGCCATCGTCGCGCCGATGGCGGAAGGCGAGCGAGCGAATATCCGGTAGGAAAGCCAATGACCAAACAGATTAGGCTAACGATGAACCCATCGATGAACGTCTCCACCAGCACTGACGTGTAGTAGGAATCTGAAAAGAACCGGACATATTGGTCCAACGTGAACCCGCTTCCCTCGAGAAGATGACTACCGGGCAAGAAGCTCGATCGCAGCAATCCCAATAACGGAACAACCAAACAGCCGATGAGAAGCAAGACCATTGGGGCGAGCAACAGAGATGCGGTTATGATTCGGCGATCGAAGAGAGGTTCCTTCACGATGGACCTTTCGAAGCTTGCATGTGGGCATCCGTTAATGACGTTGTTACGCGCACAAAAAAGATGCGCGCAAGGCGGTACGTCAGCGTTCTCAGGTGCGAGTAATCTTGTTGACCCGCTCGATCCGAGTACTGCGGTCTGCGATCCACCTTTCCCAATCAATTTTCTTTTTTAACGCAGTGCGCTCAGGCGAGTTGAACAGAAGGTCCTTGCGAAGGTCGTCCGGCAATTTGACATCGGTCGTCACGCCGTACCGGAGCGCTTCAGGAATTGCGAGCATACCGACATCGGAGAGCAATTGCTCAGCAAACGCGTGCGCGGCTTCCGGATACTTGGTGCGCTTGATAACGTTCATGTAAGCGCTGACTGAGTAAACTCCGTTAGGCGGCACCACGGTGACAATGGGAACGCCCTTCGTGCGCAGCTCGTGAGCGCGGCCGTCCCAGAAAATCCCTGCATAGACCTCTTCGTTTTGGAACATCTGCATTTCAGCCACGGTTGCTTGCGCGAGCGCGACGATGTTCGGCTTCGCGGCTGCCAGCGCCTTGAACGCCGCCTCCATGTTCGAAATCGATCCGCCGTTTTCCTCGGCAAGCCCAAGAAGGTATAGCGTCGCAGTGTCAAGGGTCGGGGCAGGAATGACCACGCGAGCAGCCAGATCGGAGCGCGCAATATCTGAATAAGATGTGAGAGGCTGCTTGATGTATTTTGAATTGTAAACTGGAACGACTGACGAGACGGCGAATGGCACACCGAAGTCGCCGTACTCACGGAACCCTGGCAGGATCCGTTTGACGTTAGGAACGTCTGACTCTCTGATCTTCTCGACCACACCAGCCTTAAGGAGCTCGATCATGTACGGGCTATCGGCCATGAACAAGTCATAGGGAGGATCATCCTTGTTCGCGATCAGCTTGATGAGGTCCGCCGATGTGGAGCCCGCGGTGAATTGAACCTTTAGCCCGTATTTCTCCTCAAGTGGCGCCACGACACTCTTTCTGAGGGCCTCGTCCCAGGCGCCGCCGAAGCCGTTTACACGTAATGTAACGCCCGCAAATTTTTTGGACTGAGCGCGGACAAAGGGGGCAGCCAGAGCGCCAGCTGCGGCTGCCGTGGCGATTTTTAGGAATGTACGCCTCTGCATGTCGGGCTCTCCTCGCTTTTTCGCAACCGATAAATGTGAAGTGGCTCGCCTCAAGCTCGACAACTACCCGGCCGTACGCTCTTCTTCAGCGGCAAGCCAAGAGCAGAATCCATATTAGCGCAGCGAAGCTCCGGGCAACGTCCTTAGTGAACTCGGTGCCGCGAATCGCCGCCCCCATGAAACGCGCTCCGAATTTCAATGCAGGTTGCGAGCCACCGACATTTGCCCCCCGCCCCTGCGACCGGGAACCCTCACCTGCAGCATCTGCTCGGTACGATCAGATACTACCGCCCGCAGAAAACGCTTTCATCAAAATTTCACACCAATAACGCAGAAAACGTGCGCGCGATTGCTTGTCCGCGATGTTTTTCGTACCGATTTCCTGGAGGATGCACAATCCATCGGCTCTCCGGATGGCTGAGATCTAAGCCCGGCGCCACGCTTACGCCGAGCCGCTAGGAGCAAGATAGCTGGTGCTGCCGGTCCCTCGGGACCATCCTCGAAGCCGCTGACCTTGCCCCGTGGAACGGCCCGCGTGGCAAGAGCTTTTTCAGTCGATTTCACACATTGGAACGGTGCGGTCATATGTCCGGCCTTTGCGCGCGGCACATGGCCGCTGGCCTCGATGAGATCCGCGGAACGAGGGGCTAAATCAAGTTTACGCGTTTGAGCGCATTGGGGGCAGTAGCTTCACTCGTTTCGGGATGTCGTCCCATGGGTTCATCGGCTGTTGTTGCACCTTGCCCTCTGCCGGCCTGCGCCGGTCAGATCGCTTTGGCGGTCACTGCGTCCATCAGACGGCGGCCGCGGCAGTCAGCGGGTCGGGACGTCGGTACGTCCCGCCCTTGTTCAGAAGCGCCCAGATGATCCGCGCCGTCTTGTTGGCCTGCGCGACCGCGGCAACCTTGAAGGGCCGTCTGGCGAGAAGCGCCTTCAGCCACGGCCGCGCCCGAGCGTCGTTTCGGACAACTCGCAAGACGGCCGTCGCCCCGACAACGAGCAGAGAGCGGAGTTCCGGATTGCCCATCTTCGATATTCCTCCCAGTCGCTCTTTGCCTCCGCTTGAATGAGGCGGCCGCGTCAATCCGAGCCAGGCGGCAAAGTGGCGAGCCGACTTGAACCCGCCGGGATCCGGCACGAGCGCCTTGATCGTCGCCGCCGTGATGGCGCCGACGCCAGGTATCGTGGTCAACCGACGCATATCCTCGTCGTGCTTGGTCTCCACAACAATCGCGCGCTCGAGCCTCTCGATTTGGTCGGCTGAAGCTTCAATCTCGTCGGCAATAGCCCTCAGCGCGAAGCGCGCTGCTGCGGGCAGGCGAGCATCTGTCTCATCCCGTACGATTGCGATCAGCGCCTCAACCTTTGCCAGGCCAGCGGTGGCGATGATGCCCAATTCAGCCAGATGCGCGCGCAACGCGTTGACCGCCTGCGTTCGCTGCCGCACTAGAAGGGCGCGGGTCTTCAGCACCATCGCGGCAGCCTGTTGCTCGGCCGTCTTGATCGGGACGAAGCGCATGGTCTTGCGGGTCACCGCTTCGCTGATGGCCTCTGCGTCCGCCGCATCCGTTTTGCCTCGCTTTACGAAGGGTTTGACATAAGCCGGCGGAATAAGCCGCACCTCATGACCGAGAGCTGCGATCTCGCGCGCCCAATAGTGGGCGCTACCGCAGGCTTCCATCCCCACCAGGCATGGTGGCAGTTTCTCGAAGAAGCGCAGAACCTCGCTGCGCCGCAATTTCCTGTTGAACACGGGCGAGCCCTCCGCATCCGCGCCGTGAACCTGGAAAACGTGCTTGGCCAAATCTAACCCGATGGTGCTAACTTGTTTCACGGAACGGCCCCTCCTTTGTGGCGTTCGAACAACGACCACGT
>NZ_LBKA01000180.1:0-22442 GCF_028128955.1 Bradyrhizobium sp. CCBAU 11386
CAAGCTCGCAAGAAACTTCCTCGCTGGCGCCTTCATCGCCGCAGCCGTAATCTGGTGGCTCAATTGAGTCCGGACCCTAGCGCGCGTCGGGTTCGATCTTGCCCCTGATACGGAGCTGTCCTGCCTGTCCGGCGGCCAGACGACGCGGGTTCGTCTTACTGCGCTGGTGTTCGCCGAGCCCGACTTCCTGCTGCTGGATGAGCCCACCAACAATCTCGACCGGGACGGACGCAAGGCCGTGATCGATCTCCTCGCCGCCTGGCGCGGCGGCGCGATCATCGTCAGCCACGACCGGGGCCTGCTCGAAACGGTGGACGCGATCGTCGAGTTGACGTCGCTCGGAGCAACGCGATACGGCGGCAATTGGAGCCGGTACCGCGAGCAGAAGGCCGTCGAGCTCGCTGCCGTCAGGCACGACCTTGCGCATGCCGAGAGGCGGCTGTCCGAGATCGACGGCAAGGCGCAGGACGCCGTGGAGAGGAAGGCGCGCAAGGACAGCGGCGGCAGGAAGAAGCGTGCCAAGGGCGACATGCCGCGTATCCTGGCCGGCGCGCGCAAGGATCGCAGCGAGGACACCGGCGGAAAGACGGCGCAAGTCGCCGAGCGGCGGCGCGCGGAGGCGCTCGAGGCCGTCGACACGGCGCGCCGGCGCATCGAGATTCTCCAGCCGCTGGCCGTGAAATTGCCGTCGACAAACCTGCCGGCCGGCAGGGAGGTGGTTTGGCTCGACCGGGTCATCGCCGGCTATCATCCGGAGCGCGCAATCCTGCGGGATCTGTCGTTCACGATCGTCGGGCCGGAGCGCGTTGCGGTGGTCGGGCCAAATGGTTCAGGTAAGACGACGCTGCTGAAACTCATTGCCGGCGAGATGTGCCCCCTTGTGGGCACCGTGAGGGTCAGGCCCGACTTCGCGCTGTTCGACCAGAAGGTCGGCCCGCTCGATCCCGCGATCTCGATCCTGGACAATTTCAGGCGTCGCAATCCAAAGGCGGGCACGAATGAGTGCCATGCCGCTCTCGCGCGCTTCATGTTTCGCGCCGACGCTGCCTTGCAGATCGTCGGGAGCCTGAGCGGCGGGCAGCTGCTTCGTGCCGGCCTTGCTTGCGTGTTCGGCGGGATGACGCCGCCCTCACTGCTGATCCTGGACGAGCCGACCAACCATCTGGACATCGCGTCCATCGAAGCCGTCGAAGCAGGCTTGCGGGCGTATGACGGCGCGTTGCTCGTCGTCAGTCATGACGGGGCATTCTTGCAGGCGATAGGGATTACGCGGCGGCTCGATCTTGGCGGTGATCTTGCGAGCTGAAGCCGACCGTCCGGGCCTGCAGAATGATAATGCCGATCCCGGCCACCGGCGGCGCGCCATTCCGGCGCGTCGCCCCTCGCAGCGATTATTAAAAGCCCGACGCCCTGCCCCCAGCGCGTCGGGCGGAAACATTGACTATCAATCGGTGATCCCAACGCCACTGTTGTGACGCGTATCTCACCAATTATCCACTCCGGGAAACTACCGCGTCGGCACCGGGTTGCTCCTGCCGTCGATCTGTGTCGCCTTACGCGCTCCCGCCCGGTTCCAGCGCCTCACCGATCTCCAGCGGATGGGCCATGGTCTCGTGCAGCGCGTCGCGGTCGAGCTCTCCTTCGGAGATGCTGATGACGACGCAGGCGACGCCATTGCCGATCAGATTGGTCAGCGCGCGGCACTCGCTCATGAACTTGTCGATGCCGACCAGGATCGCGATCGACTGGATCGGGATGTCTGGCACGATCGAGAGCGTCGCGGCGAGCGTGATGAAACCGGCGCCGGTCACGCCCGAGGCGCCCTTCGAGGTGATCATGGCGATGCCGAGGATGCCGAGCTCCTGCCAGATCGTCAGATGCGTATTGGTCGCCTGCGCCAGAAACAGCGTCGCCAGCGTCATGTAGATGTTGGTGCCGTCGAGGTTGAAGCTGTAGCCGGTCGGGATGACGAGGCCGACCACCGAGCGGGAGGCGCCGAGATGCTCCATCTTCTGGATCATCTGCGGCAGCACGGTCTCCGATGACGACGTGCCAAGCACGATCAGCAGCTCGTCCTTGATATAGGCGATGAAACGCAGGATCGAGAAGCCGGCGAGCCTTGCGATCGCACCCAGCACGATCAGCACGAACAGGATGCTGGTGAGGTAGAACGTGCCGATCAGGGCGGCGAGGTTGAGCAGCGAGCCGAGGCCATAGGCGCCGACGGTGAAGGCCATCGCGCCGAACGCGCCGATGGGCGCGACGCGCACGATGATGCGGATGATGCCGAAGAACATCTTCGCGGCCTTGTCGACCGCCTCCGCGATCGGCTCGCCGGCCTTGCCGAGGAAGGCGATGGCGAAGCCCGAGAGGATCGAGATCAGGAGCACCTGCAAGAGGTCGCCGCGCGCAATCGCGCCGAGATAGCTGTCGGGGATGATCGCCATCAGGTGGGCGACGATGCCTTCCTCCTTGGCCTTGGTGACATAGGTCGCGACCGATTTCGGATCGATCGTGGCGGGATCGATGTTGAAGCCGTGTCCGGGCTGGAGCACCTCGCCGACCAGGAGGCCGACCGCGAGCGCGACTGTCGAGACCGTTTCGAAATAGATCAGCGACTTCAGCCCAACCCGGCCGACGCGCTTGAGATCGCCCATCGAGGAGATGCCGTGCACCACGGTGCAGAAGATCACCGGTGCGATCATCATCTTGATCAGTGCGATGAAGCCGTCGCCGAGCGGCTTCAGTTCCTTGCCGAGATCGGGATAGAAATAGCCGATGAGTACCCCGAGCGCGATCGCGATCAGAACCTGGATGTAGAGGATCTTGTACCAGGGCTGATGCCGGCGACGGATGGCTGGCTGGATCGCGATCTGTGTCATAATGTAGGCCCCGGAACGTATCGATCTCGCATGATTTGCATCATGTGATGGCCGCCGCAGAAGCAACAATCACATTTTTGTCGGATCGCACGAAGATCGATCGCTGCACCGCAATTGGGGAGAACATGTCGACTGCAACAGGCTCCGACGGGCAGGCGCAAGGCCGTTCACAAGGCTATTTTCCGCGTTGGACGTTGAAGACCTCCGGCGTGATCATGCCCGAGGAGCGGTTGCCCTTGGGCCAGACGATCGTCGCGGGTCTCCAGCACGGCGTCGCGATGTCGGGCGGAACGATCATCGCGCCGCTCTTGATGGGGTTCGATCCCAATGTTGCGCTGCTGTTCTCCGGCATCGGCACGCTGATCTTCTTCGCGGTCGTGGCGGGGCGCGTGCCGAGCTATCTTGGCTCGAGCTTCGCCTTCATCGCCGTCGTCATCGCCGCCACCGGCTATGCGGGGCATGGACCGAACCCGAATCTTTCGGTTGCGCTCGGCGGCATCATCGGGGCCGGCGTGCTCTACGGTGTGATCGCGCTGATCGTGATGTGGTCGGGAGTCGGCTGGGTCGAGCGCCTGATGCCGCCGGTCGTCACCGGCGCCGTGGTCGCGGCCATCGGCCTCAATCTCGCGCCGGTTGCCGTCAAGTCGGTGAGTGCTGGTACGTTCGACACCTGGATCGGGCTTGTGACCGTCCTCGTCATCGGTGTGATCGGCGTTGCGGCGCCGGGGCTGTGGCGCCGGCTGCCGATCATCCTCGGCGCGATCGGTGGATATCTGTTGTACTGGCTGCTCGCCAACGGCTTCGGTCTTGGCAAGCCGATCGACTTCACGGAGCTCGCGGCCGCGCCGTGGATCGGTTTGCCGGCTTTCGCCACGCCGACCTTCCAGGCCGATGCGATCGTCCTGATCGCGCCGGTCGCGCTCATCCTCGTCGCCGAGAATCTCGGACACATCAAGGCCATCGGCGCGATGACGGGGCGCAGCCTCGACCGATTTCTCGGCCGCGCCTTCCTTGGTGACAGTCTTGCCACGATCGCTTCGGCCTGCGGCGGCGGCACAGGCGTCACCACCTATGCCGAGAATATCGGCGTCATGGCGGCGACGAAGGTCTATTCAACGCTGCTGTTCGCCGTCGCCGCCCTGGTGTCGATCCTGCTCGGCTTCTCGCCGAAATTCGGCGCGCTCGTCCTGTCGATCCCGGGTCCCGTCATCGGCGGCCTCTCGATCGTGCTGTTCGGGTTGATCGCCGCGATGGCTGGGTGGATCTGGGTCGAGAACAAGGTCGACTTCGCCAATCCTGCGAACTTGATCACCGTGGCCGTGGCGCTGACCGCGGGCGCGGGCGACCTCACGCTCAAATTCGGCGCGTTCACGATCGGCGGGATCGGAACCGCGACCTTCGGCGCCAGATCCTCACCTCTTCCCTTGCGCAACACGCGGAATGAATCCCAGGGCTGCGCTGGTGGGATGGAACAAAACGTCGCCTCCGTCGATGATGAGGCATTCCGGAGAAAGCTCATGCCACAGACCGACCGCTCGATCCCGTTTCCCTCGCGCCTCGTTGGCCAGTACGCGCTGGTGACCGGCGCCTCGCAAGGCATCGGCCGTGCCGTCGCCATTCGGCTCGCCCAGGAAGGCGCGACCGTCGCCATCAACTATTTCGATCACCTTGGGAAGGCCGAAGAGACGCTCGCGCTCGCGCGGGCGGCATCGGGCGACCGCGGCCACGGCAGGCTCGACCATGTCATCGTCAAGGCCGACATCGGCAACGAGCAGGATATCGCCGCGATGTTCGAGACCGTCCTGGCGCGCTGGAAGCGCCTCGACTGTCTCGTCAACAATGCCGGCTTCCAGCGGGAATCACCGAGCGATGCGCTCGACGTCGAAACCTATCGCCGCATCATTGACGTCAATCTCAACGGCGCCGTGCTCTGCGCGCAGAAGGCCCTGGCGCATTTCGTCGCGCGCGGCGGAGGCGGCAGCATCATCAATTGCTCCAGCGTCCACCAGATCATTCCGAAGCCCGGCTATCTCGCTTATTCGATCAGCAAGGGCGGCATGGCCAATCTGACCCGCACGCTCGCGCTCGAATTCGCCGGGCAAGGCATCCGCGTCAATGCGGTCGGCCCCGGTGCGATCGACACGCCGATCAACGCGGCCTGGACCGGCGAACCGGAAAAGCGCGGCGTCGTCACCAGCCACATTCCCATGGGGCGTGTCGGCACGCCGGAAGAGATCGCCGCCGTGTTCGCCTTCCTCGCCTCGGACGATGCGAGTTACATCACCGGGCAGACGATCTATGCCTGCGGAGGCCTGACGCTGTTCCCCGAGTTTCGCGAGAACTGGGCAAGCTAGAAACGTGGGCTCACGGACAAAGCCACGAACTCTTCACGCTTGTGCCGACCGCTTCAGAAATCTCCTGCGAGCAGGTCGTAGGAGCCTCTGCTGCCGCGCACATACTTCCTGGCCGCGGTGGCACATATCAAGTCGCGATTGCAATCGAACGCGTTCAGGAATCCCGATTCGGTGTCATGGGCGCCCGGTTGAATCCGCTTCAACGCGCCTTCGTCGATGAAGAACGAGGCCTCGATGGCGCTGTCGTGCCCCCAGAATCGCACGGCATGCCGTGTCCGGTCATATGAGCGGCTGTGATTTGGAAAATCGATCATGGTTCGGCCGATCAGGTTGCTGGTGCCGTGCGCCGGCCTTCACGCCGTTTGGGTCGGGGCACGCTGGGTTCCGACGCCCGGCTTGCGTACGTCAGGAACACGGACGTTTCGTCGAGACCCTGACAAGAGCGAGCCGGTTGCGCCTCTTTCAAATGATGCTTTGACAACGAGGTTACAACCGGGTTCGGTGCCGATCGCGACAAATAGTTCTTGGCAAGCCTCGCTATTCGACGAAAGGTGACTATATCCCGTTGATCACCGCTCGCCCCTCGGCCGTTATCGGTGACTGAGAGCATTGCGCTCCCGCCGCGACCAAGAGGCGGTCAATATGTCGGTTTCCCCCGGATTCGTCCTTCGCGAGTGGCTCGTACCTCCGGTCTTGCTGCCGATCTTCTTCGTGCTGTTGATCGCCGCATCCATACTCATACAATGGTAGTCGGTTTCGGCGCGCCATCGCCGTCGGATCAGGCAAGCACCTCATTGGATTCAGTTCAGCCGTCGTTGGCTTGCGAGCTGAGCTCCAGGGCGATCGACGCCCTCCGTCGCGCTCGCGAGATGCCGTCGGGAGACAAGCGCACGGCGGCAATGCGCAGGGCAGCGATCCTTGGAAATGCCGCTGAAATCCACGCGTATTTCTCGGCAACGAAGACGCCGAAGCAAGATCACGACGCCGCTGAAATCCCGCCTTCGTGACGAAACGTTCCACTGAAATCAGGTCCGGCAGCCAACCCTCGTGATACAGTCGCCAACGCTCGAGATCGATCCCCGCACGGGCCAGCACCTCGGCGGCGGAGAATCACATGAGGATGCTCTGGCGGCAGAGAATGTCAGCCTGCGGCTTCTCCTTGCCCAGGCCGAGATCAACACGAGGGGCCTGCTTGCCAGGGCGGGCATCGACGCCAGGGAGCGAGAGACGTCCGAGAAGCTGCAAAAGCTGATCCTTGAAGAGCTGCACCACCGCATCAAGAACACGCTCGCGACCGTCTCCGCCATCGTCTCCCAGAGCTTGCGCGGCGAGCAAGGGTTGGCGCACGCACAGCAAGCCATCGCGGGGCGGCTGCTTGCACTTGGCAGGGCGCACGATCTCCTCGTGCGGGCGAGCTGGTCGAGCGCCGACCTCGGGGCGGTCGTCCGCAGCGCCATAGAAGCTTTCGACGATCCCGCTGAATCGAAGTTCTCGATTTCGGGGCCCGATCTCCGGATCAATTCGGGTGCCGTGGTCGCGGTCGCGATGACGCTCAATGAGCTTTGCACGAACGCCACGAAGTATGGAGCCTTTTCCGCTCCAAAGGGGTGCGTCGATCTCCACTGGACGATCGATCCGCAGACGCAACGCTTGCGCCTGACCTGGATCGAGAAGAATGGTCCGTTGATCCAGTCACGCGCAAAGCGCAGCTTCGGAACGCGATTGATCGAGACGCTGGGTCGCGAACTCCAGGGCGACGTGCAATTGACCTATGCGGAGAGGGGCTTCGCGTACACGTTCGACGCTCCATTGGCTTCTCTGAGTGTCCCGATGCCGGCCTAGCCGGCAGGCTGAAATACGCCGAGACTTTCAACGAAAGGAGGCGGCATGTTCAAATTTCTACAGTATCGTGCAAGAGCGGCCGCGTACGGCGAATTGGCCAGGAGCTCGCCCGGCAAGGATGATACCCGCAAATTCGAGAAGTTGCAGGACAGCCTTGCATCGCGCGCGGACAACGAGCAGGTCCTGGCGGACCAATACGTGGATGCCGTGAATGCCGTGAATGCCGGGGAGACGGAGCGACTGCGCGGCGCAGCCCTCGCGGCGGAGGAAGAGCGTGTCTTGCGGTGTCTCGGCGCGGCCGTCATCATGCAATGGAATTCCCTGCCGACGACGCTTCAGCGGGAGATCTTCGACACCGCCGGATCGGTCGGAACATTGTTGGACACGGCGGCGCTCCGTGGGCAGATAGCCCGGTTTCTTCACAAGCATAGGCATGACACCGATCCCAGCAAGATCTGACGGGTGATGCGTTCGGACAGGACAGCGAGCATTCGCCGCCAGCATTGCTCCGGCACGGATCAACCCGTCGCCGGCCTCGGGCCGCCGGTCCGGGAGTGATCTGGCAAAATGTCGCGGCGCGGACTACATCTGCGCCATGTCAAATGCTCCCCTGGCAAACCAACCGCTCCAGGATTTCATCGGCCGGCACGAACGTCTGTTCGTGCTGACCGGCGCCGGCTGTAGCACCAATTCGGGCATTCCCGACTATCGCGACAGCCACGGCAACTGGAAGCGGACCCAGCCGGTCAATTTCCAGGCCTTCATGTCGGAAGCGCATACGCGCCGGCGCTATTGGGCGCGCAGCCTGATCGGCTGGCGGCGGTTCGGCCAGGCGAGGCCGAACGATGCGCATCATGCGCTGGCCCGGCTCGAGGCGAACGGGCGGTGCGGGATGCTGCTGACCCAGAATGTCGACCGGTTGCATCAGTCCGCCGGCCACCGGCAGGTGATCGACCTGCATGGCCGGCTCGATCTGGTCCGCTGCATGGGCTGCGGGGCGAAGACGCCGCGCAACGAATTCCAGGATACGCTCGGCCGCGCGAATGCAGAATGGCTCGCGCTCGATGCCGCGGATGCGCCTGACGGCGATGCCGATCTGGAGCACGCGGATTTTTCCTCGTTCAAGGTGCCCGCCTGCGAAGCCTGCGGCGGCATCCTCAAGCCCGACGTCGTGTTCTTCGGCGAGAACGTACCGCGCGACATCGTCACCACCGCACAGGACCATCTGTCGCAGGCTGACGCGATGCTGATCGTCGGCTCCTCGCTGATGGTCTATTCCGGTTTCCGCTTCGTGCAGGCTGCCGCGCAGCGGCAGATCCCGATCGCCGCGGTCAATCTCGGGCGCACCCGCGCCGACGATCTCCTCACGCTCAAGGTCGAGGAGCGCTGCGAAGCGGCGCTTGCATTCCTGCTCTGATCGCCCGCGAGGCGAACGCGCCTTGCCTATTGCATGGGTGCCAAGCAGAATAGCCGGGCGCGGCGTTGCCGGCATGTCTGATGGCACGGAAATTGCTGCGTTTTTGTCCCCAGTCTTGACGATCAGCACGGAGAATTTGGAATGCTTGAGGGAGCCGAGGTGCGGCTTGCCGTTGATATCGGTGGCACGTTCACCGACATCGTGCTGGACGTGGGTCAGGACCGCAAGACGCGCAAGGTGTTGACGACGCCGCAGCGGCCCGAACAGGCGGTGCTGGACGGGATGCGTCTCATTCTCACCGACGCGCGCGCCCATATCAGCGACATCGACGTCTTCATTCACGGCACCACGCTCGCGACCAACGCGATCATCGAGCGCCGCGGCGCCAAGACGGCGCTGATTGCGACCGAGGGATTTCGCGACGTGCTCGATATCGGCACCGAGAGCCGCTACGACCAATACGATCTCGCCATCGACAAGCCGAAGCCGCTGGCGCCGCGCAGCCTGCGCTTCACCGTGCCCGAACGCATCGACGCGCACGGCGCCGTCCGTCTCCCGCTCGACGAAGCTTCGGTGCGGGCACTCGCGCCAAAATTGCGTGAGTTGAAGGTCGAAAGCGTCGCGATCGCCTTCCTGCACTCCTACGCCAATCCCGAGCACGAGCGCCGCGCGGCCGCGATCCTCAGCGAGGAGATGCCCGGCGTTTCCGTGACGGTGTCATCGGCCGTGTGTCCGGAAATCCGCGAATATGAGCGCACGTCCACCGCGGTCGCGAACGCCTATGTACAACCGCTGATCGACGGCTATCTCGCCCGCATGGCCGATGCCCTGCAGGTCGAGCAGTTCCGCGGTGCCATCTATCTCGTCACGTCCGGCGGCGGCGTCACCTCGATCGAGACGGCGCGGCGCTTTCCCGTGCGTCTCGTCGAGTCCGGTCCTGCCGGCGGTGCGATCTTCGCGGCGCAGATCGCAGCGCGTCTCGGCGAGAGCAAGGTGCTCTCCTTCGACATGGGCGGCACCACCGCAAAAATCTGCCTGATCGAAAAATACCAACCGGAGACCTCGCGCGTGTTCGAGGTCGATCGCGCCGCGCGCTTCCTGAAAGGCTCCGGCCTGCCCGTGCGCATTCCCGTGATCGAGATGGTCGAGATCGGCGCCGGCGGCGGCTCGATCGCGCATGTCGATGCGATGAAGCGCGTCACCGTCGGCCCCGAGAGCGCGTCGTCGGAGCCGGGCCCGGCCTGCTATGGCCGCGGCGGCCAGCGTCCGGCCGTGACCGATGCGGACGTTGCGCTCGGCATGATCGATCCCGACGCCTTCGCGGGTGGCACGATCAAGCTCGACCCTGAACTCTCGAAGCAGGCGCTGCTGCGCAGCGTCGGCGAGCCGCTGGGCCTGTCGGCGGAAACCGCGGCCTATGCCGTGCACGAGGTCGTCTGCGAGAACATGGCGAGTGCGGCACGCGTGCATGCGGTCGAGCGCGGTGCCGTGGTCGGCCAGCATACGCTGATCGCCTTCGGCGGTGCCGCGCCGCTGCATGCGGCGCGCGTCGCCGAGAAGATCGGTGTCTCCCGGGTGATCGTGCCGTCGAATGCCGGCGTCGGCTCGGCGGTCGGATTTTTGGCGGCTCCCATCGCTTACGAACTGGTGCGCAGCCGTCACGTCCGGCTCGACGATTTCGACACCGGCGCGGTCTCCGACCTCTTGCAGGAGATGGCGACCGAGGCGCGTGCGCTGGTCGAGCCCGGTGCTGCCGGCGCGCCGGTGCGCGAACGCCGCGCGGCCTTCATGCGCTATGTCGGTCAGGGCCACGAGATCAGCGTCGAGCTGCCGAACCGGCCGCTGACATCAGCCGATCTCGCCGGCCTGCGCCAGAAGTTCGAGGCTGATTATTCGGCGATGTTCGAGCGCCCGATCCCGGGTGCTGCGATCGAGGTCCTGAGCTGGTCGGTGCTTGCCACCACCGAGCCGCGCAATCCGTCCATCGTCGCGGCCGTTGCACGCATGCCTGCGGGCAAGGCGTCCGGCAGCCGGAAATTCTTCGACGGCCGGGCTGGAGAGGTGATCGAGATCCCGCTCTATCGCCGCGAGGACATGGCGCCGGGCGCGACGATCGCGGGTCCCGCGGTGATCGCCGAGGACGAGACCTCGACTTTCGTCTCCACCAGTTTTGACGCCCATATCGACGGTGCCGGCAGCATCGTCATGGAACGGAAGGCGGCCTGATCATGAGCAAGGCAAGCGGCGCGAGCCTGATCGACCTTCAGATCATGTGGCACCGGCTGATCGCCGTGGTCGAGGAGCAGGCGCAGGTGCTGCTCCGCACCGCGTTCAGCCCGATCGTGCGCGAATGCGGCGATCTCTCGGCCGGCGTGTTCGACCTCAAGGGGCGGATGCTGGCGCAGGCGGTGACGGGTACGCCCGGTCACGTCAACTCGATGGCGGAATCGGTCAAGCACTTCATCGACCGCTTCCCGATCGAGACGATGAAGGAGGGCGACGCCTACATCACCAACGATCCCTGGATGGGCACAGGCCATCTCAACGACTTCGTCGTCACCACGCCCTGCTTCAAGGACGGCAAGCCGGTCGCGCTGTTCTCCTGCACCAGCCATCTCATGGACATCGGCGGCATCGGCTTCGGGCCCGATGCCACCGACGTGTTCATGGAAGGGCTCTACATCCCGATGCTGAAGCTGATCGACCAGGGCGTCGTCAACGAGACGCTGATGGCGATGATCCGCACCAACACGCGGCTGCCGATCGACACCGAGGGCGACACCTATTCGCTGGCCGGCTGCAACGACGTCGGCTGCGAGCGCCTGGTCGAGATGATGACCGAGTTCGGCATCGACACGCTGGACGAGCTCGGCGACTACATCTGCGACCGCTCGCGCGAGGCCGTGCTGGCCGAGATCGCCAAGCTGCCGAAGGGCAGCTGGCGCAACACCATGGTCGTTGACGGCTACGACGCGCCGGTGACGCTGGCCGCAACGCTGACGATCTCGGATCAAGGCATTCACGTCGATTTCGACGGCACCTCGGCCGCCTCGAAGTTCGGCATCAACGTGCCCTTGTCCTACACCACGGCCTACACCGTGTTCGGCCTCGGCTGCGTCGTCGCCTCGCAGATCCCGAACAATGCCGGTTCGCTCTCGCCGCTGACGGTGTCGGCACCTGCCGGCGCGATCCTCAATGCGCCGAAGCCCGCGCCGGTCGCCTCGCGCCACATCATCGGCCAGATGCTGCCCGACGTGGTGTTCGGCTGCCTGCGCCAGATCATTCCCGAGCGCGTGCCGGCGGAAGGCACCTCGTGCCTGTGGAATCTCAACGTGCGCGGACAGACGCGAAGTGGAGTCGGCGGCAATTACGGGTTCTCGATGGCGGTCACCTCCAATGGCGGCACCGGTGCGCGCTTCGGCAAGGATGGCCTGTCGGCCACCGCCTATCCCAGCGGCGTGCGCGGCACGCCGGTCGAGATCGCGGAAACACAGACGCCGCTGATCTTCTGGCGCAAGGAGCTGCGCCCGGATTCCGGCGGGGCAGGGCGCACCCGCGGCGGCCTCGGCCAAATCATCGAGGTCGGCAGCGGCGTCGACGCGCCGTTCGACATTCTGGCAGCGTTCGATCGTATCGATCATCCGCCGCGCGGCCGCGACGGCGGCCGGAACGGCGAGGCCGGCTATGTCGGCCTGAAATCCGGCAAGAAGCTGCGTGGCAAAGGCTTTCAGCAGGTGCCGCCGGACGATCGGCTTGTGGTGCTGACGCCCGGCGGCGCCGGCATCGGCGATCCGGCCGAGCGGGCGCGCGCGGCCGTCAATGACGACATCGAAAGCGGCCTTGTGTCTGCGGACAACGCGGTTGCGGTTTATGGGTACACGCGGTGACGCGTCAGGCGTAGTGAACGGAGGGGCTCAATGATCACGCGACGGAACTTCACCGCAGGCGCAGCGACGCTGCTCGCCGCCGGCCACATCTCGACCCGCGCGCGGGCCGCGACGACAAGCTGGGACATGTCGACGGTCTGGCCCGACGGCAACTTCCACACCCAGAATGCGATGGCCTTCGCCGAGGAGGTGAAGAAGCAGACCGGCGGCACGGTCAACATCACCGTGAAGGCCGGCGGCCAGCTCGGCTTCAAGGGCCCCGAGCACTTACGCGCCGTGCGCGATGGCCTCGTGCCGCTCGCCGATGTTCTCAACATCCAGCAGGTCGGCGATGAGCCCTTCATGGGCGTCGAGAGCATCCCGTTCCTGTGCGGCTCGATGGACGAGCTCAAGGTGCTGCACAAATATCTGCGGCCCGAATACGAGAAGGTCGCCGCGCGCAACAACCAGAAGATCCTCTATATCGTGCCGTGGCCGACGCAGTATCTGCATCTCAAGGTCAAGGTCGCCGACGTCGAGGGCCTGAAGAACATCAAGATCCGCGTGCCCGACAAGAACGCCGTCGACATGCTGGCGGTGGTCGGCATGGCGCCGGTGATGATCCCCTGGGGCGAGACGATCCCCGCGCTGGCGTCGGGGGCTGTCTCGGGCGTCTCCACCTCGGCGGTGTCGGGCGTCGACGGCAAGTTCTGGGAATTCTTGAAGTACATCTACCCGACCAACCACGTCTGGTCGTCGCAGATGCTCACGGTCAATCTCGACTCGTGGAAGGCGCTCAGTGCGGATCAGCAACAGCTCGTCTCCGGCGTCGCCGCCAAGATGGAGCCGGGTTTCTGGGCGAACTCGCTCAAGGCCGACGTCGACAGTCTCAACCGCCTCAAGGAAGGCGGCATGGAGGTGATCCCGGTCTCGGATGCGATGATAACCGACATCCGCAGCAAGACCGCGCCACAGCTCGACGCCTTCCTCAAGCGTGTGCCGGCGGCCGACAAGCCGGTGCGGGCCTATCTCGCCGAAATGAAGCGCTGAGGACGAGGTTGTGACAAGCGTCCTTCCCGCAGCTCCGCAAAGCCTCAATGCAGCGGCGCCGGCGCCGCTGCGCATCCTGCTCGACGGCATCGACCGTCTCGGCCGGCTCGACGGCTGGATCGGCGGCGGCTGCCTCTTGACGCTCACGCTTCTGATGCTGTGCGAGGTCGCAACCCGCTTCCTCTCGAATTTCCTGCCGTTCTTCCCGCCCACCATCTCGATCGCGTGGGAATATTCCTCCTATCTGATGGCGGCGTCGTTCACCTTCGGTGCCGCCATGACCCTGCGCGTCGGCGGCCACATCCGCGTCGTGCTGCTCCTGAAGAACGTGCCGGCGCCGGTGCAGCGCGCGCTCGAGATCCTCTCCGCAGCGGCCGGCTTCGCCTTCATGGCGTTCCTGACCTCCGCGATGGCGAAGTTCGCCTACGGCGCCTATGTGCGCGGCCAGGTCTCGACCTCGAGCGATACGCCGCTGTGGTTTCCGGAAGCCGTCGTCACCTTCGGCATGCTGCTGCTCACGCTCCAGTTCCTGGCGCGCGCGATCCAGGCCGCGCTCGGTCTGCCGCTGGAGGATCACCGCATGAAGGCCTCCCCCGTCGAATGACCGCCTGGCCCGCCAACGGATTCAAGATCGCATGACCATCGAAGTCGCCGCCCTGTTCGCGATCCTGTTTGCACTGCTGGCCTGCGGTGTGTGGATCGGCCTCACGCTCGCGCTCACCGCGACGCTGCTGCTGGCGATGTTCCGCTCGATCCCGCTCGACAAGCTGTTGCCGCAATACGCCTGGAACATCCTGACGACGCAGGAGCTGTTGGCGCTGCCGCTGTTCATCCTGATGGGCGAGCTATTGTTCCGCACCCGCCTGTCGCGCTCGCTGTTCCAGGGACTTGCGCCCTGGGCCGGGCTGCTGCCGGGCCGCCTGCTGCATGTGAACGTGATCGGCTGCACCATCTTCGCGGCGATCTCGGGCTCGTCCGCGGCGACCACGCAGGTGATCGGCCGCATGTCGCTCAACGAGCTCTTGCGCCGCGGCTATTCCCGCGACATCGCGATCGGCTCGCTCGCCGGCGCCGGCACGCTCGGCTTCCTGATCCCGCCGTCCAACATCATGATTATCTACGGCGTGCTCGGCGACGTTTCCATTCTCAAGCTCTTTACGGCGGGCGTGCTGCCCGGCCTGCTGCTCGCCGCCACCTTCATGGGCTGGGTGATGCTGCACACGACGCTCAAGCCCTCCATGGTGCCGGAGACGGAGGCAAAGCTCTCGCAGGTGCCGTGGGGCGAACGCTTCGCCGCGCTGAAGGACCTCGCGCCGGCGCTGTTCCTGATCGCCTGCGTGCTCGGCTCGATGTATGGCGGCCTCGCGACGCCGTCGGAAGCCGCCGCCGTCGGCGTGCTCGGGGCGGGGCTGGTGGCCTGGGCGCAAGGCTCGATGTCGCAGCAGGTGATGCGCGACGTGCTGATCGGGTCGGTCGTGACCTGCTCGATGATCGCGCTGATCGTGCTCGGCGCCTCGATCCTCGGCAACGCCGCAGCGTTCCTCGGCATTCCTCAGGCGGTGGCCGCCTTCGTCAAGGGCCTCGGCCTGTCGCCGTTCATGCTGATCGTGGTGCTGATCATCTTCTACCTGATCCTCGGCTGCTTCCTCGACGGCTTCTCAATGATCGTGATGACGCTGCCGATCGTGCTGCCGATCGTGAAGGGCGCAGGTTTCGACGAGATCTGGTTCGGTATCTTCCTCGTGCTCGCCGTCGAGATGGCGCAGATCACCCCGCCGGTTGGCTTCAACCTGTTCGTCATCCAGGGCCTGACCGAAGACGGCCTCGGCTATATCGCGCGCGTCACGATGCCGTATCTCGTGATCATGGTCGGCTTCGTGCTGCTGCTGACGCTGTGGCCCGGGATCGTCACGATCCTGCCGCGGGTGCTGTACGGCTAGCTCGTTTCGCTCCGGGATGGGTCGGTAGAGATCGAACGGTCAGCGCCGCTGTCATTTCAATTCGCCTCGCGCGTCAATTCGCCCCCTGAGCGCATTCCGCCTTTGCACGTCCTGTGATCCGTCGTACGCTGTGCGAGCAGAAGTGCGACAGCAATCACGCCAGTGAACGTGGCTCCTTTGGCGATATGCGCCGAGAGAGGGGACATCTGTTGGCAGCTCATGTCCGATGGAGGGAAATCGACGCGTACTGAACTGCAAACATCCCTCGCAGCGGCGCTTACGAGACGCAATCAACAACCACAAAAGCGGGAGGAAGTGCATATGAGGAAGCAGTGGCTCAGCTCTGGCTTGCCTGTCCTTGTCGTTGCGACACTTGCAGTGTCGGCGGCGTTGGCTCAAGCCGTGGATACGGCCCGGATCGAGGCGGCCGGTCAGAACGATTGGCTCACCTATCACGGTTCCTACAAGTCGCATCACTACAGCCCGCTCGCGCAGATCAATGCGAACAATGTCGGCAATCTGAGCGTAGCCTGGATGCACATTCCCGGACGATCGACGCGCGGCCTCCAGTCGATGCCGCTCGTAGCCGATGGCGTGCTCTATTACTCGGGTTCTTACAGCCGGGTGTTTGCGCTGAACGGTGCGACGGGCGAGGTCATCTGGTCGTTCTTTCCGGAGCTGGATGAGGCGCTCATCAGCCGACAGACCCACTCTCCCTACAACCGTGGCGTAGCTCTGGGTGAAGGCAAGGTCTTCGTCGGCACGATGGATGGTCGTCTTTTCGGTCTGGATGCAAAGTCGGGAAAGGTCCTCTGGGAGACCAGGCTGATCGACTCGCAGAAGCTCACGGTCGGTTTCACCGGGGCGCCGCTTTACGCGAAAGGGAGCGTGATCATCGGCTCGCAAGGTGGCGAATGGCCGGGCCGTGGCCCGATCTTCGCCGTCGACGCCACCACCGGAAAGAAGAAGTGGGAGTTCCTGACGGTCGCAGGCACCGACGAGGCCATGAAGAGCTGGGGCAACGATTCCTGGCGCACCGGCGGTGGTGGCGGCTGGATGCCGGGGACCTACGATTCCGAGACCAACACCATCCTGTGGGGCACCGCGAACCCGGCGCCGCTCTATGATTGGTCGGGCGCCGACTACAAGACGCAAGGTGCGCGTCCCGGCGACAATCTCTATACGAGCTCGGTGATCGGTCTCGACATCGATACCGGCAAGCTGAAATTCTACCATCAGGAACTGCCGCACGACGCCTGGGACTTCGACAGCGCCGTCGGCGAGTTCGTGATGCTCGAACGCGACGGCCAGAAATACGTGGTTCATCCGAACAAGGGCGGCTTCGTCTTCGTCTACGACCGCAATCTCGGCGTGAAGAACGTCTGGCGGCTGGTTGAGAACATCAACTTCGTCAAGGATATCGATCCCAAGACCGGCGCGCTGATTGGTCGACGCGATTTCGCGGCCGGGAAAGTCGCTGAACCGCCGCTGTGTCCGTTCATCGGCGGCGGCGTCAGCTGGAATGCCGGCTCATACAGCCCGAAGACCGGTCTCTACTACAAGATCGGCCAGGAATGGTGCATGACGCTGGAAGTCCAGAAGACGACGCCGGTCACCACGCCGCAGGTCCAGCTCAACATCGGCGCCGACTTCAAGATGGCGCCTCCTCCAGGCGGCGAGATCTACGGACATCTTGACGCGCGCGATCCCATAACGGGAGCGAAGAAATGGGAGGTCCGCTATCCCGAGCCGCCGCTTGGGAGTGTACTGTCGACCGCGGGCAATCTCGTGTTCGTGCCCGACTCCCGCGGCGTCCTTCACGCCTACGATGCCGAAACCGGCGCCGAGCTGTGGAAACACAACAATGGCACCGGCCATCAAGGCGGCATCGTCAGCTACTCCGTCGGGGGCAAGCAATATATCGCAGTGGTCGCGGGCTTTGGCGGGATGCTGGCGGATGAATATGCGCCGAACTTCGGCGGCGCCTACAAGAGCATGCCGCGTGACGACGGCGCGCTCATCGTCTTCAGCCTGAAATAGTCTGCCGCAAACCTTCGATCGGGGCGCGGGCGCAGGCCCGCGCCCCGATCGATCGAAGCGACGACGCGTGATTTCAGGAATGGAGCGGACGTGTTGAGACTGCATTTGAAAACGATTCCTGCGGGACTGGGTGCCGCGCTGCTGTGCGCTGTGATCGCTCAGGCACAATCCACCACGCCCGCGCCCGAGAACGGGACGTTCGAGGTCGAGCAGGTGTTCGCGGGGACTTGCGGCTTCTGCCACTCCAACGGTGGCCGGGCGCCCGGCAAGGGGCCGCAGCTGATGAATTCGCCGCGCGACGACGACTTCATTCGCGACCGCATCAAGCACGGCAAGCAAGGAGCGATGCCGGCATTCGACGGCGCCTTCACCGACGCCCAGATCGACCAGATCGTCAAATACATCCGCGCCTTGAAACCGCGCGACGGCTGAAGCGCACGGCGCGATCCATCCAGATGAGAACGCCGAATGAAGGCATTTGTCCCGCTCGTTGTCGCTGCCGCCATCGGACTATCCGGACCGGTGCAGGCGCGAACCCTGGACGCGATCCGCTCGAGCGGCGCGATCGGGCTGTGCGCGCATCCCAACTCGCTTCCCTTTGCGCGCAAGGCGGGCGATCCGCCCGGCTTTCAGGTCGAGCTCGGTCGGGCGCTGGCACGCGAGCTCGGTGTCTCGCTGCGGGTCGACTGGATCATCACGCAGTACCAGATGCGCAGTGCCGGCTGCGACATTCTTCTGGACGTCATCGCCGATCGCGAAGCACAAGGCGAAACACGCCTGAGGATATCGAAACCGTACTATCGCACGGGCGTCGCGCTCGCGGTGCCGTCATCCAGCACGCTCACCTCGTTCAAAAGCCTCAACGAGGCCACCAAAGTGGGAGTGCAGGTTGGATCGGTCGCGGCCATGATCATCGGTCAGCGGCGCGTGCCTACATCGACCTTCGGCTTCGAGAGTGACAGCCTCGACGCCGTGTCGAATCATGAGATCGATGCCGCAGCGGTCACCCCCACTGTGGCGAGCTATTTCAATCTGACGCATCCAGACAAGACGCTCCGGATCCTGGATCGCGACGAGAGCGTGGCCGATCTTAACTGGAATGTCGCCGTCGGCATGATTCGCCCCGATGATACGTTGCGCGAAGCCATCGACGAAGCGGTGGAACGGCTGCGAAGCGACGGCACGATCGATCGGATCTACGGTCGCTACGGGGTCGTGCTGCAGGCGCCGAGATAGTCGAATTGCAACGAAGGAGCGACGTCGTCCTGGCTCAGCCGGAACGACGTCGCCGCCTTGCCTTAAGCCGCCGCCTTCTTCCTGGCGAGTTCGGCCTTGTACAGCTCGAACTCTTCCGCGATCGCCTTTGCGACCGAGGGCCGCTGGCGCAGGCGTTCGTAATAGGCCTTCACGTTCGGCCATTTGGCGAGCTCGATCGGCGGTGTCGCCATGGTCCAGTTGATGACCGTGACGAGATAGGCATCGGCCACGCTGAAATGGTCGAGCAGGAAGTCGCGTCCCTTCAGGTAGTTGTCGAGATAGTCGAGCCGCGACAGGTTCTTCTCCAGCGCGTAGGCCTTGGTCTCCTGCGGCGCCTTGCGGTCCAGCACGGGAATGAACAGCCCCTTGTGCAGCTCGGTGCCGATGAAGCAGAGCCATTGGTGCAGTCGCGTGCGCTCGATGCCCGCCGCGGCGCCGAGGCCGGATTGCGGGAAGCGGTCGGCGACATATTGCAGGATCGCCGCGTTCTCGGTCAGCACCACGCCCTCGTCGGTGCGCAGCGTCGGCACGAGACCGATCGGGTTCACGGTGCGGAAATCGGTACCGTCGTTCAGGACCTTCTTGGTCGGTGGATCGACTTCGAGATAGTTCGCGTCGGCGCCGGCTTCATACAGCGCGACGCGGGTCGCCATGGAGCAGGCGAGCGGCGAGAAATAGAGATCCATCTGTAGCCTCCTTGGGCAGTTCCTCTTTCGGGTATCGCTCAACCTGGCCAGATTGATTTTTGTACCATCTTGCATAATATGGCGGGGGTCAAGGATTAATTTGCGAAATGGTACAAAAATCGAAGCCGCCAATTGCTGCCAATGAGCCGAAGCGCCGCGGCCGTCCGCGGGCCTATGAGCCCGAGGTCGCGCTCGGCAAGGCGCTCGACCTGTTCCGCAGGCAGGGCTTTGCCGCGACCTCGCTCGACGATCTGAGCGAAGCGACCGGCATGAACCGGCCGAGTCTTTACGGGGCCTTCGGCGACAAGCGCGAGCTCTACATCAAGAGCTACCAGCGCTACCGCGAGGAAGCGCGGGCATCCATGGCCGCGATCTTTCGCGAGGAGATGCCGCTGCGCCAGCGGCTGGAGCGCATCTTCGCCTCCGCGCTGAACATCTATCTCTCCGGCGAGACGGGTCCGCGCGGCTGCTTCACGGTGGTGACGGCGGCGTCCGAAGCGGTTGGTGATCCCGACATCCGCGCCATGGTGCTCGACGGCCTCACCGAACTCGACAAGGCGTTTGCGAGTTGCTTCCGCCGCGCCAGGGAGAAGGGCGAACTGCCGGAGAGCGCGGACCCGGCCGTGCTGGCCCAGCTCGCATCAGCGACAGTGCACTCGATCGCCATCCGCTCGCGCGCGCGCGTATCACGGAAAGATATGGAAGCGATCGTGAAGGGGGCGATTGATGTGATGGTGGGGGTCAAGCCCTAGCTGTCGTCCCGGACAAGCGCAGCGAAGCGGAGCGCCGATCCGGGACCCATAACCACAGGGCGTGGTTTGGCGAAGACTCGGAGTTATCAGTCTCGCGCCACAACTTCTCCCTGGGGTTATGGGTCCCCGCCTTCGCGGGGACGACAGCGAGAATGTAGCGCGATCCTTCGCCGATTACGCTGCCCGGATATGTGCCAGAAAGCGATCGACCTCGTCGCGCAGGCGTTGCGACTGCTTCGACAGCTCGATCGCGGAGCCCAGCACTTCCTCGGCTGCCGTGCCGGTCGCGGCGATGCCGGCGGTGACGCCGGAGATGTTCTGCGAGACTTCGCCGGTGCGGGCGGCGGCCTGCTGGACGTTCTGCGCGATCTCCTGTGTCGCGGTGCCCTGCTGGCCGACGGCGGCGGCAATCGCGGCCGAGATTTCGTCGACCTGCTGGATCGTCGCGCAGATCGACTGGATGCCGTCGACCGCGCCGGTCGTCTCGCCCTGCACCGCCGTAACCTGCGCGCCGATCTCTTCGGTTGCCTTCGCGGTCTGGGTCGCCAGCGCCTTCACTTCGGAGGCGACCACGGCAAAGCCGCGACCGGCTTCGCCCGCGCGCGCCGCTTCGATCGTCGCATTGAGCGCCAGCAGATTGGTCTGGCCCGCAATGCCATTGATGAAGGAGACGACGTCGCCGATCTTCTGCGCGGCATCCGCCAGGCTCTGCACCCGCGCATTCGATTGCCGTCCGTCGCTCGCGGCCTTGCCGACCACTTCGGTCGCGTGCGCAAGCCGCCGGCTGATCTCGGTCATCGACGAGGACAATTCCTCCGCGGCGGCCGCGACCGTCTGCACGTTCTCCGAGGCCAGCGCCGAGGCCGACGACACCGTGCGGGTCTGCTCGCGCGACTGCTCGACGATATCGGACATTGAGCGCGCCGTGTGCTCCATCTCGACCGCGGCCGCAGACACCGTGGTGACGACCTCGCGGATGCTGGCCTCGAAATTGTCGGCGAGTGCGGCGAAGGCGCGGCGCTTCTCCGCTTCGGACTGCGCCTTGGCCTCGAGCTGCTCGGCCTGGAGCTTGCCGAAATTCACCGCATTGTCGCGGAACACCGCGACCGCCTTCACCATCGCGCCCACTTCGTCATTCGACTTGCTGGTGGGTACAGTGACGTCGAGACGTCCGTCCGCGAGCTCGCGCATCACGTTCGTGATCGACAGGATCGGGCGCGAGATGCTGCGGGCGATGAGATAGCCGACGATCGCCGCCAGCACGAGCCCGAGCGCGGCGATTCCGATCGCCAGCAGCCATGCCCGATCGGCGGAGGCCTCGTAATCGGCATTGTCCATGACGAGCTCGACCGCGCCGAGCGGCTTTCCGGAAAAGTCCCTGATCGGTCCGAGCAGCGCGGCGACCGGCGTGGTGTCGAGCTTGGCCTGTCGCACCGTGAAGCTGCCCTCGGCGGCACGGCCGTAATCGGCGGCATCGAAGAAGCTCTTGCCCTTCAGCGTGCCGCCGAACAGCTTGAAGCCCGAACCGTCGGCGAGATGGAAGGCGACGTCGACATGGCGGTTGTTCCTGAAATCGTCGAGGAAAGGCTGGCCGAAGGTCAGGCCGAATTCGACCGTGCCGAGATGCTTGCCACCTTGCGCGATCGGCACCACGCCGCGGATGCCGAGCCCGGCCACGCCGCCCTCGAGCCCGACCACGACCTTGCGGTCCTGGTTGGCGACGACGACGGTCTTGCGGAAGCCGGAGAGGTCGTCGCCGAATTTGGCCGGCTGGTGCACGCGCAGGTAAGACGTCGCCGGCGGCACGTGGAACTGGAACTGGTCGACGCCGTAGTCGGATTTGATGGCCGTGAACACCGGCCCGAACAGGCGCACCAGCGTCTCGCGGTCCTGCTTCGCCATCGCCTCCTGCGTCGCCGGCATCGCGGCCACCACGGCGCTCATCGCGGCGGCGCGGTGCGATTCCTCGGCGATGCGCGATTGCAGGGCGTCGTAATGGCTGCGCAGCTCGCGCTGGTCGGCGCGGTCGATGATGCCGGCGATGATCCACATCGCGCCCAGCACAGCAAACAGCGCGGTCGCCGCCGCCGTCACCGCCAGCGCAACCGTGATCCGCATCCTGAGGCCGAGGCTCGTCCGCATGTCCGACTCGTTCTTTGAGCGTTGGTTAACAACGCTTATCAACTTCTCGCTAAGAGAGGGTGAACGGGATACCGGCGGAGCGGGGGTGGTTGTGGGGGGCCGGACTACCCGCCCAAACAAAGCTGTCGTCCCGGCGAAGGCCGGGACCCATACCGCGGAATCCATCGATGGTCGTCGGTCGCAGTACCGAACTACGATCCTCTGCCAAACGACG
>NZ_LBKA01000181.1:0-22870 GCF_028128955.1 Bradyrhizobium sp. CCBAU 11386
AGCCAACTCCAGACCCGAAGCCCGATCCCGGGCCTCTCGACCTGTCAGTCGACAAAGGGGTTATCACACAGCCTGGGCCCATACCTGACATCCTGTGTCAGGTATGGTTTAAGGGATCATGCGCGCGAGCCGGATGCTGTCGATCCTCACCACCCTCCAGGCCAGGGGGCAAGTCACCGCGCCCGAGCTCGCGGAAGCCTGCGAGGTGTCGGTGCGCACGATCTATCGCGACATCGACGCGCTCGCGGCATCAGGCGTCCCTGTTTACGCCGACCGCGGCGCGGAGGGCGGCTATCGCCTGCTCGATGGCTATCGCGTGCGGCTGAACGGCCTGTCGCAGAACGAGGCGGAAGCGCTGTTCCTGACCGGGTTGCCGGGACCGGCGGCAGCGCTCGGGCTGGATGCAGCGATGATCGCCGCGCAGAACAAGCTGATGGCGGCGCTGCCCGCCAATCTGCGCGAGGACGCCGGGCGGATGCAGGAGCGCTTTCATCTCGACGCGCCCGGCTGGTTCGGCGAGGCGGAAGAACCAAAGCACCTGCGCACCATCGCCGGTGCGGCGCTGCGCGGGACGCTGATCAAGATCCGCTACCAGAGCTGGCGCGCCGAAAAGCAGCGCCGCGTGGCGCCGCTCGGGCTCGTGCTGAAGGGCGGCAGCTGGTACCTCGCAGGGCAGGTCGACGGCAGCGTGCGCACTTATCGCGTCGCGCGCGTGCTCGATTGCACGGCGCTCGACGATCGCTTCGATCGTCCCGCCGATTTCGATCTCGCCGCCTATTGGCAGGCCGCGACGCTGCGCCTCGAGGCGGAGATGCATCCCAATGTCGCGGTCGTGCGGCTGTCCCCGTTCGGCGTCAAGCTGCTCGACGCGCTGAGCCAGCCTTACGTCAAGGCGCGCACGCAGATTGAAGACGCTGCCGACGCGCATGGTTGGCGTATTGCCAGAGTGCCGACCGGCAAGACGTCATGGCACGCCGCGGCCGAATTGCTGCGGCTCGGTCCCGAGGCCGAGGTGCTGGAGCCCGCCGATCTCCGCGAGAAGATGGCCGAGCTGACGCAGGCAATGGCCGCGCGCTATCGCGCGGCGCGGAAAGCATGACGGCGGCGCAGCTTGCCGCAGCCGACGAAACAATCCTGAAACACGATTCTCAGCCCGCGCCGTGAACGCATTCGCATTTCGAGCCGACGGAGATGCAGGGACACAACAACGGCCTTGCGCCATACTGGAGAATGAAGATGTTTCGTAAGCTTGCACTCGGTCTGATCGCTGCCGGCACGCTCGGCGTTGCCGCTCTCGCGCCCAGCGCCGCCTCGGCCCACGGTTTCCACCATCACTGGGGTCCCGGCTGGGGCTTCGGCGGAATCTACGTCAACACCGGCGTCAACAACTGCTACCAGGAGCGCGTCGTCCGGACCCGCCACGGCCTGCGTGTTCGCGTCGTGAATGTCTGCGCCTACGGGATCTACTGATACCTGGCGCCGTCGACAAAGCCCTGATCGCTCCGCGATCGGGGTTTTGCTTTTGCCTAGCCGGCCTGCCGCTGCCGGCGAAACCAGGCCCAGGTCTCGCGCGTCGTCGCGATGTAGCCGCGGCCGCGATAGACGATCTCGCCGTCAACGATCTCGTTCAGCTTCGGCAGGGCGTGGAAGGGTATCGAGGGATAGGCGTGATGCTCGACGTGGTAGGGCATGTTCCACGCGAACCATTTCACGATCGCGGCGGTGTAGGTGGTGCGCGTGTTCTGGAAGGCGCTGCGGGTGCGGTCGCAGCCAGTGTGCTCGGCATAGAGATAGGGCCGCAGGAAGAACTGCCCGATGACAAGCGGCACGATCCAGACCCAGAGCAGCAGCGCTGAGGAGAACCACAGCGAGAGCGCGAGCAGGAGCGCATAGAGCGCAGCATAGGCGCGCGCCTCGCGCACGATGGTGGCGCGCTTGTTTTCGGGAATCCAGGGCACTGTGACCTTGCCGGTGACAGCATGGCCGAACATCAGCCGGAGACGGCCGGCGACCTGGAGCAGGCCGCTATAGGCGATCGCAAGCTGCGTGTCGGATTTCGGCTTCACGCCGACGATCAGCTCCGGGTCCTTGTCCGGATCCTGGGTGTAGCGGTGATGGTCCCAGTGAAACAGGCAGTAATATTCGTAAGGCTGTCCGATGATGAAGGCCGAGGGATAGCCGACGGCGAGATTGAGGCCACGGCTCCTGAACGCGGTCTTGTGCGCGGTCTCGTGCAGCGCCATGAACAGGAAGGCGACGAAATAGCCCTGCACCGCCATCAGGGGCAACGCCCACAACACGCCCCAGACTGAAGAGACCTTCCAGACCAGCGCGCCGACCAGCACGACCAGGCTGTAATGGCTGAGGCTTTTCGCGGCCCCCCTGAGATTGGAGCGCACGGACAATTCACGCAGCATCGCCGGCGTGAGCGGCTTCAGGCGATGGCTCGGCTCTGAAACGGTTGCGTCAGTCATGATCGGGGGCCTGCCTTACTTGCTGAGAAGCTCTGCGATCTCGGCCTTGAGGAAGGCCCGGTCGCGCGGATTGTTGACGGGGTTGCCGGCGCGATGGCCGTGCAGCGACGGGATCGGATGCAGCACCGCCGATTTCGCGTTGGCCAGCCGGCCGAGCTCGTCCTCGTTGTCGCGGACGTCGAAATAGCGATCGGTGGCGCCCGGCATCAGCAGCATGTGCGCCTTGATCGCGGCGAGCGCCCGATCGAGATCGCCGCCGAATGCGGCGCAGCGGCTGATATCGCCGCTCTGCCAGATGCCGATCTGCGCCAGCAGGTCGTTGGCATCGCGCCGCGCGAACGTCGCGTCCCACCCACGGACGAGATAGTCCTCGAGCGAGGTGAAACCGGCCTCGCGCCAGAGCTCGTCGCGATAGTAGCCGTGCGACATCGCCCAGCCGGCATAGACGCGCCCCATGGCCCGATAGCCGACGGTGGGCTTCTCGACGAAACGGCCGTCACGGAAGGCGGGATCGCCTGATAGCGCGGCCTTCACGCTTTCGAGGAAAACATAGTTATAGGGCGCGCAACGCGCACTGCCGCAGACCACCGCGGCGCGCTCGACCATCTCGGGATGAGAGGCGGCCCAATGATAGGCCTGCATGCCGCCCATCGACCAGCCATAGACCAGCGCGAGCTTCGAGATGCCGAAGCGCCCGGTGAGGAGGCGGTGCTGGACCGCGATCGCGTCGTGGTAGGTGAGCTCAGGGAACGGGCCAGCCGTGTTCGACGGCGAAGACGACAGGCCGTTGCCGAACAGATTCGGGATGATGATGAAGTAGCGTTCGGGATCGAGCACGCCGCCGGGCCCGATCAGCCATTCGGTGTCGTAATGCTGCGCGCTGAACGAGGTCGGGTAGAGGATGACGTTGTCTTTGGCCGGGCTCAGCGCGCCGTATGTCTTGTAGGCAAGCTTCATCGAGGGGAAGACGGCCCCGGACTGGAGCGTGACGTCGCCGGCCTCGAAGATCTCGTAGTCGCCCTGCGCCGTCATGCGTTCAACTCCGCTCACGCGGCCGCAGAACGCGCCGCTGAAATGGCGATGCATCGATCATGCCGGGCCGTTCACGCATCATTGCGTCGCGCTTAATAACTGTACAAATAGTACATATATTAACAGGCGGCAAGATAAATCTGGTGGGTTCGCCGGCTCAGGCGATGGCTGCCAGATAGCGCGCGACAGACGCCGCGAATGCGGCCTTGGCCCCGGTGGCGATATTGCGCCTCCACCAGGCGCCATAGATGCGGTCGAAGGCGAACGGCTCGACAACGCCAGCGATCCGCCGCACCGCGGCCGCATTGAGTGGCATGTAGTTCGGATAGGAGTACATGAAGCTGACGAAGCGGCGGTCCATCGTCACCTGCGCGATGTCGCCGGTGAGCAGCGCCCCCTTGCCGTCCGCACCCTGCCGCCAGTGCAGCATGGTCGCACCGGCGAAATGGCCGCCGCTGCGCAGCAGCACCACGTCGTCGGAGATGCGATGGCTGTCGCCGGTCCAGTGCACGATCGACGCGTGCGGTCGCGTCACCCATTCGCGGTCATCCGCGTGCAGATAAACCGGGATACCGCCGAACGCGTCACTCCAGTCGGCGAGCGCGCCATAGTAGTGCGGATGCGAGATCGCGATCGCCTTCAGCCCGCCGAGCGAGCGCACATGCGCGATCACCTCCGGCGTCGCCAGCGGCACGCAATCCCACATCATGCAGCCGTCTGCGAGCGGCACGAGCAAGGCGCGCTGGCCGATGGCGAAGCTCGGCTCGAGCGAGAGGCCGGTCAGGCCGAGATCGTCGCGCCAGACGACGCGGTGGCGTTCCGCCAACGCCTCGCGGGTGAGGAAGGTCTGCCCTTTCCAGCCCACGAATTGCCGTTCGTCCTCGCAGACCGGACAGGACGCGGGCGGATCTCCGCTGGCCGGGAATTGCGCGCCGCAGGTTTCGCAGGTCCAGAGGGGCATGATGAAGGCTCCATTGCGGGATGCAGCACCCTATTGCCTCAAGCCCGTCATTGCGAGCGCAGCGAAGCAATCCAGAGATGCGTCCGCGGAAAGACTCTGGATTGCTTCGCTGCGCTCGCAATGACGATGTGGATGCTAAGCTGCCTCAAGCCGACCCGAGTCTCGCGGAGACTTCCTTCGCCCCTCACGTCCCGAAATTCTTCTGGATCGCCTTGTCGAGCGTCTCGCCGCCGACGAAGCGCTGGCGCAGCTCGCGCTTGAGCAGCTTGCCGCTCGGGTTCTTGGGCAGCGCGTCGACGAAGATGACCCGCTTGGGCACCTTGAAATGCGCCATCTGGCCGGCGCAGTGCTTGATGACGGATTCTTCGTCGAGCTTCTCGCCGCTCTTGACCACGACGATCGCGGTGACCGCCTCGATCCAGCGCGGATCGGGCAGGCCGACGACGGCAACCTCCGACACCGCCGGGATGCGGTAGACCATCTCCTCGACCTCGCGGCTCGCGACATTCTCGCCCCCGGTCTTGATCATGTCCTTGACGCGGTCGACCACGGTGATGTGGCCCTCTTCATCGACGGTGGCGAGATCGCCGGAGTGAAACCAGCCGCCGGAGAACGCCGCTGCGGTCTTGACGGGATCGTTGTAATAGCCGGACAAGAGGTGCGGCGAGCGGTGCACGATCTCGCCGACCTCGCCGACCTTGACGTCCTCCATCGAACTATTGACCACGCGCGTCTCGACGTTCAGCACCGGCTTGCCGGCCGAGCCGGCCTTGCGCAGCTGGTCCTCGGGGCGCAGCACGGTCGCGAGCGGCGCGATCTCGGTCTGGCCGTAGAAGTTCCAGAACTTGACGTTGGGCAGGCGGCGCTGCAGCTCGAGCAGCACCTCGACCGGCATGATCGAGGCGCCGTAATAACCCTTCTGAAGCGTCGACAGATCGGTCTTGTCGAAATTGGGCGAGCGCAGCATCGCGATCCAGATCGTCGGCGGCGCGAAGAAGGACGTGATCCTGTGCGCCTGGATCAGCGCCAGGATGTTGTCGGCGGTCGGCTTGCCCGTGATCTCGCCGGAGGCGCCGAGATAGACTTGCGGCCCCAGGAACACGTCGAGCTGGGCGCAATGATAGAGCGGCAGCGCATGCAGGAACTTGTCGTCCACGCTCATGCCGCCGTCGATGATGCAGCTGACATATTGCCACATCACCGCTTCATGGGTCAGCATCGCGCCCTTGGGCAGCGATTCCGTGCCGCTGGTGTAGACGATCTGCGCGAGGTCGCGGCTGTCGACCGACGCCTCCAGGAACGAGCCGTCGGGGCTGAGCAGATCGTCGAAGGTGGTGAGCCCGGCCGGCGCGGTGGCGGGATCCTCGCCCGGCAGCCAGATCATCGTCTCGACCGCACAGTCCTTGGCCGAGGCGGCACGCGCGGGCTCGACGAAATCAGGTCCGGTCGCGAGCAGCTTTGCGCCGGAGCTCTTCAGGATGAAATTGATCTCGTCCGGATTGAGCATGAAATTGATCGGCACCAGCACCGCGCCGATTCGCGCCACCGCGAAGCGCAGCGCGGCAAAGGCGTGCGAGTTGCGCGAGAGCACGGCGAGGCGATCGCCCTTCTTGACGCCGAGGCCGAGCAGGCCGCGGCCGAGCCGGTTGCAGATCGCGTCCATCTCGGCAAAGGTCCAGCTCACGCTGCCGCAGCTCACTGCGAGTTTGTTCGGCTCACGCCCTGCCGAACGGCGCAGGAGATCGCCGATGGAATGCTCGCGCGCTTTCGAGATGGTGGCTGCGATGTCGCCGGTCATGTGTCCCTCCGCTTGATGTCTTTGTTTGTTGATTACTGAATCTTCGCGGCGCTATCTGCGCCGGGCCGCCTGCGCGTGCTCCATGTACATGTGCTCGACGGACCGATCGAGCGAGGCGATCTTCTCGAAGCCGCGCCGCCAGTCCTGCAAGTGCCGGCGGGTCCAGAGCACGCCGGCCTCGCGGTCGCGGCGGCGGATCGCATCGATCAGATGGCGGTGCGCGGCGACGAGGCGCGGGCCGCCTTCGGCCACACCGGTCACGATCATCTCGGTGGTCGGATAGAACAATTGCGCCGCGGGCTCGCGCGCGAGCTGGAGCACGCGGTTTTGCGACGCCTTGGCGACCAGCACGTGGAATTCGGCGTCGCATTCGGCAAGCGCCGCGGGATCGCCGACCACCGCCTCGCTGCGCGCGAGATTGTCGGTGAGCTCGGCGATGTTCTCTTCGGTCGCCCGCTCCACCGCGCCCTCGATGCTGGCGACCTCCAGCGTCATCGAAGCCTCGTAGAGCTCGCGGAAGGTCACCTCGTGCAGCACCAGCGCGCGGCTGAGACGGCTTGCAAGCTTGGTATAGCGCGGCAGGCAGGCGTGCAGGCGGCGCGAGGAATCGCGGCTGATCAGCCCACCCTCCTCCAGCACGCGGATGCCTTCGCGAATGGTCGAGCGGTTGACGCCGAACTGCCGCACCAAATCGTGCTCGGTGCCGATGGGGTCGCCCGGCTTGATACGACCATTGACGATCTCGCGCTCGATGGCGTCGGCGACCTTCTGATAGGCCGGCGCGACATCGATCGGACGGAACAGTGGCGCTAAAGGCAATTTGGCCCCCAATGGCGATTGTCCGACAAACTATAGGGATATCTCAGGAACGCGTCAAACTGCGTCGTACATGCCGCAGATGCAACAAATTGACTCCTGCGGAACCCGCCCCTAACTTTGTCGGACAAAGGGACAGAATAGTCCCGCACAAGAAGGAAACGTATCCATGAGACCTATCGCAGCACTCGTGTCTGCGGCCGGCCTGCTGTCGGCTGCCCTGATCGTCCCCGCTTCCGCCCAGCAGACCCCGCTCAAGATCGGCGTGCTCTCCGACTTCTCCTCGGTCTATTCCGACATCGGTGGCATGGGGAACGTCGAGGCCACCAGGATGGCCATCGAGGATTTTGGCGGGCAGATGTTCGGCAAGCCGATCGACATGGTCTCGGCCGACGTGCTCAACAAGCCCGACGTCGCCTCCACCATCGCCCGCAAATGGTGGGAGACCGAGGGCGTCGACATGATCATCGATCTGCCGACCTCGGCCACCGCGCTCGCGGTGATGGAGCTGTCGAAGCAGTACGAGAAGATCATGATCGTGACGGATGCGGCGAGCTCCGACATCACCGGGAAGTCCTGCTCGCCCTACACTGCGCACTGGACCTACGACACCTACGCCAACGCCCACACCGTCGGCAGCGCCATCGTCAAGAACGGCGGCGACAGCTGGTTCTTCCTCACGGCCGACTACGTGTTCGGCCATTCGGTCGAGCGCGACACCGGCGACGTCGTGAAGGCCGCCGGCGGCAAGGTGCTCGGCAGCGTCAAGCATCCGCTCAACACGGCGGACTTCTCGTCCTTCCTGCTCCAGGCCCAGGCCTCCAAGGCCAAGATCATCGGGCTTGCCAATGGCGGCGGCGACACCATCAACGCGATCAAGCAGGCCGGCGAGTTCGGCATCGTCGCCGGCGGCCAGAATCTGGCGGCGATCGTGATGTTCATCTCCGACGTGCACAGCCTGGGGCTGAAGCTCGCGCAGGGGCTGATCATCACCGAGGCCTATTACTGGGACCTCAACGACAAGACCCGCGCCTTCGGCAAGCGCTTCCTGGAGCGCGTCAAGCGCATGCCGACGATGAACCAGGCGGCGACCTACAGCGCGACGCTGCATTACCTCAAGGCCGTGCAGGCCGCCGGCACCAAGGACACCAAGACCGTGATGGCCAAGATGCGCGAGCTGCCGGTGAAGGATGCCTTCACCGACAACGGCACACTGCGCGAGGACGGGCGCATGGTCCATAGCATGTACCTGTTCCAGGTGAAGAAGCCCGAGGAATCCAAGAGCCCGTGGGACTATTACAAGCTGCTCGCCGAAGTCCCGGCCGACCAGGCCTTCCGGCCCCTGAAGGATGGCGGCTGCCCGCTGCTGAAGTAACGCCTTGCGCTCGTCTCCGGCGTGCTGAAGCGCGACTTCTTCCACGGCGGCGAGATCCTGCTGCACGACAAGCCGGTGCGCTACCGGGTGCCCGCGCCGGCGGTCAAGGCCGGCATCGCCTATGTCACCGAGGATCGCAAGGTCGAGGGCTTCTTCGAGACGTCCTCGATCGCGCGCAACATCTATCTCGGACTTCTGTCAAAATTTCCCAAGGGCCGCATGATGCTGTCGCGGCGGGAAACCGACATCATCGGCAAGACCTGGATCGAGAAGCTCAGGGTTCGCGCCATCGGCGACCACGGCAGGGTGGTCGAGCTGTCCGGCGGCAATCAGCAGAAGGTCGTGATCGCCAAATCGCTGGTGCAGGAGCCCGACCTGATCGTCTTCGACGAGCCGACCCGCGGCGTCGACGTCGGCGCCATCGTCGAGATCCACGAGCTGATCAATCAGCTCGCCGACGAGGGCAAGGCCGTCGTGGTCATCTCGTCCTATTTGCCCGAGATCATGGCCCTCTCCGACCGAATCCTGGTCTCACGTCAGGGCAAGGTCGTGGAGGAATTCTCCGCGCTGGACGCGACGGAGGGAAGGATCATATACGCGGCCATTCACTAGGCGCCGCCAGAGCGCTCCAGGCCAGTCGACTGCCCGAACCTTGGGCAGAGGCAACGGTCGCGCAATCTGATCTGCGTCAAGTTGCGCTGCAAAAATCGCGGCAATGTTGGGCCAGCCTCGGCTGCGCGGCTTCCACCTCGGAGGCATCCGTAGCGGCCGGGCGTTCGTGTCTCAGCATGTGGGCGCCGCGGCGCGGCGTTGTGAACAGATGAACTTCACTCCGGGTCGCGTCGTCGCCGCGATCGCCATCCTCCTCGCAGGCGGCGGCTATTACTACTGGCAGCACCGCGATTCCAACACGCTGCCGGCAGGCTTCGCCCGCGGCAACGGCCGCATCGAAGCGGTCGAGATCGACATCGCCACCAAGACGCCGGGTCGGATTCGCGAGATCCTGGTCAACGAAGGTGATTTCGTGAACGCCGGCCAGGTTCTGGCGCGGATGGACACCGAGCAATTGCAGGCGCAGCGCCGCCAGGCCGAAGCGCAGCTCCAGCGCGCCTCCATCAATGTCGAGACCGCGAAGAGCCTGGTGAACCAGCGCGAGGCCGAACGCAAGGCTGCGGAGGCCGTGGTCGACCAGCGCATCGCCCAGCTCGACACCACCAGCCGCAAGCTCGATCGCTCCGAGCAATTGATCAGGACGAATGCGGTGTCGCAACAGGTGCTGGACGACGACCGCTCCGCCAACGCAACGGCCAAGGCGGCACTTGCCGCCGCCCAGGCCCAGGTCGCGGCCTCCGAGGCCGCGATCAGCTCCGCACGCGCCATGGTGATCGATGCCGGCGCCTCGGTTGACGCCGCCAAGGCCGCGATCGAAAGCATCAATGCCGACCTCGACGACAGCGTGCTGAAGGCGCCGCGCGAAGGCCGCGTACAGTATCGCGTCTCGCAGCCGGGCGAGGTGCTCGCGGCCGGCGGCCGCGTCCTCAACATGGTCGATCTCGGCGACGTTTACATGACGTTCTTCCTGCCGACGGCGGATGCCGGCCGCGTCGCGATCGGCGCCGAGGTCCGCCTCGTGCTCGACGCCATCCCGCAATACGTGATCCCCGCCAAGGCCACCTTCGTCGCCGACGTCGCGCAATTCACGCCCAAGACCGTCGAGACCGAGGAGGAACGCCAGAAGCTGATGTTCCGCATCAAGGCGCATATCGCACCCGAGCTGCTGCGCCAGCACATCGAGCATGTGAAGACCGGCCTGCCCGGCATGGCCTATGTACAGCTCGATCCGGCCGCGCAATGGCCCGACAATCTCAAGATCAAGCTGACCCGATGAGCGCGACTGCCGCAGCCGACGCAACGGCCGGGCCCGGCAGCGTGGTGCATCTCGCAGGCGTGGGCCTGAGCTACGGCAAGACCCGCGCGCTGGATGGCATCACGCTCGACGTGCCATCCGGCGGCATGATCGGATTGATCGGGCCCGATGGCGTCGGCAAATCCAGCCTGCTCGCACTGGTCGCCGGCGCGCGCGAGATCCAGCAGGGACGCATCCACGTGCTCGGCGGCGACATGGCGAGTTCGCGCCATCGCCGCACGGTCTGTCCTGATATCGCCTATATGCCGCAGGGGCTCGGCAAGAATCTGTATCCGACGCTGTCGGTGTTCGAGAACATCGACTTCTTCGGCCGCCTGTTCGATCACGACAAGGCGGAGCGGAGCAGACGGATCGCAAGCCTTCTGCGCGACACCGGACTCACCCCCTTCGCCGACCGCCCGGCCGCAAAGCTCTCCGGCGGCATGAAGCAGAAGGTGGGCCTGTGCTGCGCCCTGATCCACGATCCCGAGCTGCTGATCCTCGACGAGCCGACGACGGGCGTCGATCCCTTGTCGCGGCGCCAGTTCTGGGAGCTGATCGCCTCGATCCGCAACGGCCGGCCCGGCATGAGCGTGATCGTCTCGACCGCCTATATGGAGGAGGCCGCGCAATTCGACTTCCTGATCGCGATGAACGCCGGCCGCGTGCTGGCGACGGGAACGCCCGCCGCGCTCAAGCGCCAGACCGGCGCCGACACGCTCGACGACGCCTTCATCCGTCTCTTGCCGGAGGCAGATCGCGGCAATTACACCGGCGTCGTCATTCCGCCGCGCAGCGCGGACCATGACGAGATCGCGATCGAGGCGGACCACCTGACCCGTCGGTTCAACGACTTCGTCGCCGTGGACGATGTGAGCTTCCGCATCAGGAAGGGCGAGATCTTCGGCTTCCTCGGCTCGAACGGATGCGGCAAGACCACGACCATGAAGATGCTCACCGGCCTGTTGCCCGTGAGCGAAGGCAATGCGCGACTGTTCGGCAATGCGATCGATGCCGGCGACATGTCCGTGCGCCGCCGCATCGGCTACATGTCGCAGGGCTTCTCGCTCTATTCGGAGCTGACGGTCACCCAGAATCTCGATCTGCATGCGCGTCTGTTCGAGCTGCCGGCAGAGACCATCGCCGCGCGCATCCACGAGATGATCACCCGGTTCGATCTGGCCGAGGTGGCCGACGCTCTGCCCGATGGGTTGCCGCTCGGCCTGCGGCAGCGGCTGTCGCTGGCGGTCGCCATGATCCATGCGCCCGACATCCTCATTCTCGACGAGCCGACCTCCGGGGTCGATCCCGTCGCCCGCGACCGCTTCTGGCAGATTCTCGCCGAGCTCTCGCGCAAGGACAATGTCACGATTTTCGTCTCGACCCATTTCATGAACGAGGCCGAGCGCTGCGACCGGATCTCGCTGATGCATGCGGGCAAGGTGCTGACGTCGGACACGCCTGCCGCGATCGTGGCCGCGCGCGGCACCGCCACGCTGGAGCAGGCCTTCATCGCCTGCCTCGAAGAGGCGATCGCCGATACGGCGGATGCGGCCGGCCCGCCTGCGGCCGCATCGCCCGCGCCGGCTGCGACCGCCGCGCCACCGCGCAAGCGCAGCGCGACGTTCAATCCGACCCGCATGCTGGCCTATTCCCGGCGCGAGGCGCTCGAGCTGCGTCGCGATCCGATCCGCGCCACGCTCGCGATCCTCGGCAGCGTGCTGCTGCTGTTCGTGCTCGGCTACGGCATCAGCATGGACGTCGAGAACCTGACCTTCGCCGTGCTCGACCGCGACGACAGCGCCATCAGCCGCGACTACAGCCTTCAGATCGCGGGGTCGCGCTACTTCACCGAAAAACCCCCGATCACGGATTACGCCGATCTCGACCGCCGCATGCGCGCCGGCGAGATCGGCCTTGCCATCGAGCTGCCGCCCGGCTTCGGCCGCGACGTCAGCCGCGGCCGCCATGTCGAGATCGGCGCCTGGGTCGACGGCGCCAACCCCACCCGTGCCGAGACGCTGCGCTCCTACGCCCAGGCGATCCACGCCAACTGGCTCGCGCAGAAGGGCCGCGAGCTCTATGGCGAGGCGGCGATCGCCGGCTCCTACCAGCTCCAGCTGCGCTACCGCTACAATCCCGACGTCAGGAGCGTCGTCGCCATGGCGCCCGGAATCATCCCGCTGCTCCTGGTCATGATTCCGGCGGTGCTCGCCGCGCTCGCGGTGGTGCGCGAGAAGGAGCTCGGCTCGATCGTCAATTTCTACGTGACGCCGGTGACGCGGCTGGAATTCCTGCTCGGCACGCAGCTGCCCTATGTCGTGCTGGCCTTCGGCAACTTCCTGCTCCTCGTCGGCTTCGCGCTCGCCGTCTTCGGCGTGCCCTTCACCGGCAGCTTTCCGACCTATGCGCTCGCCGCCCTGCTCTATGTCACCGCCACGACCGGCATGGGGCTGGTGATCTCGGCCTTCATGAACAGCCAGATCGCGGCGCTGTTCGGCACCGTGCTGATCACGCTGATCCCGGCCATCCAGTATTCCGGGCTGATCGATCCGGTTTCATCGCTCCAGGGGCTGGGCGCGCTGGTCGGGCGGCTCTATCCCACCACCTATTTCGTCACGATCTCGCGCGGCACCTTCTCCAAGGGCCTTGGTTTCGAGACTCTCCACAACGATCTCCTGGCGCTCGCCATCATGATCCCGGTGCTGGTGGCAGCCGGCGCAATGCTGCTGAGGAAACAGGCCCGCTGACCATGCGCATCGACAACGTGCTTCAGCTCGGCATCAAGGAATTGCGCGGCCTCGTGCGCGACCCGATGCTGCTCGTGCTCATCGTCTACTCCTTCACGCTGGCGGTCTATGCAGGCGCCAAGGCACTGCCGGAAACGTTGAACCGCGCCGCGATCGCCATCGTCGACGAAGACCATTCGCCGGTCTCGACCCGCATCGAGATGGCGTTCACACCACCCTACTTTTCCGAGCCGCGCCTGATCTCGCAATACGAGATGGACCGGCGGATGGACGCGGGCCTCGATACCTTCGCGCTCGACATCCCGCCGGACTTCCAGCGCGACCTGCTGGCGCGGAAGTCGCCGACGATCCAGCTCAACGTCGATGCGACGCGGATCTCGCAGGCCTTCAACGGCGGCGGCTATGTCGAGCAGATCGTCAGCGCGGAGATCGCCGAATTTCTGGCGCACACGCGCAATCCACAGGCCGCGCCGATCGAGCTGGCGCTGCGGGCGCGGTTCAACCCGGAACTGAAGAAATCGTGGTTCGGCGCCATCGACCATGTCATCACCTCGATCACCATGCTTTCGATCATCCTCACCGGCGCAGCGCTGATCCGCGAGCGCGAGCACGGCACGATCGAGCACCTGCTGGTGATGCCGGTCACGCCATTGGAGATCATGGTGAGCAAGGTCTGGTCGATGGGAGCGGTGGTGCTGGTCGCCTCCGCCTTGTCGATCGTCTTCGTGGTCAAGGGATGGCTGGCGGTCACCATCGACGGCTCGGTGGCGCTGTTCCTCGTCGGCGCGGCGCTACAGCTGTTCGCCACCACCAGCATGGGCATCTTCCTCGCCACCGTCGCCGGGTCGATGCCGCAGTTCGGGCTGCTGCTGATCATGATCCTGCTACCGCTGCAAACCCTGTCGGGCAGCATGACGCCGCGGGAGAGCATGCCGCAATTCGTTCAGGACATCATGCTGGCGGCGCCCAACACGCATTTCGTGATGCTCGCGCAGGCGATCCTGTTCCGCGGCGCGGGGCTGGAGGCCGTCTGGCCGCAGCTCGTCGCGCTCGCACTGATCGGTGTCGTTTTCTTCCTGATCGCACAGCGCCGGTTTCGCGCGTTTCTGGCCTAGGCACGACGCGGCCGGCGCACCGCCCGCCTCAGAGCTTGTGCCCCTTCTGCCGCAGCGCCTCGATCAGGCGCTGCTTGAGCTCATCGGCCGCCTTCTGGCTGACGTCCTGGCCGATCTGCATGCTCGCTTGCGCCAGCGCGTCCGACTTCTCCAGAAACTTCCGTCCGGCCGGCTGGGCACAGAACGCCTCGATCTGGCGCAGCTCATCGACGGTAAAGCTGGCGGCGTAGAGAGCCGCGATCTGATCGATCATCGAGGTGACGAACGGAGCGTAGATCTCGGAGCCAGGCGCCGTCAGCGCATCATAGTCACGCTCGATCTCCGGCCTGTCCTGGGCGACCACGGGCCTGAGCTTGAGCAGGAGCTGCGGCAGCAGCGTACGATACTGGTCCGCGATCTTCAGCGTGACCACGAGCTTGCGTGCCGCATTCATCGCCTCGGGCGACGGTGCCTGTGCGGAGGCGCCACAGACCAGGAACAGGAGAGCGCCGGCGATCGTCAACAAACGTCTGGACATGAACCTCTCCGTTGGATCTCTCCGTGAGATGGCGGGCTGGCGCCACGATGCTTTCAGCGGCTCGCGGGGGTGGCGGCCGTGGCCGGAGCGCCTTCGACTGTGGGCTCGGTATCCTCGACCTCCGTCACCTTCACGAACAGGCTGGGCACGCGTTTGGCACGATCGAGCAGCCAGGCGGCGCCGATCATGATGACGATACCGGCGACGGAGACGGCGAGCTGCTCCCAGACGCCCTTGGTGTATTGCGTCAGGATCCAGTGCGCGGAGAACGACAGGAACACCCCCAAGCAGAAGATCGGCAGCGAATGCTGGCCGCAGAGGATGACGGGGCGCAGCCAGGGTCTGTGCAGCAACCGCCATTTGCGCGAGATGAAATGGGTGACCCAGATCGCCAGCGCCAGGAAATGCGTGAAGCGCAGCATGTCGAGATCGGTCTTGTCGATCGGGTAGATCGCCTTGATCATCCATTTCGGGATCAGGGCCTCGAGCGCGGGCACGTGCCAGGTCATCACGATCAGGAGCGCGAAGGCGAGCCAGGCCGCCGCGAGCGTCATCGCCGCCTTCGACCACACCCATTTCGCGATCTTCCCGATCTGGCCGATGCCGCACCAGGCCGCGAACACGAACATCAGCTGCCAGCAGAACGGGTTGAAGTACCATTTCGTGCCGGGCGGATAGGAGGCGATGTTCCAGTCGAACCAGCGCGACAGCACATAGAGCACCACGGAGGCGGCGAGCGTCAGGTTCGGCCGCCGCACCAGGCACCAGACGATGAAGGGCGAGGCGAACACCAGCGCGATGTAGAGCGGCAGCACGTCGAGATTGACCGGCTTGTATTTCAGGACGATCGCCTGCCCGATCAGCTCGTCCGGATGCGACAGGAAATTGAACACGTTGAACTCGTGCTCGTACATCGGATTGTCGAAGCGGCGCGCGGTGCGCGCGATCTGCGCCGTGAACAGCAGGAACAGCATGATGTGGGCGACGTACATCTCGGCGGCGCGACGCCACAGCCGCTTCAGCGCGGCGAGAAACCAGCCGCCGGCGATGATCGGCCCGTAGATCCAGCCGACGAGGTAGCCGGAGATGAAGACGAAGAACTCGGCGGCGTCGCTGAAGCCGTAATTGCGCAGCGTCAGCCAGGCCACGACGTCGTGCGGGATGTGGTCGAGGAAGATCATCCACAGGCCGATGCCGCGGAAGAGATCGAGCCGCAGGTCGCGCTCGATCGGCGCCAGGAGTGCCGATTGGTCCCGTGTGATCATGGCCCCGCCTCTTCCGGTGGGCGTCGCGCCATGGCGGCGCCGGCAAATTGGAACGCTAAAAAATCTGCATCAAAAGATCACCTGGCCCTGCGGCTAGCTGACTGCCAACGGTAGCCGACCCAGATGTCCGCGCAAGAGACTTCGTCGTCACGGGCGGCGGGACCGCCGCCGGGCCGCGCCGAACCGGCGGCCGGCTCACAAAAACATCGAAAACAACCCCATGCACAGTAGAAGCGGCACGCTAAGTCATTGTTTTATCTATGAAATAAAAATGACATATCGGGCCGGACAATCGCCACGACGGTACGATCGCACGCCAGGCGGATTGAACGGCAAGGTCAGGTGAGCTCGTCGCCCCGGGCGAGCATTTCGTTGAGCATCGCCTCCGCCTTCTGCTTCAGCGGCAGCGCGCCGCTGTCGGACGCGATCGCGACCGCAGCGCGGAGCGCGGCCTTGTTCTCCTCGCCCGCGGGCGGCGTCACCACGGCTTCGCCGAACAGGGCCTCGGCTGTGAGATCAGGCGCCGACGCTGCTCCATCTGACGATGGTCTGTCCGCACAGATCCTGATTCCGGGCGGGACCAGGCGCGGTCGTTTTCGCACCGAACGAAGATGGTCCGTCGTCGCCACAGCATACGTTGCACGACGGACCAACCATGCCTTCGCTCGCTCGGCTCGAAGGCCGCGCCCGCACTGTCTCGCCGCCACGCCTCGTCATGGGCCTGTCGCACGAAAATGATCCGCTCCTTCCAGCTGCGCGTGCGAGTCGCCCGCCTGAGGCGATCGTCGCGCCCGTTGACAGGAGCGGCCGATGCCCGTGGGACTGCTGGAGGTCGAAGGCACCATCGAGGTCAGCCAGTTCTGGCCGGAGGGCCGGTCGGATGCCGACACCACCAAGGTCGTGGTGGCCGTCGCGCCCGATGCGATCCGCTTCCGCAAGAACGACACCTCGCCATTCCAGACGACCCATGTCTTCGACAATGCCAAGGTCAAGGGCCGAACCAACACGGCGCCGATCAAGAACGGCAAGCTGACCGTTCGCCTTCAGGGCATCGACGCGCCGGAGCTGCACTACCAGCCGTCGCCGCTGTCGCCGGCCGAGAAGAAGGGCCTGACGGATGCCAAACGGCAGGCCTATCACGAGGTCACGCACCCCTACCGGCAATTCCTCGGCGCGACGTCGAGCAAGGCGCTGCATGATTTCCTCAGCCGTGCCGGCGGACCGACGCTGGCCTGCCGGGTGTTCACCCATGTCGATGCGCCGAACGAGGTGTTCGACACCTATGGACGGCTGGTCGGCGACATCGAGGTGACGGTCGCGAACCGGACGGTCGACATCAACCACTGGCTGGTCGAGGAGGGCTTTGCCTATCCGACGTTCTACTCCTCGATGAACGACGACGAGATCAAGGCCTTCCTCGCCCTCGCCAAGACCGCGCGGACGAAGAAGCTGCTGGTCTGGAAGCATCTCGCCAAGACCATCCCCGCCTTCGACTTCGACCTGCGCGAGCCCAAGACAAACGAGACAGATGTGCTCGCGACCGACAAGGGCCCGGTAATCATGCCAAAGCTCTACCGCCGCTACACCAACTGGTCGGCGCGCAAGAAGGCGAAGGTGACCAGCCAGAATTTCCAGAAATACTTAAGCGAAGGCTCCGGCGGCAAGCCCGACACCTGCTACGCGATCGACGACTTCCTGACCAACGGCGTGCACTCGGCGACGCCGCGGAATTTTGCGGAATTCGTCGTAGGCGGGAAGACGATCAAGTTTCAGCCGGAAGGGCTGGTGTTCGGCGAGGCGCCGTCGATGCTGGTGGGGGCGGACAACAAGCCCATCCTCCATTTCTGACGCTTGCCTGTCGCCAAACAAAAATGGCCCGCATCCATGCGGGCCATTTTCCCATCCAAAGCTGTGAAGTCCGAACTTGGCCTTCAGCGACGTCGCGCCGCCAGAGCGCCTGCTCGTTAGCGAAGGCCGCCGGTGACGTGAAGTGTCTCGCCGGTGACATACGATGCGTCGTCCGATGCGAAGAAGGCCACCGCGGCAGCGATCTCCTCGACCTTGCCGATGCGGCCAAGCGGGGTGGTGGATTCGATCCAGTTGCGCATGTCGCCCTCGTGCAGGCCGGCCGACACGACGCCTTCGGTGGCGATCATGCCTGGATTGACGGCGTTGACGCGAATCTTGCGCGGCGCCAGCTCCTTCGCCAGCACGGCGGAGATCGCATCCACCGATGCCTTCGTCGCGGTGTAAACGGCGGTGTTCGCCGGCGCGATGGTCGATACGCCGGAGCTGATGTTGATGATACTTCCGCCATTGGCGTTGAAGTGCTTCGCCGCTTCACCCGAGACCAGCAGCAGGCCAAGCACATTGAGGTCGAAATGCTTGTGGAAATGCTCAGGCGTGATGGCCTCGAGCGAGGCGAACTCGTAGATGCCCGCGTTGTTGACGAGGATGTCGATCGCACCGAACGCCTTCACGGTCTCCGCGACGACGCTCTTCACGTCCTTGGCGTCGGCCAAGTTGCCATGGACCGCGACGGCTTTGCCCCCCTTGGCGATGATGGCGGCGACCACGCGGTCGGCGGCCTGCTTGCTGGAGCTGTAATTGACGGCAACCGCCGCACCCTCAGCCGCAAGCCGGGCGGAGATTTCGGCACCGATGCCTTTGGATGCGCCGGTCACGAGCGCAACTTTTCCTTCAAGTCTCTTGGTCATCGCATGTCTCCGTTGCTCGGCGGGATGCCGATATTCAATAGTTCAATACTATTGAACTATTGGACCAGTTCAAGGGACGTGCTATATTTTGGGCATGGCGCAGTTCGTTCACCCGGCGCGGGAGGAGATTACACTGGCCGGGGTGCTCGGCGCCCTCGCGGATCCCATGCGGCTGCGTATCGTCAAGAGTCTGGCCGCGCAGAACGATTGCATGTCGTGCACCGAAGCGGCGCCTTGCCCTGATATGGCGAAGTCGACCCTGTCGAACCATTTTCGCATTCTGCGGGAGGCCGGCCTGATCCGGACGTCAAAGCAAGGCGTCCAGCACCGCAACGTGCTGCGCGAAGAGGACATCAACGCGCGGTTTCCGAAACTGCTGAAGATGATTCTGAGCTTTCCGGACTGAGGGCATTCGCGCACGCCTGCTCACGGTATGGCCGGTGTTTCCACACGGAGCGCTGGTCAAACAAAAATGGCCCGCATCATGCGGGCCATTTTCGTATCGGAACCGGCGAAGTCCGAATTTGGTTGCGGGGATAGGATTTGAACCTATGACCTTCAGGTTATGAGCCTGACGAGCTACCGGGCTGCTCCACCCCGCGTTAAACCGTTGCGCGCCTTCGTCAAATGCCGGGGACGATGAGGTAAGGCCGGCGCTGTTCGCGTGGCTTTTCTCTTCCGTCCCAAAGGCTTCCTTGGAAGGCAACCCCGGGCAAAGCCCGTCGGGTGCGGGGGGTATGTACCAACCCGGGCTGCCTTTGGAAAGGGCTGCGGGGACGTTTTTTTCGACTTTATGACAGGCAGATGGACCGGATTCCGGCCCGCCAGCCGCGCTCTTGCCAGAAGTTCCGCAAAGGACCAGCTTGCGGCAACAAAACCAAGGGCGAAACGCCATTTTGGGGAGGAACGCCATGGGCCAGATCAGGGACCAGATCTTCGACCGATCTTTGGACCGATCGCTGGCGAGCGCCCCGCTCCGGGCCCTCGACGACGCCTTCCACGCCATGGTCGCGCGGTCGCGGGCGGAGCCGGCCGCCGATCTGGCCGGGCGGCTCGACCGGCTGGCGCGGCTGCGGGCCGTGGTCGCTGATAATGAGGAGCGTTTCCGGCAGGCTATCTCGGCCGATTTCGGCCACCGCTCGGCAGTCGAGACCACCATTGCCGAGGCGATGATGGTGTTCTCCGAGATCCGGCACGCGTCAAAACACCTGAAGGGCTGGATGGCGCCGCAGCGCATCGCCACCGCGCTGCAATTCCTGCCCGCGCGCAACCGGCTGATCCCGCAGCCGCTCGGCGTCGTCGGCATCATCGCGCCCTGGAATTATCCGCTCCAGCTGACGCTCGCGCCCGCGATCGGCGCCATTGCCGCCGGCAACCTGGTCATCATCAAGCCGAGCGAGCTGGTCCCCCACTTCTCGGCGCTGCTGAAGGAGACGGTCGCGGAGAGGTTCGATCCGACCGAGCTGCTCGTCACCGGCGTCGAGGACGAGATCGCCAAGGCCTTTGCGTCGCTGCCGTTCGATCATCTCGTCTTCACCGGCTCGACCCGGGTCGGGCGGCTGGTCGCGGAGGCCGCGGGGCGCAATCTCACGCCGGTCACGCTCGAGCTCGGCGGCAAGTCGCCAGCGATCATCGATCAATCCGCTGATCTCGAGGAGGCGGCCGAGCGCATCGCCTACGGAAAACTGCTCAATGCCGGGCAGACCTGCATCGCGCCGGATTACGTGCTGGTGCCGGAGCACTCGTTGCAGGCCTTCGCCGAGAAGGTGCGCGCGCAGATGCGGCGCATGTTCGGCACCGATCCCGCGAACAAGGACTACACCTCCGTCATCTCCGACCGGCATTACGCGCGGCTGGAGGGTCTCGTCGCCGATGCCGCCCAGCGCGGCGCAAAGATCCTGCAACCGGCAAGGGCCGACGATCCCAACTGGAAGGCGCACCGCAAATTCCCGCCGACGCTGATCCTCAGTGCCACCGAAGACATGGCGGTGATGCAGGAGGAGATCTTTGGGCCTGTGCTGCCGGTGCTGGGCTATCGCGAGCCAGCCGACGCCATCGCGTTCGTCAACCGCCGCGACCGGCCGCTCGCGCTCTACTGGTTCGGCAAGGACCGCGAGGCGCGCGACGCGGTGCTGGCGCGCACCGTCTCCGGCGGCGTCACCGTCAACGACTGCCTGTTCCACTTCGCGCAAGTGAACCAGCCGATGGGCGGCGTCGGCGCATCCGGCACCGGCGCCTATCACGGCGAATGGGGCTTCAAGACGTTCAGCAAGCTGAAGCCGGTGTTCTACCGCTCGAAATTCAACCGCCTCGCCGACCTCTACCCGCCCTATGGCGGCAAGATCGCGCGGCTGGAGAAGTTGATGCGGTTCATGTCGTAGCTATCCGTCATTCCGGGGCGCGCGCAGCGCGAGCCCGGAATCCATTTGTCCGCATCAATGGTGGTGGGATGGATTCCGGGCTCGCGACATCGTCGCGCCCCGGAATGACGACCGACAAGAAGACTCTCAAAGGGGGAAACAACATTGACTGACACATTCGATTTCGTCGTCGTGGGCGCGGGCTCCGGCGGCTGCACCGTTGCGGGGCGGCTGTCGGAGGATGCGGCAACGTCGGTGGCGCTGCTCGATGCGGGCGGACGGAACGACAGTTGGCGGATCACCACGCCATTCGGGCTCGCTTTGCCATACCGCGCGGCCAACTGGGCGTTCGATACTGTGCCGCAGAAGGGATTGAACGGCCGCATCGGCTATCAGCCACGCGGCAAGGGCCTCGGCGGTTCCTCGGCGATCAACGCGATGGTCTACATCCGCGGCAACAAATGGGACTACGACCACTGGGCCTCGCTCGGCAACGCCGGCTGGTCGTATGCGGATGTGCTGCCCTACTTCAAGCGCTCGGAGAACAACGCCGATTTCGACGGCGAATATCATGGCAAGGGCGGCCCGCTGCATGTCAACAAGCTGCGCTCGGACAATCCGATCCATGACGTCTTCCATCAGGCTGCGCGCGAGGCGCAGTTCCGCATCCGCGAGGACTTCAATGAAGAGGACCATGAAGGGCTCGGCAGCTACCAGGTGACGCAGCGCAATGGCGAGCGCTGGAGCGCGGCGCGCGCCTATGTGGATCCCCACATGGGCAAGCGGGCGAATCTGCGCGTCGAGACGCAGGCGCATGCCACGCGCATCTTGTTCGAAGGTAGGCGCGCAGTAGGCGTCGAGTACCGGCAGGGCAAGGAGCTGAAGCAGCTCCGCGCCCGCCGCGAGGTGATCCTCGCCTCCGGCGCCTTCCAGTCACCGCAGTTGCTGATGCTGTCGGGCGTCGGCGACGGCGATGCGCTTGCCGCGCACGGCATCGGCGGCGTGCATCACCTGCCGGGCGTCGGGCGCAATCTGCAGGACCATCCGGATTTCGTGTTCGTCTACGCCTCCGACTATCCGCACTTCGTTCACTCGTCACTCGGCCGGCTGCCATCCCTGCTGCGCGCGATCCAGCGGTACCGCCGCGAGCGACGCGGCCTGATGACCACCAATTTCGCCGAGTGTGGCGGCTTCTTGAAGACGCAGGCCCACCTCGACGTGCCCGACATTCAACTGCACTTCATCATCGCGATGCTCGACGACCACGGCCGCAAGAAGCACAAGGAAGCGGGCTTCTCATGCCATGTCTGCCTGCTCAGACCGAAGAGCCGCGGCAGCGTCTGGCTGAAGAGCGCCGATCCGCTCGCAGCACCCATGATCGATCCGAACTTTTTGGGCGAGGCGGAGGATCTCGAGACGATGGTCGCGGGCTTCAAGACCACGCGACGGCTGATGGAGACGCCTGCGATGCGCGCGTTGCAGAAGAAGGACATGTTCACGTCCGATGTGAAAACGGACGACGACATCCGCGCCATCCTGCGCAATCGCGTCGACACCGTCTATCACCCCGTCGGCACCTGCAAGATGGGCACGGACGCGATGGCGGTGGTCGATCCGCAATTGAAGGTGCACGGCGTCGAGGCCTTGCGCGTCGTCGACGCCTCGATCATGCCGACGCTGATCGGCGGCAACACCAACGCGCCGACGATCATGATCGGGGAGAAGGCGGCGGATATGATCCGGGGGGAGATGCGGGCAAATTAGCGCGACGCTCTCTCCGCATC
>NZ_LBKA01000182.1:0-23750 GCF_028128955.1 Bradyrhizobium sp. CCBAU 11386
TTTGGGTGAGCGCTCCTGCTCGCCCGCAGCTCCATTCCCTGCCAGTTCGAACCTTGGCGTCAGATTAAGTCGAAACTTCTACAACTGGGACATACACCTACGTCTCCGTAGTCTCCTCACTCTCGCAAGGCGTCCCTCCAAGTACAGTGGCAACGATTCAGGCTTCGTTTGCGAATGCGGCTGAGTTTTTCAACAACGTGCGAGACTCTTCCGATGCTTCGATACTCAACCTCGCTATCGACCCAATATTCGACTTCGATCAACACGTCCAAGCACCGTTCGCACTCCTTCGAAACTCGTCTCTCCGGACCGCTTCCACTCGAGCTCTCTGCCAATCGTCTCAGCAATGACATGTGTCGCCGCTCCGCTTGTAGTGGCAATTGAAAGAATATCTCTACTCGACCCTGAAGTATGCATGGCCCACGCTCGAGAACGGTGAGAACGAGCTGCGTTCGCTAAGCCGCACAACTTGTTCGACTCCGCTTGCGTCACTTCACTGGTGCAGATTTCATGAGTTGTCCAAGGAGTTAACTGCGCGATCTGAAGGCGTGTTACGGACCCGCTCCCCAAATATGCAAAAATTCCATCTGATGCTGGCTGGCCGCATGCAACATAGGCAATGCTGATATCCGCAGCCGTTGCCGCGAAAATACATTCCGCCATGAACTCCGCCAAAGGCGCCCTCCCGCCCGAGTATGCAGTTAGTGAATGAGGAAGCGTACCAAGGACGTCCTGTCTGGCCTCATTGATGAAGTCCGCCCCAAAGCCGTCCCATTCTTCCGAGCCTTTGACAGGCACAGCGGCAAACCTGGTGCAGACCTCGCTGCGGCGAAACTCGAAATCGACGAGCGCTATCTCCGTTCCAAATGGCCACGGCTGCACGAATTTCATGCGCCCAATCGAGCCATAGTATCGTCCGAGCGTATCGCCGCCGACAACGAGATCGACCACTTCCTCCCATCCTTGAATTTTGGCAAACAGCCTTTGCGGTCGAGCTTCATATTTGTCGCCACTAAAGCGCCAATCTGTTCCATCGTGTAGAAGAACCACGACGGCGCGGGCACCGGCTCGTTTTAGCTCATCCGCCATCGAAGGTATGTTTGGCTCGACCCTTTGGACCGGAAGGGCATGGCGCCGATCAACCCTATAGTTGCTTGATGCGAGCAAGTCTGACGAGGTCAAACCAATAAACCCAATATCACCGGAGCTTGTCGACAAGATCGAAGCCTTCGGCAGCGACACCTCGGCATTTGCGCACAGCAGAGGGTAACTGAGGTCTTGTGAAACTCTCTCAAGGAACTCTTTGCCGAAATCGAAGTCGTGGTTTCCAGCGGCCGACACATCCAATCCGAGTTCACATGATGCGCGAAAGCCCTCTTGACCTTGAGTTAGCCACTCAAGCGGGCCGCCTTGGATGAAATCACCACTATCCGCCCAAATTGCCGCGCGACCGTCCCGCAGCCTACACACTTCTTGCCGTAGAGCCCGCCCACCCGGCAGACTCCCGAATGAAGTTGGCACGGGAGAGTAGGCGCCATAAAAATCATGAGTGCAGAGGATTCTTACTGTTTCCACCTAGGGTCCCTTCCACAGACTTGAAGCATCTATTTCCGCGGCATAAGTGCCGCCACCTTCGTTTTCATTTCTTGCAGCGCTTGTTCAGGGGGGACTTTGAGGGTCATTACACTTTGTAGGATGTCCTTGATGGTATTGAATATCTTGATTGAATTCGGTCCTGGGAACGAATACCAGCTTGTCGCCCGATCTCGATTGCGCAACGCGACCGCGAACAAGGGCTCGGACGAGTAAAGACTTCCAAGGGAGTTCGGATCGTCGATGGCCCTCTCATTGAAAGGAACCATCCCTGTACTCTTCACGATCACTGCCTGGGAGGACGGCGTCATGGCGAACTTCAAGAATTTCCATGCGGCAAAGGCTCTTGCTTGATCCTTCGAGAGCAAAATCGCAGTCAAGCCAGCGACGGGTAGCCGACCACTCGGTGATGGAAGAGGAAAAGGGGCAACACCCAGCGGGAAACGTCCGCCAATCTGCTTCTGGAATCCTCCAATAGCTGAGCTGGCAGTGACGAGAATTCCCAATTTGCCGGCAGTGAATGCCTGACGAGCTTGATCTCTCGACATATCCACGCGCGCTTGGCCGGCTTCGCCGATCAGCCGAATAACGTCCAACGACCACAACCCTTGCTGGCTGGCAAAGGCGACGTCGTTTGATGGTGTCGCTATTTTTCCTCCAACGCTTTCAAGCAGAGCCAAAAACATCCAATTTCCGTTTGACTCGTGTTCGAAAAACAACCCGATGTCCTGATCGGTGGACGCAATCTTTCTACCTAAATTGATAATGTCCGGCCACTCGCTCGGAAACGCCTCAGGATTAGCACCAGCCTTTGCGATCAAGTCTTTGTTGTAGACGATCACCGGCATCGAAGCCGCCAAGGTTAAACTATATTGGTGCCCGTCGATGCGCCCGGTGTCCGCCGCCGCGGAGCTATAGCCTACGTCCTCCCATTCCCGATCGGTTGACATGAATTGACCGAGATCTACAGCGTACCCACGCTCGACGAACGCCCTAACTTGATTGCTACCGGTAACAGTTAAATCAGGAAGATCGCCGGTAATAGCCTCGCGCAGCGTCTGCTCAGTCAAAGATTCAAAATCCCGATTCTTTGCTTCAATCTTGACCGCGATATCCGGATTTAGCTCTTCAAACTGCGCCGCAAGTTCTCGAAACATCGGCGCCCACGCCGCTGGAGCAGCCGTGATGCGGATGACTTTCTGGGCAATGGCCGGTGAAGCCCCACTAGGCAAGGCGCAACAGAAAATGCTTGCAATAAGCAGCGCGTGACGCATGGTGACTTTCTCGCTTTTTTGGGACGAATCAAATTAGGTTGGAGAGCCTTTGAAGAGCCGTCTGCAGCTCTTCGCGCAACGATGGACCGCCTAGGCATATACGCACCGAGTTCGTGGGACGGTCGGACTTCGTATTGAAGATCGATGCAGCGCCGAGGAAAATTCCTTCACGACGAGCCGCAAGCAAAAGATCAGCTGCGGACTGATGCATCGGAAAGCGAAGCCAGAGATTCAGCGCCCAAGGCTTTGCTACAATGTCGCAATCGTTAAGCAAGCTAGTGGCGAGAATTTGCCGGGCGGTAACCTCCTCACGCACGGCCGCAAGCACCCGCTTTGCGGTTCCATCCGCGATCCAGTGCGCAATGATTTCAGCCGACAGCGGAGATGGGACCCAGGTTGTTGTCGATCTAAATCGCGCTATGAAGTCACGAGCGTGCTGGGAAGTGGGCGCGACAATATAGCCGAAACGGAATCCTGGGCTTAGAGTCTTGCCAACTCCGGTAACATACCAGGCATTTGAGGGGCCGATGCAAGCAAACGGCAACGGAGCATCCGGCAGTAACATGCCGCAAATGTCGTCCTCGATAATTGAAACTCCAAATTTCTCGGCAACACGAGAAATGTCTTTCCGTCTGTCTAGACCAAGGACGTGCGTAGTCGGATTGTGGAGGGTCGGCACCGTGAACAGAGCTCTCGGAGCATGAAGTCTGCAAATCTGCTCGAAAGCATCTGGTAATATCCCATGAGCATCGATTGGCGTTCCGATGACGCGTATCCCTAGGAGTCTTGGGATTTCCCAAGCAGCAAGTGCGCTAAGCTCCTCTGTGACAACGGTATCGCCGGATTTTGCGACCAACGAAAGCAGCAGAAGGGCACCATTCTTGGCACCATTCGTTAGGACGATCCGACCACTCAGATCAACATCGCCAAATCTTTCGCCAAGCCACTTGCTCGCCGCAAGTTGGTCGGTTTCATTGTCCCCATAACGATGATGGCGCATTATGCCGTTTATGCAGCCATTATCGACAATCTTAAGCAGAGTCGAGCGCAAACCGTCGCGGGATTCAGGCGGCTCAGGTGGCAGGTTCCGATCGAGATGAAATTTTTGACAGTCGCCCATTCTTCATAAACTTTTGTTTGCGCGTCATTGAGTGCTAACGCGCCAGAAGCGCACGCTCCATTTGTCCTCTGCGCGGTACGATGGTTTCAGTATGCGAGAGCAATGCCGTCACGCCTCGGATCGGCCCCACCCTGAAGACAACCGGTGCGAGCGCATCTCACGACCCCATGCCCACCCCCCACAACTGGAGTCCACGCGGGCAGCTCCTCCACCGCATGTCCCCTGCGTCGAAGGTCCTGGATCGTTTCGGCTGAGTAGCGCCCCTCCATCCAGATTTGACCACTATCTCCGAAACAAAAGCGAGGCGCTTCAATCGCGGCTTGTACGTTTTGCTTGAGCGCGAGATGATTTAGTATCATCTGCGGGGTTGTTTGTAGTATGCGCCAGGAGCCAGGAGTACCTATGGCGCCGATAGCGCCGTTACGGCCTACGATGATCGAAGGCGCTAAACACATTTCAACTTTTTTGTTTGGCCCTATGGTATTGGGGCTCTCTGGATCCCAATCGAACCAGTGAGCAAAATTGTTCATCAATATTCCGGTATTGCCATAGACGACGCCGCTTCCAAATCCTTTCGCCGGGCCACCACCGATGGTCTGCGTACATGCTGCAACGTAGCCAGCTCGATCCATCGCCACGAGATGAGTCGTGCTCTCGCGGCGAACCGCTTTAAATGTATCGTCCATTTTTAGTTCGTAGTGGGGTTCTGTACCATACCGATTTCCGGACCAGACAGCTGCGGCATTGTGCTCGACGGCACGCAACACTTCACTTGCATAGGATGGCTCCAAGAATCTTTGCCAACCGGTAGGCGTATGTAGTTGAAGCAACGTATCCTCGCCAGCAATCTTAAATGCCTCGATCAAATGATGTAGATAATCCGCCTCAGTCTTCAGTTGGAGATCCTGTATGCCTGCAAGTATATTGAGAGAGACGAGATAACGCAGGCCACTACAAGGAGGCGGCGGGCAATATACTCTGTTGTCTCGGAACGTCACATGAAGGGGCGACTGCCAAATCGGTTCGTAGGACTTTAAGTCATCGTGACATAGGAGACCTCCATTGTCGTGAGCGAACGATACGATTTCATCTGCAACGCTCCCTTCGTAGAAGGATCGCGCGCCTTCTTCAGCAACAACGCGCAGAGTCCGGCCAAGATTGCGTTGAACCAAAATATCGCCAACTTCAGGAAGGCTGCCATTTGGTGTAAAAATGGAGCTTGTAGTTTCATATTTGGAGAACGTGTACCAGGAGGCGCCAATTATCCGCGAGAGATATTGAGACACAGGGAAGCCACCCTCTGCTAGTTCGATCGCCGGTTGCAGAGCGTCACCGAGACTGATTGTGCCATAGCGTTTGAGCGCCGCGTCCCAGCCGGCAATCGCACCCGGCACTATGGCCGACTTGATCCCGTGGTCTTTATCTCCTGGGTGCTTGAATTGATCTCGAAGAGCTAACTTCGGCGACGGACCGACGAAGTCAAGGACTTGAGGAACTGGCGTTCTCGGCTCCGCGACAACCATGTAGCCGACGCCTCCAATTCCAGACGAATTCGGCTCAACTACACTTAGGACGGCGGCCGTAGTGACTAGCGCGTCAATAGCGTTACCGCCGTTCCGTAAGCACATCAGCCCACTTTGAGTTGCGAGTGGATGAGCAGAAGATACTGCGCCGTTCAGACCGTAAACCACTCCTCGGTGCTGGTACTGACCATGAGGCCAATCACGAGATTCATTCGCATGCGGCATAAGAGTCGATCCTCAACAATAATGCTTCAGTTCTTTCGACTTGCTTCTAATGCAGTCTGGACGAGATTTAGTTGAGGCCAGCCACCTCACCTTAAGGCACATTGTCGGACATCGAGACGTGGATTGCCCGCGCGCTGTGGCGCTGCAGATTGAACTGCAGCCATTGTCTTCAGCTTTCTGCAATTCCGCTCTCAACGTAGGTGGTGCTTTCTACGGCCACGCGCCGGAGAACCTGGCGATAGTCCCCCAATCGGGCCTCGAAAGTTTCTCCACGGACAGTCGGCTCTGGAGGTGGTCTTCCGGTTCGGGCGACCTCGTTGAGTATCCTGCCAGACATGCTTGGCGGCGCGCGAATGCCAAGCAGATGTAAGATGGTCGGCGCGAAATCGCAGATGCCGGAAGGGATGCTAGAGACGCTATCTGACGCAAAGACAGAGCCCGCGATAATGCCGACCGCCGCAAGCTCCTTTGGATGCAAGCCGCCGTGAAGGCCGAGCCCGGTCGGGTGAGCACTGTCATAGAAGGTGCCACCCACGAGGCCGAAGGGATCGATGGTATCATCGCTACGAAAGGAAAAGGTGACGTCCGGCGCACGGGCATGATCTGCGTACACGAGACGGTTTGAAAAGCTCCCCGGGGCGATGCCCCTTACCTCGTCCTTCGCGCGAGTGAACACTGGCCCGCACCATGGCGCGGCCGTAATGGTCGCAACCAACGAGGCAACGTTCGTGTCATTCGGGTCGGCAAGATACAGAGCGCCGACTTGGCCCGGCACCACTACGACATTAACATCGCGGGCAGGCGCGATGCCGGGGCTAAATCCTGCTGCACGCAGGCTCATAGACACCGAGGTACGTGTATGGCCAGTGATATGGCCGTGGTCCGAGATCGCGATGATCTGCACGCCAGCGCCTCGGCCCTCGGCCTCCCACCAGTCGAGTACGCGCCCAAATTGGCGATCGCAGTGGGTAATGATGGACCGGGTTGGCTCAGCTCCTGTTCCGTGAAAGTGCGATGTGATGTCCGGCTCGCCGTAGGATAAAACGGTGACGTCTGGGCGATATCTCGGCCAGACGATGTCGAGGAAGGCTGTCGTGATCCATTCCTGCCCGACGGTGTCAGGTTCGGTATTCGGCGGCGCTGCGGACGGGGGCCCGATCCGCGCCTCGACCTCGGCCAGGACGTCATCGGGCGTACAGACCTCACGAAAATGGCCCGAAAGGCGGACGTGGCCGAACTCCTCAGCCTTATGGTGGAAGAGACGGGTCGTTCCTGGCGTATTGGTGGAGAGGACACCGAGACTTCGCCCGTTCGCCGCCAATATCTCGCCGAGCGACAGCGCCGAATAAAGCCGCCCCCCGCTCTCAAGGTCGAGTCGGCGCAGCAGAATTGCATCAGAAGAGTCGATGTAACGTGGCGGCGTGACGGAGCGGTCGACATATGCGTTACCGACCATGCCGTGACGAGCGGTAGTTGCGCCGGTGACCAGGCTGGGGAAGGCTGCGCGCGTCTCACTCGGATAGACGGTGCGGTGGCTAGCAAGCGTCACTCCAGCCGCCTTCAGGCGCCAAAGGTTCGGGGTCAGGCCCGGGCCGATCAGGTCGGCGCGCAAACCATCAAAGGCAACAATGAGGAAGCGGAGATCAGAATTCATACGCCTGCATTGGGTGCTGATACTCATTCGGATGCGGATTGTCCTTCGGAATTCTTCATCATTGTCCAAGAACGCTCAAAATGACCGCGGCGGCGGCTAAACCATGCAGAACCGCCGATCTCTACGGATCCAACGGCCCACCAGCTTCAGGACTTCGCCATCCCCGACAGCCGTCATAAACGTCCCGACGCAATTGTTTCGGTCGCTCTCAGTCAATACGGATGCCATGATGCGTCCGCTGACGTGCAAGACCTTAGAAGCTCGAATTGCTGCAACTGGATGACAACCATCGAATAGTTCGATGAGAACACGCGCCATATGCGATGCGTTCGGAGGATGATGTTTGAAAAGAGAGAGCGTCGCTCATGGTAGAGCGCGCTTTTATGAAAACCACGCACGAACAGAGCTGGCCTTGTCCAACAAACTAGTGCTCTGCACTGTGATTGTGACACTTTTGGAAGACTGGGGAGGGTAGGCGCGGCCCATTTTGGTGCGGGCTTGTCTGTAGTGAACATCCATTTAATGCGGGAGCGTGCGGCATTCCTCTGCCGTTCCCACGCGGTGATTTCGCGGCGCAGTCCGCTTGGGGGCGTCAGTTCTGCGATCAAGGCACTTTCCCCGCAAGACGCCGATCTCGATCTCAACCATGTTGAGCCAGCTTGCATGCTTGGGAACGCGCCTGGCTTTGGCGGGCGGGAACGCCGATACAGGGCGCCGGCAGAGTGGGTCGATAAATTGTCCTGCACAATCCGGATGATCTCGGCATCGGGATAGTGGATGCCGGCGAGGTCGCGCATGCATTGGGCATAGCCTTCTGCCGCGCCCCGCTCGGTGAGTTTGATCTTCCAAGGACAATGCACGTCGAGCACGACGAACAGGTTGACGGTGGCATTGCGACGATACTCGATCACAGGCCCCGGCCGAAACCGACATGCAGGAATATTCCACGTCGGCCCACCGTCGGTTCACCAGATGATGAATGACGCTGGAACGAGTTAGCAAAATCTACGCCCGCCTGAGCTCCCGGGACGCATGCTCGACGCCGCTGAGCAACTCCCTGGGTTAGGTCCGCTCGATTTGGCTGAGTTCGACCCGATAGCTTACATTCGTGGCGAGCCCCCTGATTCGAGGCACGCACGACAACAGAATCGGATTTCCGTTTCAGCCCTGTGGCAAAACCCTTCACGCCCAAGCCCAGGGGCAGTATCTGGTCGTTATCCACCTCTATACCCGACTGCACTGGCCGCCGATGGCGGAGGCAGCGACGAGGGGATCGCCAGGAGCGCTGGCGTGGGCGCCTCAACCGTGTACCGGACCAAGCGGCGCTTTGTGGAAGGCAATCTGGAGCGGGCACTGAGCGAAGAGCTGCGCCCCGGAGCGGAGCGCAAACTCACCGGCAAGGAAGAGGCCTTGCCGGTGAAGACATGCCTGTGCCAGTCCGTCGGAGGGCCGTGCCGCTGGACACTCAAGTTGCTGGCAGGCGCGATGGTCAAGCTCGCCGAACACAGAGCCATTCGCACGAGACGGTTCGGCTCCGCTGACCGAGAATGGCCTTAAACCCTGGCGCCAGGACATGTGGTGCGTTCCGCAGGTTGATGCCGAATACGTCGCACGCATGGAAGACGCACTCGATCTCTTTGCTGAGGTGCCCGATCCCGAACGGCCGGTGGTGTGTCTTGACGAAGGCCCCGTGCAACTCATCGCCGAGGCGCGTCAGTCGATCCCACCGAGCCCGGCCGGCTCGAACGCTACGATTACGGCATCAGACGACAGCCAAGGACCTCTCACAGCATCGAGGTCCACGTTAATCCCAAGACCTGCCGGAGCTAATCTGATCGCCGCCGGACGCAACCCGTCAAAATGACTGTGCAGAGCCACTAGCAGATCAAATATTGTGAGCGAATGCAGGTCAGGCCGCGATCAAATAGAACGCACGAACAGATTGCAGCCGCGCGCGACGCGTGACGTCCTTACCCTCGTTGCTCCCGGCCACGAAAACCGATTGGCCGCACGCTGATGTTATCGGCCCGCAGTACACCGAACGCTCTGATCAAGCGCTCCTTTTTTTTGCAGCGAAGTTGCGAGTTCGGCAAAATAGCCGCCCGAATTGCCAGCAGCAATATCCGGCACGAGCCATTCCGCGGCAAGGATCAGAGACCACGTCGCACGCACCTCCAGCAGCGCAAGGATAGCGAAACGTGAGCCTCCGTCCAATGATGACCGCTACCCAGACAATCAAACTGATGTGGGGAGATTTGATTGAAGTCGTCTGTTCGAGTCGCGGAGGCGCCAGCACCGCGTCAGCGTATTCCGAGCGTCTCGAACGGCGTGCCAGAAGCATCGCTGCATGCGCTCGCCGGCCTCGACCCGGACGAACGACGCATAGCACGGTCCCGGACTAAGCGAATGGTCGAGACTTGCTGCCACGTCGGAAGTTCGCGCTCTGAGAAAATGCTACTCAGCAAAGTGGACAGCAGCACGTCACAAGCGCAGTTCTTTCTCTCGCACGTTGTGACTTCTTGTTAGCGCTGCACGGCATCGCATCTTGCAGGAGTCCATATCGAATTGCTCGATGGGTGTCATCTATCTGTTGCGGTCTCAATGCGATGACGTCTGCGTCATGAGTTCTTGTCGTTATCGGGAGGGTTATTATGCGAATAGAGACAAACAGCACCGAGGTTGCGATCGCACACGTTCCGCAAACTTCTTACGTGAAGCCGCTAAACCCGACCGGTTTATCTGCAAAATCTGTTCTCAGCATCCAACGAACTACAGCCCAACGTGGGCTTGTTATCGCTTTGTCGTTCGCGGCGTGTCTCGTCAGCAGCTCGACGCTGGCGCAAACTGCCAACATCCTCAACCCGAAAAGCGACAGTCCGGACGTGCCTCGTAAAAGGAAAGCACAGAAAAAAATCGAGCTATCTCAAACGAAGACCGACCCATTCGCAAAATTCGAGAATCTCCGTCCAAAAGGCATGTGGCTCGGGATACCTGGTCCCGCGGATACGATAGATCAGGATGCGGGGGGCGTTAGATCCGCGCTGGCGAACGTCGGGATTGGCTATGTGGGCTGGACCCAAAATAGCTTTGCGAACAATCTTCTGCCGAATGCGGCCAGAAGCACCATCGCCAATCAACTCTATAACGGCCAAAATCCAACGTTTAATACCGTAAACTACATGTGGACCACCTATGATCTTAGCCGATATGGGATTCCCGACGGCCAGATCGTGGTGGCGGCGGAGCAGCAATACTGGACATGGAAGCCCGGCGGGCCAGATAGAATTGGAATCGACACAATTAGCTACTATCAGACATTTTTCGACAGGAAGCTCGAATTCAAGATCGGCTATCTACCAAATCAAAACGAGTTCGCAGGCACATTGGTCGGCGGAAACGCAGGAGCCAATGTTTTCGGGCCCTCCGCAAATATCCTGTTCCAAGGAGGAATGAGCAACAATCCTGCGCCGACTCCAGCTGTCAATCTGAAGTTCAACGTTAATGATCGGCTATATGACAGAGTTTCATTCCAGCGCTCCATTAGTCCAGACGGCCAATTTGTGCAGTTAACTCAAAATCCCACCGGCTTAAATTGGAGTACGCCAAACGCGGGCCTGCTCGTGCTTAATGAACTTGGGTACAAGGAAAAGGCAGCCGTAGGCGTACCGGACACTTGGCTGCGGGCAGGCGCCGGGTTTAACAACAGCAACTACAACAACTTGCAGTACCCGAACGGGCCAAGGGCTGATGAGAACAGCTTCTATTACGTTGCTGCTGATAGGCAACTCTGGCAGACCGCTGCCCAAAGCTCGGCAGCGCGCGGCATCTATGGTGGTTTCACAGTCATGTACGCTCCGCCTGACCTAAACAAGGTCACTGAGTATTATGAGCTCCGTCTTTACGCGAAAGGACTTTTCGACAGCCGGCCGAGTGATCAAATTGCCGTTGTTGCCACTGATACCGTCTGGAGCCATTTTGCAGTGGACGCCGCCGCGGCCAAAGGGAGTCTCGTTCATCTCGACAGTAAAGCGATCTCAGCAACTTACACCGCGCATCTTGCACCGGGAGTATATCTGAACCTAGGACTTTCATACATCGATCACCCCACCAGTATCACATACACGCCCCAGACCGGACATGCCCTGAACTTCTCGGCGTCTACCGCGGTCTTTTTCTAGCTCCGCAAGATTGCCTGGGATCTGCGCTCATGGGCGCTGCGGATGACGACGTGTTTGATCTCCGTTATGCGCCCTGACAGCGACGCGAAAGCCTATATCGCATATGGTCTGGCTCGGGCCCGAAGCCGAATGGGCCATAGCGATAACGGGCTAGAATCGAGGCTCATCAACCGCGCTCCATACCCGCCACCGCACTTTTGTCAGAGAGTGCTTACCGCAATCGGCTTTGGAACGGTAGACCCGCGGCACTGGCATCTCCTTCACGGCGCGCTCGCCCCCCGTTGTCCGCCGCGAGGCAGCAGCGAGGCAGCAGCGAGGCAGCAGCGAGGATGATACGCGCCATTCCGGTATTGCTCATGGAGAGCGCGCAGAAGGCGAACGCATCAAGCGCAACTTTCTTCCAACCAGGCGAGACCATATATCAGATGCAACTGGCGCGTTCAGAACTTTGGTGTTGATCAACCGATCTACGCTTTGGTTGACAGGCTTGCGTTTACTTCGCACCGGCGGTTGATCGTCTTGCGGATGCTCAACAGGACCTCGGACGGCGGATAATTTTGCACCGTCTTCAGCGCGCCATAGACCGGACGTCGGTTCGAGACCTATTGCCGGCCTGCTGCTCGCCATCCTTCCGGCGCTCAAATCAAGCCCGGCGACAGAAAATAGCTGTATCAGCGCCATAGCTGCGAATACTGCTACGGCGAGGAGCCGGCCGCGAGTTGCGTACGTCGATCAGCTCGCGACAGCGGATCCCTGCTTCGGCGGCTCAGTGCTGCAGTATCTCGTCGAGCGAGAGATCCGCCAACAGCTTTCTTTAACGTGGCCTTCCTCCTGAGCTCGGCTGCCGCACCTTTGTGGCAACAGCCTGTCATACTTTCTCCTTCCAATCAAAACATGTCGCCCCGGTTGAGTGAGGACCTTCCCACAGATCTCGGCGATAGCTACGCCGTCGTTGCCCTGCTGCAAAATGAGTGCGTCTAGGCGAACGAAACTTCGAGACTTTCATCGTCTTTGGCATCACAAAACTCTAGCCCAAAATTGTCCAAGTTGCAGGTCACATGTCATCTTCAGGCCCGCAGGCCGATTTTCTCACCAGAGTAGGTAGTGTTTCGATCGTTGTTAATGAGTTACCACCGAATAATTGCGGCTTCCGATACTCAATGAAGGAAGTGGTCATGAACGCCCCCATGACATGGCAGCTCTATGATGACTGCGCGACTGCCTACGATGCGTATAGACCCGCGTATCCTCAAGGCGTTTTTTGCATCCTGGCACGCTATCATGTGGCACCCGCGCCCATCCGGTCAGCCGCAGATGTTGGCGCCGGAACTGGCATCTTCAGTCGACAGCTCATGGAGTCGGTGCCGAGCATTGAGAGGTTGACATGCATTGAAGCAAACTCGGAGATGGCGGCGATCGCCAAAGAGCGTTCGGCCAGCTTTCGCGGGCTCGACGTGCTGGTCGGGTTGGCCGAGAACCTGTCGTTGCCGGATCGTTCATGCGATCTTGTAACAGCAGCAACGTCAGCCCATTGGTTCGATAGGCCGCTATTCTACGATGAGGCCGCGCGGGTGCTTAAGCCTTTCGGAACATTGCTGTTTGTGCAGAACAAGCACCGATACTGGGAAAGTGCATTTTTGGAAGATTTTGCCAGCTTTCAAGAGCGCCATTTCCCAGGATTTCGTCGGGGTCACTACTGGGACTTATTTGGCGCCGACGGGAAAGCTGACTTTGAGGCGGAACTCCGTGCGCGTCCCGATCTGGGAGGTGTAGAGCGCCATCAGTTGGAGTGGCGTCAGACAATTACCCAAAGTCAGTTTCGCGGCTACTGTTATTCCATGTCACACATGAAGTTCGCAATCAGTGAGTCTGGCGCGGGCACAATCGCGCAAGAGATTGATGCGATTCTTGAGCGGCACCAGAACGCATCAGGCGATGTGACCGTTGAATGGCTCACCGATATTGTTTTGAGTAGAGCTACGCATAAGAGCCGCGGTTAGAACGTTCCTGGCTCTTTGCTAAGAGGACTGAGATTTCGACTTGCAAGGATGCGATGTCGTCAACGATATCGACCAGATGGCGCACGGTCGCCTCAGCGCCGCGCGCGCCCACAAAGAAGAAATGGCCACCCGAAACCGTCCGAGTGAGGCGCCGCGGCAGATCCAACATCAAGGATCGGAGCCGCTCCCAGTGCTCGGGAGCGATAGCGGACAGGTCGTGGCAGCGCCTCACATAGCGCTCGAAGAGTTGCTGTGCGTTCAGGAAACCCCAGGTGATAGAATCCGTCAGGGCGTGACGCGCATCGGAGGGCCAGGTCGGCGCAATTACTGCTGTCAGCGGATGGGAGGCGAAATCAAAAGTGCCGAGTTCCTCCGTCACCTCAGCGATGGAAACAGCCTTGCCGCGCGTCCGCAGAAATTGCGGCTCGCCGCGCAACAACAGTGGCGTGTTCGCGCGATAGTCGCGCCGGTAGACGTCTTCGGGAATGACCACGTGGTGGTTGTGGGCGGATTGGGCCGCAAGTTCCGGGCCCCAATTTGAATCGCGCGGTGGCAGGCGGGGCTCGGCAGCTGATGGATTCCACAGTCCCGCCTCCGTCACCGGCTCGCCCGTCTCGAAGGCGGGCACCAAGCCGGGAAATGGCGCGCTGGCGGCGAGCGAGATGAACCCGATCGGCGGCATACCGCCTCGTGCAAGCCCTTGACAAACAGACCTTGCCACCCGGCCGGCCATGCTCCAACCGGCCACGACGACCCGGCCCGGCGCGGGGCACGAAGCCAAGAGGCTCAGAGTGATCGCAGTGACCGACGCACCCCAATCCCTGACGGTCATGTCGGGGTAGACCCGCGAAAAGGCGGGATGGTCGCTGGGATAGGATAGAGCGAGAAGCCCCCACCCCGCTTCCCGCAACCAGAAGTCGACGAAGTCCCGCGGATCTGCGCCCGGATGGCCATAGGCGACCCGAGCCAAGTGGCCGCCACCTGGCAGGAAGATCACAGTGGGATTGGTACCGGTCGGCGGCCGCCAAAAGACAATCGCAGGAAAGCTCGCGCCGTCTAGGAGCCGTTCGTTTGCAAACAATGCGGCCGCCGATTGCGGATCGGCGTCTGAAGGCATCGGTCGGGAGCGAACCATTTCATCTCTCCAATCATCTCTCCAAGGAGCCGACACTAGTATTCAAACGGACCCCTCACCTCTTGTTGGCACTACGGCTCTCGCGATGGTGCGAGCCAGCGCAGTATCGTTGGGAAGCAACAATTCGGTGACAAGCATCGAACAATGCGATTTGAAATTTTGATTTTGCGATGGCCGCAGCGACATGGCCGCAGAATGAGTTCACTCACGACCTCCTCCAGTGACCGCATGCGCTGAGCTCGTCGAGGGCCATGACGAAAAGAGACCTGCTGGTAAGCCGGGAGAGTAAAATGGAGCAACACGGCGCTGGGATCCTTTATCGCGCCAGTATTCACCGGTACATAGCCAGTGGTTTGGACCATCACGTCTTGACCGATCGGCTTACCGCGAACTTGATGTATTCCCAGGCTGCCTTCTGCTTCTCCACATCATTGGTCAGTACAACCATCCCATTGCCGGCAGCGGGAAGCTTGGTAAGGGCCCGACGTTCAGGTCGAATTTGCCAGCGCCGATTGCTGATAGCCATTCAGCGCGCTACTAGTTGTAAAGATGATCCCTAGGGTCCCAGCCCGAAATGTCTGCCGGGCCTTGTTCTCTTTCGAACGCCGGCGGCCCCATTCCTCCCGGCGTTGCAACAGCTGGAAAGCCTGAAGGCCAGCCGACCCGTCGAACTCGATCTGTCGTTCGTCTTGGCTCATCATATGGCCGCCAAAACTGCCCAGAAGCATTTGAAAGGCCCATCCGCTATTGGTGTATTCGACATAGAGACCGCCGATACCTGCTCCTAAGGTACTGATCTTCTTGCCAAGCTTCAGTACACCATCCTAGTCGGCAGGTAAGCTGTTGGGGTCCCCACCCGCCTTCTTCACGAGGTCCGTGGCGTCGAAGAGCACTGGAATGGAAAGTGCCAAAGACAAGCTATACGTTTTCCCGCCGTAAGACCAAAGACGTCACGATATCGGGAACGCCAATCATCTTCCGGGACGCTTGAGATGAATTCATCGAGTGGCACAGCAACTCTCCGACTCGCCGATGGTCGGATCTGGTTCAATCCCTGGTGAGCACTTCGGGCATTTGCTTCGTTATACTCCGCCTCAACGTCTGTTGAACGAGTTCGTCGTAGTTGGCGGCGGGCGTATCAAGAACGACGCTGATATCTGGGGCGCGACTCCATGAACCGCCGCGTGAGCACCTCATAGAAGCTTTTGACAACGGTCGGAGCATAGGAAATCCGGACCGTTGTCTCGGGGCGTGCAACAGTTTTCAGGATCGGCATTGCGGCCAAAGTCGGAGCCGTCGAGAGAACGGGTCTGCGATGCGCCTGGGCGAACGCCCCGGCTAGCAGCGTGAAAGACCCATCAGTCGGCTCCTCTGATTATTGTTTGACAGCCCCTCCGGTCATTCCTTCGACAAACCATTTTTGAGCGACAAGAAAGGCGATGACGAGGGGCAGCACGACGAGGGTGGATGCGGCCATGAGCGGGCCGTAATCGTTGCCGGCTTCCTCGTTTTTGAACGCCATAATTCCGAGCGGTGGCGGCATCAGCGATTCGTCGCGTACCGCGATCAGCGGCCAGAAGAGATCGTTCCAGTGACTAACTACTGAGAAGATCGAGAAGGCGACGACCGCCGGCAGTGCCATCGGCACCATGATTCTCCAGACGATAGCGAGTTCAGATAGGCCGTCGAGGCGCGCGGCATGCACCACATCGTCGGGAATAGTCCTAAAGAACTGCCTGAACAGGAAAATGCCGAAGGGGGAGACCACATAGGGAAAGACGAGCGCAGCATAGGTGTTGAGGATGCCGAGCTGGTAACCGAGAATGAAGAGCGGCAGCGAGAGCACTTGGTGTGGCAGCAGCAGACCAACAAGCACCATGCCGAAGAGCAGATCGCGGCCGGGAAAGCGAATCTTTGCGAGAGCATAGGCGCAAGGAGCGCAGACGAGGATCTGAAGGCCGAGGATCAGAGTGCATACGATCACGCCGTTTCCCATGTAACGCGGCAGCGGCACTTGGGTCAGAGCCTTCGTATAGTTATCGACTCCGTAGAACTGAGCCGGCCAGAAGGAGAAATTTGCACGGAAGATTTCGCCTGGCGGCTTGATTGACAGCGACACCATCCAAGCAAAGGGAACGAGAATGAGCGCTCCGGTGACAAGCAGAACGGCATGTCGAAGAATGGCAGCGTGCGGCGACAGGCGGTTCGTGGAGATATTGGCGCTCATTGGTAATGCACCTTCCTGTCCATGAGCCGGGCTTGACCGAGAGTAAGCATTACGATTATGGCGAGAAAGACAACGGCAACGGCGGCGCCATATCCGGCGTGGAGATATTCAAAGCTCTCCCGATATAGCGTATAGAGCAGCACCTCGGAGGCGTGACTGGGCCCGCCTTGGGTAAGCACTTTCACGGTGTCGAAAGACTCGAACGCTCTCAACGCCACGATGATGACGACGAACATCGAGACTGGCCCAAGCATCGGCAGTGTAACTGTGCGCAGCCGGTCGAGCCAAAGGTCCGCTCCGTCCACGTCGGCGGCATCATAGAGATCCTGCGGGATGCTCTTCAGGCCGGCCAAGAACAGCACCATGGCATAGCCAAGGTTCTGCCAAATGCCTATGAAGGCCAGCACAGGCAGAGCCGTATTCTCGTCGCGCAGCCAGTTGGCGGTCGGTAGGCCAATGGCAGCTAGCGTTTGGTTGACGAGGCCGATCGTGGGATGCAGCAGTGCCTCCCAAGCGATTGCCATGGCCGTGAGCGTCGCCATAAACGGCAGGAAATGGATGGCGCGGTAAAAGGAGCGGCAGGTCTTTCCGCTTTCGATCAGAAGTGCAATCACAAGACCGAGGACGAGAGTACTAGGCACGACGATCAGAACGTATCCAATTGTGTTGAGGAGGGAGGTCCTGAAGTCCGCGTCGGCGACGATTTGGCGGAAGTTGGCGAAGCCGACGAAGGACAGGGAGCGTGCCCCAAACTGCCAGTCGGTGAACGCGATGATGAATACGCCGACCACCGGCACGAAAAAGAGCACGAAAAGAAAAAAGAACGCCGGCCCGGTCAGCATCCACGCCGTGATCGCTTCATTGAGAGCTCGCCTTTTGGCCGGCGAGGCGGCTGTGGGTGAGACCGTTCGAACGCCATCTGTCGCGAACGGCTCTTTGGATGTGCCGGAAAGTGACAGAGGAGCTGTCATCAGCCGCGCCCCCGGATCGGTGTCACTGCTGCCCGGCTACCTTCCACTTGCCGGCGCAAACGTCGCCCATCGCGGGTAAAGAGAAGGACCCGGTCCGGCCGAACGCCGACATGCAAGGTTTGGCCTGGAGTGATATGAGGCGCTCGTTCGGCCGGCAGCCTTGCAAGCAACGGCTGATCGATCCCTGCCAGATCGAGATGGACGAAGAGATCGGAGCCCATGTGTTCGATCATGCGCACGGAGCCGGTCAGTGCGCCCGGCCTCCCGTGTTCGGCGAGTTGAAACGCCTCAGGGCGAATGGCGAGGGTGAGATGCGTGCCGGCAAATGCATTGGCCTCGACCTTGAGCGTCGATCCGGCCACATCGATCATGCCATGTTCGCGTACCACACCGTCGAGTATATTGATCTTGGGCGAACCGATAAATTCAGCGACGCGCCTGTCATTGGGATCCGCATAGATCTCTTGCGGAGGAGCCACCTGCAACAACTCGCCGTCAAGCATCACCGCTACCCGGTCCGACAGCGTCATGGCCTCGGCCTGGTCATGGGTGACATAGACGAAAGTGACTCCGAGCCGCTGGTGCAACTCCTTGATCTCGGCGCGCATCTGCACGCGCAGCTTGGCATCAAGGTTGGAAAGTGGCTCGTCCATCAGGAAAACGGCCGGATGGCGCACCATCGCCCGGCCGACCGCCACGCGCTGGCGCTGGCCGCCGGAGAGCTGGCCCGGCTTGCGGGCCAGCAGGTGGCCGATTCCGAGGGACTTGGCCGTGCGGGTGACTTCCAGTTCGATATCAGCAGCGATCGACGCCGTTCCTGGCAGCAAGCGTCCGAGAAGCGGAAGCCTCTGAAAGGCCGAGAGGCGGCGCATGCGCAGCGGCAGCGCGATATTGGAAGCAACCGTCATGTGGGGATAGAGCGCGTAGGATTGAAAGACCATCGCCACATCGCGCCGCTTCGGCCTGAGGCGGTCCACTGGCCGCTCGCCGACCCAGACCGAACCTGCATCCTGCACCTCAAGCCCTGCCACGGTACGCAGCAGCGTTGACTTCCCACAACCCGAGGGCCCCAACAACGTCAGGAACTCACCATCGGCTATCGAGAGAGAAACACCACGCAACACCGGTGTTGGGCCGTAATTCTTTCGAATGTTGTCAATCAATATGGACGCCATAGCCATCACTTCCACATCATCACGAAAGCTCTGCGGAGCACGGCAACGAGAGCCCATATTCCGTTCAAATGCGCGCGCGGATCTGCCCGCCGTTAGAGGCCAGAGTTACTACAATCGGATGACGCCAATCGAATAATTAAATGAGATGTTCGCAAAATAAGATGGAGCATGAGCCTCGGCGAAATGGTCCCGGAACGGAGAGAGCTGTCGCTCAACGCGACTACGCCTCGTGTCTAGATCGCGTGGGAACAAAAGGCGCTAGGAGCCTCGGGGATCAGAGACGGATTACGCGCAACTGCTGTCCTGAAAAGCTCGGGCGGACTCACAAGTGACGTTGCCGACTCACCGATGCGTGTCGGCTCGTCCTACGGGCCACCAAGCCGCTCGACGCAACCTAATCAGCCCGGAGCGCAAACCTGACGCGACGAGCGGGGGCGAGCCACATCATCCTGCGCACCGCACCCAGAAGCTATGGCTGAGAGACGAAGGCTGTCTCTGCCCAAATGCACCATGTATCTCACACTTCGATCATTTTATTTGAAAATGCGATGACCAAATTGGTTAGCTCGTTGGAGAGCGAGTAGAAGCCCTTGAAAGATCTTCTAAGCTCACAGGTTTCTAGCTTGCCTCTCGTTGCACAACGGCTCGACGTCGTCCGCCCCTCTGAAACCAAGGCCATGACGGCTCGTGCCGCCGAATTGCGTGATCAGGGCATTGATGTCATCACGCTCAGCCAGGGCGAACCGGATTTCGACACACCCTCGACAATCAGCGAAGCCGGCATTCAGGCAATCCGCAATGGGCGGACGAAATACACGCCCGTCCCCGGCATCAAGCGGCTGCGCGAGGCGATCCGCAAGAACATCAGTCGTGATCATGGGCTCGATTACAGTATCGACCAGATCACGGTGGGCTGCGGCGCCAAGCAAGTCGTCTTCAATGCGCTCTTCGCAAGTCTCGATCCGGGCGACGAGGTAGTGATTCCGACGCCGTGCTGGGTCTCCTATCCCGATATGGTGGCGCTCGCCGGGGGAAAGCCGGTTCTCGTGGCCTGCAGTGAGTTCCATGGATTCAAGCTGCGCCCTGAGGCGTTGGAAGCGGCGATCACGCCGCGCACCAAGTGGCTGATGCTGAACTCGCCGAGCAATCCGACCGGTGCGGTCTACAGCCGAGGCGAGTTGCTTGCGCTCGCCGTGATGCTGCGCCGGCATCCCCATGTCCACGTGGTGTCCGAGGACATCTATGAGAAGCTCACATATAACGGTGCCTTCGCGACCATGGCCGCGGTCGCGCCGGACCTCTATGAGCGCACGCTGACGGTCAACGGCGTGTCCAAGGCCGACGCAATGACCGGCTGGCGGGTCGGTTACGGCGCGGGACCTTTGGCGCTCATCAAAGCCATGAACCTCATTCAAGGCCAGACCTCTTCGCATACCAGCTCGATTTCGCAATATGCCGCCATCGAGGCGCTGTCCGGCGGCAGGACTCATATCAAGGAATTCGCGAGCGCGTTTCTCGAACGCCGCGATCTCGTCGTCGCCAGGCTGAACCAGGCCGAGGGGCTTTCGTGCCGGGTGCCGGACGGTGCCTTCTACGTTTTCCCCTCCTGCGCGGGTCTCATCGGCAAACGCACGCCGGACGGCAAGGTGATCGAAACCGACACCGATTTCGCGATGTATCTGCTTGACGCCTTCGCCGTGGCCGTCGTGCCCGGCAGCGGCTTCATGGCCTCGCCCTACATCCGCATTTCCTATGCCTCCTCGCTCGAGGACCTTACTCGCGCGTGCGACCGCATCATTGCCGCCTGCGCAGCCCTGTCCTGAAAGCCTTCCGATGTCGCCCGCCAAACGCCTTCGCGCCCGCATGGCCGAGACCGGCCTTGTCCACATCATGGCCGCCCATAGCCCGTTTTCGGCAATCCTCGCAGAACAAGCCGGATTCGATGGCCTGTGGGCTTCCGGGTTCGAGCTGTCGGCACTTTATGGCCTACCGGACATGAGCCTGATCTCGATGACACAGCATCTCGACATGCTGCGGGCAATCGCCGGGCGCACGACGCTACCGATCGTTGCCGATATCGATACGGGCTACGGCAATGCGATCAATGTCATCCATGCCATCGGCGAATACGAGCGGGCCGGCGCGAGCGCCGTTGTCATCGAGGACAAGACCTTTCCGAAAGTGACAAGCCTAATTGCCGGGGGCCGCCAGGAACTGCTGCGCATTGAAGAGTTTCAAGGCAAGATCGAGGCTGCTGTCGCAACAAGACGAGACCCGAATTTTCTCATCATCGCCCGCACAGAGGCACTGATCGCGGGACTTGGCGAAGCGGAAGCCCTCGATCGCGCGAAAGCCTATGTGAAGGCTGGGGCCGACATGATCCTGATCCATTCGAAGAAAAAGGATCCTTGCGAGATAGAAAGTTTTTCGCGGGCCTGGACCGGATCGGTGCCGCTGGTCATTGTGCCAAACGCCTACCCCGATCTCAATGCCGAGCGTGTCAAGTCGCTTCGCAATATCCGTATGATGATCTACGGCAATTATGGCATCCGCGCTGCTGCAACCGCTATGCAGGAGACCTTCCGCCGGATTATCGCCGACGGTGGCGTTCAGAACGTCCACAAGGACATTCTGCCGGTGGACGAGATTTTCAGACTTCAGAAGACGCAGGAGGTTAAGGCCGCGGAGGCGCGGTTCCTTCGCTAAACGCAGCCTTCCTTCTAGCGGCCACCCATCAAGAGCTTAACACGGTAGATGGCGCCCTAACCCCCAGAGGCGATCGCGACGCTGTTGCCGCGTGTGTCGATCATGAAAAGGCGATCACCCGATCATTCTCAGGGCGTCCTTAAGATTCGGCTGTGGGGTGGGCGGTCAATTGATGTTTTGAGCCTGACGGGCCGCACCGGCCTCAAGGCGAGCAGGTTTTGTGCACTAAATCCCGTTGGTAAGTAGCAATCCAGCGTCAAACATCAAATAAGCTCAAAACCTCAAATAATGTGGTGGAATATCCTCGGTAGCCAACCCCTGCCGTGAAACTAGCGGACATTCCCAGGACCTGCCGGAATAGAAGATGGCCAGTGACGACAATGAAGTGCCGCTCAAGGCGATCCGCGTGTTCGTGGCGATCGCGCGAGAAGGAAGCGTCACGCGCGCGGCCAGCGCCTTGGGAGCAACGCAGAGCTCGGTCAGCCGCTACCTCGCCGTGCTGCAGGATTATCTGGGGACAGACCTCATCGAACGGCGCGGTAAGCGGAGCGAATTGACGCAGTTCGGAAGGCCTTTTGCGAATACAGTCGCCGAACCACTCGATACAGTGCGCTTCACCGCAAAAAGGATGCGCCGGCGGACTCGCCCAAGCTCCAATCGGATTGTGGTGCGAACGTCGCTTTCGACATTCGCCTACTCCTTTCTGATTCCGAATCTTCAGGCATTTTCCGCTGAGATGGGCGGCGTCATCGTGGATGTGATTAGTTCAATGTCTCAGCCGACGTCGTCCGACAACTACGATGTGTTGATTACACGCGATCTCTCCACGATCGAACCGGCCGATGATTGGGAGGTCTACAACGAGCAACTCGTTTCTGTGGGTTCACCAATCATGTGCATGGCAAGAACCTCTCAATTGTTCGTTCAATGCCAATTCTCAACATCACATCCAGGCCCGACATACTGCCCACATGGCTGCGGGCGATGAACCTGACCTTTGCAGACATTAGGTCGGGCGCGCGATACGACCACAACTACCTTGCTCTACCGGCAGTCATGACAGGAAAATGCCTTCTCGTGGCGCCCGAAATCGTTGTCAGCGATCTCGTCCGCGGAGGTGTTCTGCGCGTAGTACCGGGATCGCGCACAGGCAGCGGCATGCAATATCGGCCTATGCGGTCGACCGAAGTGACAATTCTGAAATCTCTCGGGCCTTTTGCCGGTGGCTGGCCGCCTTTGCAAAAAGGCCGCCCTTCTGGAAGCCGCCTGACATCGCGCCGTCGCGGCGCCACTAAGACAGCATTCTACGGCTCGGTATTGAGACAGATGTTCTAGACATTTGACACCAGACGAACATCGCCGTTCCTCGACGCCGCAGCGGTGGTCAAATCAATCCTTCCAAGGAGGGCCGCCCGGACGCGCCGAGAGCTGGCCAGCCCCTGAATCTGGGGCGATTCAACGGCTACGATTTACGTGCGCGACATTTCCTAAGATCAAGTGACTGTAAAGCTTGGGCGGAAGCGACCGCCGCGCGCGAGCCGGTTGATCGGCCTGGGCCTCTCGCCCCGAGGTGCTGCGAACGGTACGGCGCGCTCAGCAGCATCAGAAAAAGCGCCCTGTGAGCTTCATAGCGAGCGGCGGATCGGCTGCTTCTTGAACCAGTCATGACCAGCGTGCCTTCGATCGTCCGAACCGACCACAGCCACCTTCGTCCGCGACGTTATTCCAAGAAAACGTCGAAGATTGCAAATCGATCAGACATGTCATCAGACCCTCAACACATAACCTTAGCCCAGTCCATGCGGTGCCGGCTTGCTGTTCGCTCCACTGGTTCTAAGCGCAGTGCGGTGTGGGTTCTTGGAAAGCTTTGATGAACCGCCTCGATCTGCCGACTTCTTGAGCGAAATCTCTTTCAGGGGCGAGCTCGTGCTCCGATAGGAGACGCTCATTTGATGTACGCATACGACGA
>NZ_LBKA01000183.1:0-25982 GCF_028128955.1 Bradyrhizobium sp. CCBAU 11386
CTGCCGGTGCGCCACGTGCCGGCCTCGGCGGCCCGGCGCCTCGCCTCGGTGCTGGAGCTGCACCGCGCGGTGCTCTCGCGGCGGCTGGGCGTGCCGGCGCCGCTGGTCGCGGCGGACCGGCAGTGGCGAGTGCGGTTCGCGGCACATCGGTCACCTACAACCGCTTCGGAGGCTACGGCGGCTATGCCGGATCCCGATACGGTTATCGCGCTGCCTATACCGCGGGCGCCTACGCCGCAGGAGCCGCTGCCGGCTACGCTTATGGCGGCTCGCACTATGGCTATTCCTCGGACAGCGACTGCTACTACGTCTACAGGCGGTATCGGCGCGTTCTGGTTTGCGACTGATGACCGCGAGTTCGGCTAGGAACGACCACATCTCTCGAACACTCTGATGGATATCGTAAGTGCCTTGGCCTCGCTGGTCCGGGTGACGGAAACCGGCTCGTTCTCGGCAGTCGCCCGCGAGCGCGACGTCAGCAAAGCTGCCGTCGCGCGCCAGATTGCGGTTCTTGAGCAGCATTTTGGCGTGCGCCTCCTGCATCGGACGACGCGGAAGCTCAGCCTCACCGATGATGGGCAGATGCTGCTCGGTCTAGCAAGGCCCGTGCTCGACGGCATCGAAACCATGGAGGCCGCGCTCGGAAAGCAGAGCGCCTCGCCGGTCGGGCTCGTCCGGGTAGGCATGATGGTGGCCGCGAGTCACCTCCTTGCGCCGCGACTTCCGGCCCTGCTCGCCAGCCGGCCGGGGCTCAAGGTGGAGCTTGTCGTGAGCGACGCCTTCGGCGACATGATCGAGGATCGGCTTGATCTGGCGATGCGCATCGGAGAGATCACGGATGCATCGGTTATCGCGCGTCGTATTGGAACGGCTGCGCGCGTCGTTGTGGCGGCACCCAGCTACATCGACAGGCACGGCCAACCGTCCAATCCAGCCGAGCTCGGAGCCCACGCTTGCATTGTCCACGACATCGGACCGAATTCCGACATCTGGACATTTGGCGGGCGTGAGAGCCTTCAAGAGGTTCGGGTAACCGGTGGCTTCCTTGCAAATGACGGAAGTGCAGTCCATTTTGCCGCGCGCGGGGGCTACGGGATTGCCTTTCTTCCGTTGGTCCAGGTAGTCGACGATCTCCGCAGGGGCGAACTGGTTCGGGTTTTGAGCGATTATCCCTCGCCGGGAATGCCATTCAGCCTGCTTTATTCATCGCGGCGGCACCTGGCACCGCGCACGCGCGCAGTCATGGAGTTCATCATAAAGCAAGTGCGGCTAATCCGCGCCGAACTGTCCGCGTCTTCCGAAGAGGCAATCGTGTGAGCAGGCAAAGCGTGCAAGGCCGTTGTTTGCAGCGGTTTCCCACTGGGGCGAGCAGCCAATTGATTGGCTCGCATTGCGTGACAGTCTTTTGCACGTTGGCCGCCTTTTTCCGAATTTGTCGCCGCAATAGCTCTTCTTCGGTGTCAACACCGAAACAAACAGCACGGAGAGCAATATGATAAAGACTATCTCGTTCGGTACGATTGCAGCCGCGACGCTTGCCGCGGCGATTATCTGGTACGCTGCAGAACCGGCGGAAGCAAAGGACTACCAGTTCTGCCGGACGGAGCCCATGACGAGCACGCGCCTATGCAACTTCGACACCATGGAGCAGTGTGTCGCCGCGATTTCCGGCCTCAGCGGGAGCTGCACGCGCGATCCCTTTTACGCGACCGGCGGTTCGTTCGCTTACGCTCCGAAAGGCCACGGGCGTTCGCACCGGAAAGCTATCAAGCCACGCTGACGAGGAGAGTTCTGGCGCGATCCGCGCCAGAACTCTTTAACCTGTGATTCGGCGCCTTTCAGTCCGCCGTTCTATGCCGCGCCGTCCAAGGGATCGTACTGAAAATCGCGCTCTGCACTCCCTGCGACAGGCGAACCGCTCCATGATTTGCAGGCATGGCGACCCGTGGCGGATCTAAGGCTGCATTTCAACATTGAATGTAACACGGGTGAGGCTCCTGGGAGGGGGCGTCGCGATGAGACTTGCGCGGCTGCCGGAGCTTCTGGACAATGGTCTCGATGCGGTTAACTTTGCAGCAGCTGGAAAGATAAGAGCGAGAAATGTTTGACCTCTTGGAAGGGGGGACTGAGACCTTCGACGTTATCGAGCGTGAACTGCGATGCGGCTTCTGGAGGTGGAATCTGCGCACCAATGAGATGCAGTGGTCACGGGGGTATTATGATCTTCTCGGCATCGAACCGGGAAAGGTAACACCATCCTTCGCGGCTATCCTCCAGGTGACCCATCCTGACGACAGAGGGCCGCAAGCCGAGGTCGAGCGCATCATACAGAAGGCATCCACAATCCGGCGGAAATTCCGCGTCATTCGCCGGGGCGGCAATATTGTGTGGATCTACTGCCAGATCATCATTTTTGTCGATCTGGATGGTTCTTGCGAGAGAGCGCTTGGAATCTGCACGGATATCACAGGTCGCGAAGACCAGCTTAATCGGCTGCGGCTTGCGGATGAGCGGTACCGGGCCTTGATCAAGGCCACGGACGGCGTCGTCTGGGTAGCGAAGTCGGACGGCCAGATCCACGAGGTCATCAATTGCGATCACAGCGGCGAGCTTCAAGCCGCTGCACTGGGTTCCGGTTGGCAGCAGTTCATACATCCGGATGACCGGGAAAACGTCAAAAGAGTTCGCGAAGCGGCCAGCCGCGAAAAGCGGAGCTACGACGTCGTGCACAGGTTTCGCCAGGCTGATGGCGCTTTCAAATGGAAGCGCTCGACCGGTCAGCCAGTGCTTGACGACGCCGGCAATATCAAGGAATGGCTCGGGATCAGCTTTGATCTCGAGCGCGACACCGCCCAGAGCGGGACTCACCGCGTCACCGGTGCGCAAATCAGGGCCGCGCGCGGGCTATTGCGATGGTCCGTCCTGGATCTGGCGCGAGCCGCTGGGACAACGCGTTCGACCATCCGGCGCCTTGAGGAACAGGACGGCGCCTCCTCGCACTCCGACCCGGCGGTTCCGTCGATCGAAAGAGCCTTGTCAAAGGCCGGCGTCGAATTCCTGTTTCCAGCGGCAGGCAAGGGCGGCGTGCGTCCGCGCTAAAATGGCTGGTCTCTTCGGATGAAGCCGCCAGATTGGCTCGCTTTGGCCGCCTCGCTGCAATTGCGCGGCAAATTTTGTGCCGAGTTTCGAAATCTCGACTCTCTGCAATCCCAATGGCTGCATCCGACTACTCTCCACCGCCAGTTTTGCCTAACAGAAGATTAGTCGGCTCGCATTATTGTTCCGCAATCGGCTCTGGCCAATGCGAGCGGGTATCATGAAAGAGATCGTTCGATACCTCGGAATCGGCACGCGCTCCCAGCTGCTTGCGGAGCAACTGTGGCAGCATATCGAGGAGCCAAGCGGCGAAATTATCGGCGCATTCTATCGGGACACGCAACAGTCAGCAGCCGGCTCCCTGCTCGAAGGGCGGATTATCGAGCGCCTGTCGGTCGCGCAAAGAGAGCATTGGCATTCGTTGTTCAACAGCGGTTTCGACGACGCCTACCTGCGCCGCGCGGCCTTGATCGGGATCAAGCACCACGAAATGGGACTTGACCCCAAGTGGTACATCGCCGCTTACGCGCTGATGAAAGCAAGGTTCGCCGAACACTTGCTTCTGCATACGGATGTCCCGCTGCCGCTCAAGTCGGCTCTGGTGGTAACTCTTGAAAAATATGTGGCCGTCGACATGGCGCTCGCACTTTCGAGCTATTCGTCGTGGCTCGTCGACTAGGCGGTGCTAACGCAAGCGTTTTTTAAAGCCGAGCAGAATTTGAAAGGATCATAGCCATGACACTCACTTTAGTCGCGTGTTCCAGTAACGGAGACCAGGATCGTCAAGTCCGCATGCGCTTCATGGGCATCACCGCCCGAACGGGCGAGTTGCTGCGGGAGTTCTGGAGGATAGCCGAGCCCGCTGTGCCCAAGATCCTGGACGGCTTTTACCGCCACGTCACGAGCGAGCCTGGGCTTGCCAAGTTGATAGGCAATGACATTCCAAGGCTCAAAACGGCACAAGGCACGCACTGGGCGCGGTTGTTCAATGGGCGGTTCGATGATGATTACCTGGAGGGTGTTCGTACGATTGGTATGGTTCACAACCGCATAGGCCTTGAGCCGCGCTGGTATATCGGCGGGTACAATTTCGTCTTGAGCCAGCTCGTTGCGCTCGCGGTCCGCCGTTATCGCTGGAGGCCGACCCACCTGTCCGAACTGCTGACGGCCGTGAATTGCGCCGTGATGCTTGACATGGAAATCGCGATTTCCGTGTACCAGGAGGCCATGCTCGCCGAGAGGGAAAAGCGTCAGGAGAAAGTCCATGCCGCCATTCAGGATTTCGACGCTCGGATGAAGTCAGTGCTGGGGGCTGTCAGTGGATCGGCCGGTCATCTCCAAAGTGCGGCCAATGCTCTGGCCGCGAGTGCGTCGCAATCCACCCAACAGTCGAGCGCGGTTGCTGCGGCGTCGGAGGAGGCTTCCACGAACGTGCAGGCGGTCGCTGCGTCGACGGAGCAGCTCAGCTCTTCGATCCGAGAGATCGGCCGCCAGGTCTCCGAATCAACAAGAATCGTACGGACTGCCGTTGATCAGGCCACCCGGTCCGGTGATACGGTTCAGGGTCTTGCGAAGGCGGCTCAGCGCATCGGCGACGTGGTCGAATTGATCAGCACGATCGCCGGGCAAACCAACCTGCTCGCCCTCAATGCCACGATTGAGGCAGCGCGGGCCGGCGAGGCCGGGCGCGGCTTCGCCGTCGTCGCGTCTGAAGTCAAGGCGTTGGCAGAACAGACGGCCAAGGCAACCGGAGAAATTGGCGAGCAGGTCCTCTCCATCCAGAACGCGACACAGGAATCGGTCGGCTCAATCCAGAAGATCGGCGGCACGATCGGATCCGTCAACGAGATCACAACCGTCATCGCGGCGGCCGTCGAAGAGCAGGGCGTTGCCACATCCGAGATCGCACGCAACGTCCAGGAAGCCGCGCGCGGCACGCAGGCAGTGTCGAGCAACATTACCGGCGTGAGCCAAGCCGCCGCCGAGACCCGGAAGACCGCCGCAGAACTGCTGAGCGCGTCCGAACAGCTTTCCAGCCAGGCTGTGGCACTTCGCTCAGAAGTGGAAGCGTTCTTTACCGAGATCAGAGCCGCCTAATATGACGCAGCGGGGCACCATGAAAAGTTGCAACACGATCCTTGAATCGGTGGGCGATCTCGCGATCGCGAACGACTGAAATGGAAAGCGTTTTTCTCAAGGTCGGCGAGCCGCACTGTACACATGACGAGCTTCCGTCAGGCGACCCGACGGAAGTTCAGCGCAAGGTTCGAGTAGACTGGGAGCGGCTGCTCCACACGGCCATCGAGAGTAGTTCTCATGGTCTGTGCGTCTTCGATAGCCAATTTAGGCTGCTGATCTGCAACGAGCAGCACCGCTCCATGTATGCGCTAACGCCCACTCAGACGGTCGCTGGTCTCCCAGTACAAGACCTCCTGAAGAGTCGGCATGCTCGCGTGATGGGGCTATGCGTGGGCGCGCAGCCGGCCGACTATCTGTCCGCGATAAGCCGCAGAGAAGCGTTTCATGCCACGTATGAACTGCAGGGTGGCGTTTTCGTTGAGCTTGATATGCATCCGATGTCCGACGGAGGCTTTGTAGAAAGGCATCGGGACGTCACGGAGCTCCGCTTGGCCGAGATCCGCGCCGAGGCAGCCAGGCAGGAACTGATCGAAAAGCAATATGCCCTGGACCAGGCGGTGATCGTCGGGATCACGGACCTGCGCGGCACGATCACTTACGCCAATGACAGGTTTTGCGAGATCAGCGGCTATTCTCGGGAAGAGCTACTTGGGAACAATCACCGTATCCTGAAGTCCGGGATGCATTCACGAGCGTTCTTCAGACAGATGTACCGCTGTCTTGCCAAGGGCCAGGTATGGCGGGGTGAGCTGTGCAACAAGGCGAAGAGCGGAGAACTCTACTGGGTCGACACCGTGATCACGCCGCAGCTTGGTCCGGAAGGAAAGCCGGTCTCTTACATGGCCATTCGGATCGATATCACGGCTCGCAAGAAGGCCGAAGCGCAGATCTACCACGCGGCGCGGCACGATGCCTTGACTGGTCTTCCGAATCGATCAGCCCTGCTGGAAGGGCTTTCAGAACGGCTCAACCAAATCCGGATGAGCCAGCAAAAGCTGATCGTATACTTGCTCGATCTTGACGGCTTCAAATGCGTGAACGACACACTCGGACACGCCGCAGGGGACGCCCTGCTCAAGCAGCTGAGTAGCCGTCTGAAGTCGAGTGTTGCAGATGGTGATCTGATCGCTCGGCTTGGAGGTGATGAGTTCGCGATCGTGCAAGTCAGCGCTCACGACGAGCGCGAACAGGCGATACGGCTGTCCGTGGCCCTGCTCGAAATCGTGGCGAGACCGTTCTCGGTCGAGGGGCAGGACGTCTCTGTGGGGATCAGCATAGGGATGGCGATCGCTCCAACAAACGGCCTCACCACTTCCGAGCTGCTTTACCGGGCGGACCTCGCCTTGTACCGCGTCAAATCCGAGGGACGGAACGGGTTTCAGTTCTTCGAAGACGAAATGCACACGCGCGCGCAATCGCGGAATCGGCTCGTCAATGAGCTTCGTTCTTCCCTCACCCGTGGCGAGTTCGAATTGCACTACCAGCCAATCTTCGAGGCAAGAACCTTGCGGCCGCGCGGCGCTGAGGCGTTAGTGCGGTGGCGCCATCCGTCTCAGGGTTTGCTCTATCCGGATCGTTTCATCAGAGTCGCTGAGGAGGCGGGGTTGATGGAGTCGCTGGGACAATGGGTTCTGCAAAAGGCATGTGCAGACGCCGTGTCGTGGCCGGAAGAGACCAAGGTTGCGGTCAATCTGTCTCCCACGCAGTTTCGAGGTTCGACCCTCTTCGATGTCATACTCTGCGTGTTGGTCGAGACGGGGCTTTCGCCTCATCGACTTGAGCTCGAGGTTACGGAATCAATGCTTCTGCAAGACAAGGAAGAAAATCTTCTCCTGTTTCGACAGCTCAAGAATATCGGCGTATCCATTGCGCTCGATGATTTCGGTGTTGGGTATGCCTCGCTCGGTTCAGTTGTCTCATTTCCGTTCGATAAGGTGAAAATAGACCGATCATTCACGAGAGAGTTGTTGCGAAAGTCGGCGAGCAAGGCGGTCGTAGCGTCCATCATGACGCTGGCCCGCGGACTGAATGTGCAGGTCACGGCGGAGGGCGTCGAGGCCGGAGATTAGCTGGAATACTTGCGCGATCAGGGAGTCGATCTGATTCAGGGCTACTTGCTGGGCAAGCCGGTCCCATGCGGCGAGTTGTGCCTCGCGGGCGAGCCGCATTCCGGATTGCTGGAAGTCACTTGCGTTTAACTCAAACAAGCGGTGCGCCGCGAGGTCTGACGAACATGAATACGTCCCTCTCTCTGTCGGTCGAGCTGGAGGACGCCATCGCGAGCAGCGACGTCCGTCGCCGGGCGACCATGCTGAGACGGATGGCCGATCTCTTTGCTGGATCAGGAGATCTAACCCCGCAGCAGACGTCGTTGTTTGATGGAGTCATGACCCGGCTTTTGGCGGAAGTCGAATCGTCTGCCCGGGTCCAGCTTTCCGAGTATCTGGCCGAGTGCCCGCGCGAAGCTCGAAGGACGATCAGGAGCCTGGCCCTCGACGATCTTATCGAAGTAGCCCGGCCGATGTTGACGCGTTCGGAACAGCTCGAACAGCGGAGCTTGGAGGAGGCGGCAGCAACAAAGAGCCAGGCGCATCTGTTGGCGCTCTCAAGTCGGAAGACCATACCCGAACCTGTGACCGAGATTTTGGTAGACCGAGGGGACCGGGATGTCGCGCTTTGTGTCGCGGCGAATCCCGGGGCGCGCTTTTCGGCATTCGGATTTGCTTCGCTCGTGCTGCGCTCCTCCGGCGACGAAGAACTAGCCGTGGCAGTCTGGATCAGGAGTGATGTTCCTCGGCGACATCTGTTGAAGCTCTTCTCCGATGCTTCGTTGATTGTGAAGGACAGGCTTTGCAAGGAGGATCCGGCGAAAGGGAAGGTGATCGAAAAAGTGGTTACTCAGGCGGTGGACCGACTTCAGGCCCGGACACGGCAGCTCGCCCCTGAATTCGTGTCAGCCTCCATGCGCGTTAGCTTACTCGAAGAAGCTGGCAGGCTCGACGAAGACGCTTTGTGCCGGTTTGCGGGTTCGAAGCAGTTTTCTGAAACAGTGCTGGCGCTTTCTTCCATCTGCGACGTTCCTGCAGGCGTTGTCGAGAGGGCGTTGGTCGAGGACAAATCGGAACAGATACTGGTCCTAGCAAAGGCTGCCGGGCTGAATTGGGATACTACAAAGGCGCTTTTGGTCCTGAAGACTTCTCGTGAAACAAGAGACGACCTGGAAGGACTGTTCGAAACATTTCTGCGGCTCAAACCCCAAACCGCGCGCAAGGCCGTTCGGTTCTACCAGCTTCGCGAGCGTGCCCTTGCGAAGAATTGAGACCGCCACTCACCGGAGGTTCGGCCTTTGACGATGCGCGCGTTTGCCGAAGCGGCCTCCAAGTGCGGGGCACGTGGCAAGTAAGTATGGAGCTTGGAGCATACAACATGGGCACTCTTCACCTCTTACCTGCAACTCGCAAGGACGGACCCGCTCTGCGTCTCGAGGATCCATGCCAGATCACGCCAGATCTCATTCGCCATTTTGTATCCTTGCAGAACGCGGTGAGGGTGCGGCTTCCGTTGGCTGTTGGCAGATTTGAGAAGGCACTCGCGGATACTCCAACAAGCAAGGTGCCCGGTATCTGAAAATCGGCCCACGGACGTTCGAAAGCCATCGCGCGCGGCTCATCCGAAAGCTCGGTGCGCGAAACACGGCAGATCTCGTCCGCTTGGCGCTCCTGCATCACGCGGTCTAGGGCGTGCAAATCGAATGGACGCACCGGCTCTTGGTACGCACGTAAGAGCTTCAGTGTGGGCAGCCAGACTGCTTGCCGACAAGGTGCACCTCTTGCGATAGGCGCAGGCTGGATTTGCCAGGCATGCGTCCGTAATTCGAGGCGCCGTTCGCTCTAGACGTCTTGGTCAATTTGACCTAATGAGCAGTTGAACTTCGAGACGCATCGTATGGCCAATATCGATCCGGTCCGTCGTGCTGAAATCGGCCGCGAGAAGCGGGCGAGGACCCGCGCCCAACTCATTGCTGCCGCGAGTGCGCTGTTCGCTCGCCAAGCGGTGGAATCGGTCACGGTCGACGACGTGGTGCGGGAAGCGGGGGTCGCCAAGGGGACATTCTACGTTCACTTCAAGGATCTGCCTGAGCTGACGGCTGCCGTAGCTGACGAACTGGTTAAGGAGATCGACGATCTGCTGCAACCAATCCGGCTCGCCATCGATGATCCAGCGCTCCGCATTGCCTACGGCTGTAGCTGCTTCATCGATCGGGCGCTCGCCGATCCCGGTTGGGCGGGCGTGGCGGCGCGGATGGCCGCAGCTGCTGCGACTGTCGGCGAGGTCGCGCGTCGGCGTCTGCTCGAAGACATCAAGCGGAACACGAAGAGCCTGCGCCAGGGCGGCGCCATAAGCGCCGAACTCGCTCTGGAGGTCGTGGTCGGCATCATGCTGCAAGTGTTTGCCGCCATTGCCGAGGGTCGCTTGTCGTCGCGCCATCGCGAGGGTGCGATCGCGGCGATTCTCCGGGCGATCGGTCTCGACGCGCGCCAGGTAAAGTCCGTGCTGACGCGCCTTCCGGTGCAAGCGGACGCGGCGCGATCCGGCTTGCCCGGGAAGGCTGCGACGGCGCGGCGGCGCATCGTCGGCAGCGCCGTCTAGACTTGGATCCCTCGTCCGACGCTCATGGGCCGACGATCTCGGTCGCCTGTTCGCCGAGATCGACGGTGCCGTCGCGGCTGCGGATCCGTGCCGTGATCCGGTCGCCTGGCTTGAGATATTGCGGCCGACGCGCCTGTGCGTTGAGGAACAGCTTCCACAGCACGCGCTCCGGCAGCACCTGGAGCAGCCGGCGCACAGGCGGCGGCGGCACCTGCAGCGCGCAGCCGTTCGGCGTGCCGGTCAAGAGCACGTCGCCGGGAGCGATGTTCGCGAAGGTCGACAGCTCGGAGATCGTCTCGGCGGGCTTGAACACCAGGTTGGCGGTGGTGTCGCGCTGCCGCGGCGCGCCGTTGACGTCGAGCTCGAGCGCGAGGTCTTCTATACGGGGAAATTCGTCGCGCTCCAGCACCGTGAGCCACGGGCCGATCGGGCAGAAGCCGCGGTAGCTCTTGCCCTTGAAGAACTGGGTTTGCGGCAGCTGCACGTCGCGCGCACTGAGATCGTTGGCGATGGTGATTGCGAAGACGTAGTCCGGCAGCGTTTCGCGCGTTACCGTGACTGCGGACGAGATCGGTCGGCGGAATACCAACGCGAGCTCGATCTCGTAGTCCAGCAATTTCACGTGTGCAGGACGCGTCACCTTCTCGCCGCCCGAGCAGACCGAGGCATCGGCCTTGGTGAAGAACATGTTGAACAGCTTGGCGTCGGGGTCCATTCCGGATTCGACCATGTGCTGGCGGTAGTTGGCGCCCTGGCAATACAGCCGGCACGGCGTCGTTATCGGCGCCAGGATCTTCACCGAAGCGATGGCGATGCGCGCGCCGCGGCTGCAGGCCGCACGCCAATCGGCCTCGCCCTGTTCGATCAGGGCCGCCGTGGTCGGATAGTCGTCCGAGAGAGGAGCGATCTCCGCTCCCGTTACCACGCCCCAACGCGGGCCATTACCTGCTTCGAAACGCACCAGATTGGTCGCCACTCGTTCCTCCATTCCCGTTGTGTCGCCGGATCCCGGGTCGCGATTCTGCCGTACCCACAGCAGCTTGGCGCGGATTCCGGACTAGCTGCAATCTCGTATTGACGATTTAGTCGTTTTGACTATCATGTTCAAAAATATTTGTCGACCCGGTCGACGGTCAGGCGGGGAAGTCTCATGGGTGTGGAAGGCATCGCGGCGCGAGCGCCGCTTCGTGAAGTTGAGGTTGCCGTCGTCGGCGCCGGTCCGGTTGGGCTGATGGTGGCGAACCTGCTCGGCATCGCCGGGGTGCAGGTCGCGGTGCTGGAGGCCAACGAGGGGCTGCTCGGTCTGCCGCGGGCCATCGCCTACGATGCGGAAACGCTCCGCCTCTTCTCACAGATTGGGCTGCTCAACGACATCACGCCCGGACTCATCCCGAACCCCCACGTCCGCCACCTCAATGCCCGCGGGCGCGTGTTGATGCAGGCGGACCCTCCGGCATGCGGGCCGTACGGCCACTCGTCGCTGGGCACCTTCTACCAGCCGGATTTTGAGCGGGTTCTGCTCAGGGGGCTGGCCCGGTTCGACAATGTCAGGGTGCTGTTTGGGCACACCGTCACCAATCTGGTGCAGAGTCGCGACGAGGCCGTGCTGTCGATCGCAACTCGCCACGCCGCGAACACGCTGCGGGCGAAATTCGTCGTCGGCTGTGACGGCGGCACGAGTCGGGTCCGCGATCTGCTCGGCGCCAGGCTCATCGGCTCGACCTATACCCAGCGCTGGCTGGTGGTCGATGCCATCGTCAAGGGCCACAAGGTCAATGAGATCAGCTTCTACTGCGACCCGAGCCGTCCGCGCGTGGAACTGCCGGCGGTGGGCGATCGCGTGCGCTGGGAATTCATGCAGCTTCCGGGCGAGACGGAGGAGCAGTTGAAGAACGACGGGCGGATCATGGCGCTCATCGCCGAGAATACGCGCTATCGCGAGGTTCGGATCGAACGCAAGGCGGCGTACACCTTCCACGCAAGAGTCGCCGACCGCTGGCGCAACAACCGCGGATTTCTCGCTGGCGACGCAGCGCACCTGATGCCGCCATTCGCCGGCCAGGGCATGAACGGCGGCATGAAGGACGCGGTCAATCTCGCCTGGAAGTTGGCGTCCGTGCTCAGGGGGCTCGCTGCGGAGACGATCCTCGACAGCTACGAGCTCGAACGCGCGCCGGTGGTGCGCAAGATGGTCGAGGTGTCGCGCCGGCTCGGGTCGGTGATCATGCCAACCAGCCGCGGTGCTGCCGCGCTGCGCGACGCGGTCTTCGCCTGCCTGAACATGTCGCGTGCCTTCCGCGACTTCATCGGCCGCGGCGGGGTGGTGCCGCCGCCGGCGATCGGGCGCAGCGCGTTGACCGGCGTGGGGGGCGATGCCCTGATCGGCCAGATGCTGCCGCAGCCCAGCGTCAAGACGCCGGACGGCTCTTTCCCCCTCGATACGTTTCAGGCGTGCCATCAGTGGCAGGTGCTCGGCATCGGGGTCGATCCGGCGACGATGCTTTCCGCGCGTGACCTCGGCATCCTCGATGCGCTCGATGCCCACTTCGTCTGCGTCAACGGCGGCAGCGAGAGACCGCGGACGCTCGGACTGCGGTGTGACGATCCCACTTTCGATGCCTGGGTGAAGCGCCACGCGGTGCGCGCGGTACTGGTACGCCCCGACCGTTTCATCGCCGACCGGCTCGATCCGCATGGACGCGATCTGCCGGTTCTCACCCCGTTCGATCGGGCGCGCGGCGTCACCGCGCCGCCGATCGCGGCCTGAGTTCGAGGAGGACCCACATGTCTACCAACCTGTTGCTCAAGAGCGGTCCCGGCAGCATCGAGCTGCCGCGCAGCGCCTCGCCCGTCGTGAAGGCGAACCAGCTCCTGTACGCGCACTTCGAGCGCCCCGATCTCGAAACAGCGGAGCGCTACCTCATCGATTTCGGCCTTGAGCGTGCCGCGCGGACCGAGAGTGAACTGTTCATGCGGGGAACCGGGCCGACGCCGTATGTCTACCGTGCCACTCGGGGGCGCAACGCCCGCTTCCTCGGGATCGGGCTCTCGGTCCCGAAGGCCGAGGATCTCGAGGCGCTGGCCCGAAAGCTCGGCAGCCGCGTCGAGCGGGCCGACGGACCGGGCGGCGGCTCGGTCGTGCACCTGCGCGATCCGGAAGGCGTCGCGGTGCACGTTCACCACGGCTTCATCCCGAGCGAGCCGCTGCCGGTCCGCCCGCAGATCCTGCACAACGCGCCGAGCCAGACCGTGCGCGTCAACGACACCCAGCGGCCGAAGCTCGAGCCGCCTCAGGTCACCAAGCTCGGCCATCTCGTGCTGGAGACGCCCGATTTCAACCGCAGTGTGCGCTGGTATATGGACACGTTCGGCTTCATCCCGTCGGACGTGATGTGTCTCGCCGACGGCACGCCGGTGGGCTCGTTCACCCGGCTCGATCGCGGCAACGAGCCGACCGATCACCACACGATCTTCGTTGCCATGGGAATGGAGTCGAACGTCGACCATGTTGCGTTCGAGGTCGTGGATCTCGACGCAGTGGAGATGGGCCAGCAGGTGCTGATGGCCAAGCGCTATCGCCATGCTTGGGGCGTCGGTCGCCATCTGCTCGGCAGTCAGATCTTCGACTATTGGCGCGACCCCTGGGGCCAGAAGCACGAGCACTACGCCGATGGCGACCTGTTCGACGCGGCACAGCCGGCAGGCTATCACCTGATGGACCGTGGCGGCCTCTACCAGTGGGGGCCGGACCTGCCCGACGACTTTATCGACACCCGCATGACACCGGGACGGCTCTGGCGGGTGCTGAAGCTCGCGATCAAGGACAAGGCGCGGGTGAAGCTGCTGGTGGCGCTCAAGAACAGCATGGCGAACCCGGGTCGCCATTGGCAGCGCTAAGTGCAGCTTGCCCTTCCGCAATTTCATCACGACTACACGCGAAAGGCGTCCGATGGCGGTGCGAAATCTTGGCGATATTCAGAGGATCGAGGCGGAGCCTCTTGCCTCACGAGGCTTGCCGCGGACGACCTATGATGTGTTCACGGCGAGCGCGAAACGCTGGCCCGATCGGAGGGCGCTGTCGTTCTTCCTGACCGCGGACACCTATCAGCGCGCCTCGACATGGACCTATGCGGAGCTCCTGGCGGAGATCACCCGCGCCGCGAACGCGCTTCACGCTTTCGGCGTCAGCGCTGACCATCCGGTCGCTTATGTGCTGCCGAACCTTCCCGAAGCCCACTTCACGATCTGGGGCGGGGAGGCGGCCGGGGTGGTGCTCGCGGTCAATCCGCTGCTCGAGCCCGATCTGATCGTGGAGATCCTTCGCGCGGCCAAAGTGCGGGTGCTGGTGACGCTCGCGCCGTCTCCCGGCGCCGAGCTTTGGGGCAAGCTTGCGCCGCACCTTTCGGCGCTCGCGGAGCTTCGTGTGGTCGCACTGGTCGACGTCATGACTTACCTTGGCGGCGCCGGGGGGACGGTGGTCGCGGCAGCAGCGGCCTCCGTGCCTGACGCCAAATTCGAGGTCGTGGATTTCCACACGGCAATGCAGGGCCAGCCGGCCGATCGCCTGGTCGCGCCGCGGACGATCACGGAGCATTCGGTCTCGTCTTACTTCTGCACCGGTGGCACGACAGGCGCGCCGAAAATCGCGGTGCGCACGCATGGCAACGAGATCTTCGATGCCTGGGCCGCAGCGCAAGTGTTTGGAGAGCGCGAGGAGCCGCGGACCTATTTGTGCGGTCTCCCGCTTTTTCACGTCAACGCGCAGCTCGCCACCGGCCTGTTGCCGTGGATGCACGGCCACCACGTGCTGCTCGCCACCCCCGAAGGCTATCGCGGCAAGAACCTGATCGCGCGTTTCTGGGAGATCGCGGCGCACTACCACATTGCAACATTCTCCGGTGTGCCGACGATCTATGCCGCCCTGCTGGAGGCGCCGATCGGGGACAACGACATCTCGAGCCTCGAATACGCGATCTGCGGCGCGGCGCCGATGCCGGCCAGGTTGATCGAGGCGTTCGAAGCGAAGACGGGCCTCAAGATCGTCGAGGGCTATGGGCTGACCGAGGGCACTTGCGTCTCCTCTCTCAATCCGCCGGAGGGCAAACGCCACGCCGGGTCGATCGGCTTGCGCCTGCCATACCAGCAGATGCGCGTCGTCATCCTCGATGACGCCGGGCGCTTCCTGCGTATGGCGGACATCGACGAGGTCGGAACAATCGCCATCACCGGGCCCAACGTGTTCGCGGGTTATCTCGATCCGCAGCAGAGCAAGGATATTTGGATCAACATCGAGGGAGCACGTTGGCTCAACACCGGCGATCTCGGGCGACAGGATGATCATGACTATTTCTGGCTGGCCGGACGGCGCAAGGAACTGATCATCAGGGGAGGGCACAACATCGATCCGAAGCTGATCGAAGATGCGCTGTGCAAACATCCGGCAGTGGCGATGGCGGCGGCCGTCGGCAGCCCCGACGCCTATGCCGGCGAGGTCCCCGTCGCCTATGTGCAGCCCAAACCTGGCATTGCCGTTAGCGATCACGAGCTGATGAACTTCGCTGAGACCCATATTCCGGAGCGGGCGGCGATCCCCAAACATGTGAGGATCATGCCGTCGCTGCCGGTGACCGGGATCGGCAAGATCTTCAAGCCTGCCCTGCAACAACGCGAGATCGAGACGGTGGTCCGGGCCCAGGCAGCAAAGGCGGGCGCGATCGTCGACGAGCTTTGGTTCGAACGAGATCCCCGCTTCGGACAGGTCGTTCGAGTTCGTGCCAGCGCCGGCGCGGCATCGCTGCGGGCGGCGCTGGAGCGTTATGCGTTCAGATCCGACGTGCTGGATTAAGCGCGTGGCCCGCAATTATCACGAACTGATCGGACGGTTGTGGCATCCACGAACTTGGGGACGAGCGGCAAGATGGTGACGAATACGACAGGTGGCGCCCTGATCTGCCTCGGGTCAGATGGTGGTTTCGAGATCCGACAGGTTCCCCGGCGAAAGCCGGCAGCTGGCGAGATCGAGGTCGCCGTTGCGGCGGCGGCGGTCAATCCCATCGATGTGCGGCGCGCGCAAGGTTATGGCCGGCGATTGCTATCGCTTGTCGGGGCAGGTCGGTTTCCCATGGTGCTGGGTAATGATTTCGCTGGTACCGTGACGGCGCTCGGTGACAATGTCGATGAGTTCAGGATCGGCGACAGCGTTTACGGTGTAAAGCCGCCTTCCGCCCAGGGCACCCACGCCAACCACGCACTGGCCAAGGCCGCTCATGTGCTGCCCGCTCCCGTGGGCCAGGATCTTCAGGCTCTCGCGGCACTCCCCTATAGCTTCGTGACGATGTGGCTTGCCGTGCGCGGCGCCGGGTTGACACGGCAGAATGCCAGCGGAAAGCGCGTGCTCGTCCATGGCGCGGCTGGCGGCCTCGGAATACTCGCACTGCAGATGCTGTCCAGATGGGGCGCCCAGGCGACGGCGATCGCGCGGCCGCCGGATTTCGCGGCCTGCCGCCAGGCGGGGGCGGCTGAGGTGCTCGACGGCAATATCAAGCCATTCGCGTCGCTGTCGCGCGCGTTCGATGCGACGCTCAATTTCGCTGCCTGGGAGGATGATCTCTCATTGCTCGGTTGTCTCCGCAGCGGCACGCTCGGCCATGCCACCACGGTGCACCCGCTGCTCGCGAATTTCGACGAACTCGGCTGGCTGCGTGGCGCCCTGAAGACGTTCTCCGACAAACGGCGTCACCGGGCTGCCTTGCCGAAGGGTACGCAAAACTACGCCTGGACCGTCTTTCGGCCCGACGCAGCCGCGCTGCAGGAGCTGCGCCAGTCGGTCGAGCAGCAGTGCGATGGTCTTTCCATTGGCCTGCGAACGCCGCTGGCCGGTGCGGCCCAGGCCTTCGATCATGTCAGAAACCGGCAGCGCGGGCGCGCGCTGATCGTGCCGGAGTGATTGACTGCGATTCGCGTTCACTTTCACAGGCGGTCCTCTGAAGGAGGAATGGTTCGGGTGCGCCGCGCGCAAGTCGGCGGTCATGTACACCGCCGGACCATGGGAGCGGCTAGTCCTATAGCTCGCGGGAGATCCGATGATTGATGGCCATGCGGAACTTATCACTGCGGTTCGGCGTGGAATTGGTGGTATCTCGGGCGAAGGCAGCAGACGCGCTCGAGAACGATCACGGTTCCCTCTGAGCCAGCTTCCGAGGCGTCCTTCGTCCTTACCTCAATAGCTCTTGTATCAAGAAAGCCTGGCGACGTGCTCAACCAGCAGGGGCCGACCACGGCTGCGTGGATCAACGCATGGAACCGCTGAAACTATGGAACGAAGGCCCATTCCCATCATCGCGACTCGCAAAATGTCATGGAAATGAAAGGGTTGGAAAATTCGGGCCTCGCAAACTGCTTTCTGGGGCGCTGGAATTGTCCTGAAAATAACTTCCTCCGTTGACGGCGTCCATTTTCGCTTCAGGCGTGTACCAAAGGCCGTGTGTGTCGAGGGCGCTACCACGACACGAAACTTGGGCCCGCCTGTAACGGTATCCGTTACGTAACGCCACGCAGGTCGAATGAGGAGGATCGGAAGGACGAAGTTGGGTGCTACACTGTTTCGGATCTCGCGGTTAGCTGAAGGCCGGCGACCCGCCTTGCTACATTTGCTGCAGCGGAGGCGGCTCGCCAAGTCATGGACGAATGTGGTCGGTGGATGGCGCAGCGCCGCTAGGTCGACGTCTCGCCGGGTCTTGCACCGTGCGCATTCGATCTCAAGCCAGGCGTAACCGCCGTTGATGGCCTGATCGACGGTCGGCGATGGGTCGATCGGTCCTCCGTCGGCCCACATCCTTTCGTTCCAGGATTCGCAGAGCAGCTTGTCGGCCTGCCGGATGAGAGCCTCGCCCTTGGCGCGGGCTTCGGCAGATTGGCCGGCGAGAATCGTCGTCATGGTGCGCGCTCTCCCCAATTCCTTGGTGAGCGCCTTGCGGTCACCGCCGCTGAGCGGCGTCGGGTGATGCTTCGGTGCCATGGCAGCATCCAGTTCTGGCCGCGCCGGCGACTACTCGAACGCAGGCCAGCAGCCGTCTTCCTCGTGGCGCCCGGTCCGCTGCGTGCAGGTACTGTCCAAGAGTCGCCGCCCGACATCCTTCCAGAGCGCCTCCCGACCATAGAGGCGGATGGCATCGACCTTCTGAATCTCGACGACCCTGGTGCAGCGCCGGCACCCCACCCTCAGAATGTTGAGGAATCTGGCTCAGCCGCAGCGCCCCTCCAGATGGGCCCGACCTGCTCTCCGCGCGAGGGTCGTCCAAGAGCGTCTGCCAGTATTCAGGCGGAAGATCAGCTTCCGGAGCCAATCCGGGCTTCGGAGGCACGTTTCTGCCGACGAGAGCGGCCATCTTATCCATCTCCTTCGGGTTCGGCATGCGCCAGCTCGCGGGTCGGTCCGTCATGCCTCAATAGAACGTAACAGGAACAAAAGAGTCGATAGCCGGCGTGAAAAATATCCTCTTGTGGGCCCGTCCATGCTGTCGGAACCCATGCCCTCCCGTTCGTCTTGAATCCGAGCCGTCCCGAACTGGAGTTCTGCGTAACATGGCCCCGAGAGCCAACTGGAAAGGCTTCTTGCGTCTGTCGCTCGTCACCTGTCCGGTGGCTCTCTACCCGGCGACATCGGAATCCGAAAAGATCTCGTTCAATCAGCTCAATCGAGCGACCGGTCACCGGATCAAGTACGTGAAGGTCGACGCCGATACCGGTGACGAGGTCGCGAACGAGGACATCGTCAAGGGCTACGAGCTCGACAAAGGGCAGTACATCGAGGTCACCAAGGAGGAGCTCGAGGAGCTGGCGCTGGAGTCGACGCGGACCATCGAGATCGACGAGTTCGTCGACAAGGCCGACATCGACCCGCGCTATCTGATCCGTCCGTACTACCTGCGTCCCGACGGCAAGGTCGGTCACGACGCCTTCGCGGTGATCAGGGAGACCATCCGGGAGATGGACACGGTGGCGATCGGCCGCGTGGTTCTCACCAACCGCGAGCACATTATCGCGCTCGAGCCGTTGGAGAAGGGTCTCGTCGGTACGCTGCTGCGCTACCCCTATGAGGTCCGCTCCGAGCAGGAGTATTTCGACGAGATCCAGGACGTCAAAGTCACCAAGGACATGCTCGACCTCGCAAGGCACATCGTCAACCAGAAGACGGGCACGTTCGACCCCGAGAAGTTCGAGGATCACTTCGAGACCGCGCTGGTCGACCTGATCAACCAGAAGCGCGCAGGCAAGACCATCCGCCCGAAGGAGAGGCCCAAAGGTGAAAACGTGGTCGATCTGATGGAGGCGCTGCGGCAGAGCGTCGGTCGGGAGGCTGTACCGGCGAAGGCAGCAAAGCCCGCCAAGAAGCCGCGCAAGGTGGCAGCGGGCCAGAAAGAGATGTTGATGCCAATCCAAGGCAAGAAGCCGGTGAAGGAAGCAGCGGCGAAGAAGCCCGTGACGAGCCAGCGGCGGAAGTCGGCTTAGGCGGACGATGTCCGGGGCTCCTGCGGTGCATCAGGCAGCCGCGGCCCAACGCGCGATACAGTGCTTCAACCGGACGCTTCGATGACCTTCACGATCGGCATCATCTCGGATACGCACGGCCTGCTCAGGCCAGAGGCTCTTCGCATGCTGGCTCATGTCGACCACATCATTCACGGCGGCGACATCGGCGATCCCGAGATCATCACCGCGCTGCGGAGAATTGCCCCCGTCACGGCGATCAGAGGGAACGTGGACACGGGCGAGTGGGCCACCGAATTTGCCGGGACCGAGTTCGTGCGGCTCGCCGGACGGCTGTTCTACGTTCTGCACGACCTCAACACCCTGCGGGTCGATCCCGTAGCTGAGGGCATCGATGTCATTGTTTCGGGCCACTCCCACGTGCCGAAGATCAATACCGTCGACGGCGTACTCTACCTGAATCCCGGCAGTGCTGGGCGCCGACGCTTCAAGCTACCGATCACGCTTGCGCGCCTCGAAATCACGCCCGACGGTCTGAAACCGATCATCCACGATCTTGAAGTTGGATAGGCCGCGCCGCCGCACGTCCAGTCAGGCGAAACTTTCGGTGCCGTTTCGGCCGCCTGCTCGCAGACAACCCATTCACCCTCTGCGCGTCGCCCAGGTATGTCGCGCGCTTTGGAGAGCCCACCACGCTCGGTGACTTGGTGGGGCACCCGTGCATCAAGCTTCATGCGACGGATACTTGGCCATGCTCACGGTCGTCTTTGTCCCGTTGTGGGTCCAGTTCTTCCATAACAACGCATACGCGAATGCTGCTCGTCAAAAATGCTTGGCAGCAAGAAGCCCGAGCAGAACTGTGCCCGAGACCGCGGATACTGCGACCATATTAATCAGGTTTCGCGTGGCCACCGATAGCACCGATGCCGCGGAGGATGGCAACGAGTGCGCTTTTAATTTCTTGCGTTTTGACGTTTGTGGCGTTGTTTTTGTAGGCATTGCATTCCCGAGAGGCGGGCCAGGCCGCCATGCGGCCTGACCCTGACGCTTCCCTGTTGGGATTTGTCCCCGATCTGCAGCCACCATTGCATGCTCGCGGACGAGAAAGCTTAAGGGATCTCGTAAACCAAAGCGGACCGGAGCTGATGGTTTATGAATTCGCGATGTCTATTGCGCGGAAAGGAGAGCCAGGCTTTTGCCATCTCGGTGACTATATCAACCGAGGCCTGCTCAAGGCAGCGTGCAACAGTGCGCCGGTACCGCGAGTCTATGGAAGGTCGAGCCGATTTCGGAGGAAGTTGTTCCATGGACAAAGATATCTTGCGCAAATTGGAGGAGCGTCTCGGACCGCTCCATGCGAGACAGCGATTGGGTATCGAGACGGACCACGAGGCACAAATCTTCGGCCGGGGCCTCCTCTCCTTTCACATAAGGAACTGGTATCCAGTCCATTCTGTCATTCGAAATGCGCTTAAGCTGACCGGTCTCTACTGGCGCGGACACCGAAATACAGGAAGCATTCTCGTCAAGCGCAATGATGTTATGTTCAAGGAGTTGCCACCGCTTTTCGACGGCTTCACCATACTCCACCTTAGCGACATGCATGTGGACATGAATGAAGCTGCCATGCAGCGCCTGATCGAACTCGTCGGCGACATGCGCTACGATCTATGTGTTCTAACCGGCGACTATCGGGGGAAGAACTTTGGACCGTTCGAGGCAACCTTGAACGGCGTCGCACGAGTGCGAGCTCATCTAAAGGAGCCCGTTTATGGAGTTCTGGGCGACCACGATACCATCCAAATGGTTCCGGGGCTGGAAGCCATGGGAATACGTATGCTGCTCAACGAGAGTGAGGCGATTGTGCGCGGCGATCAGCAAATCTATCTAGCCGGAATCGATGATGCCCACTGCTTCAAGGCCGACGATATCGAAAAGGCTGCGTTGCAGATCCCGTATGGCGAGTTCTCCATTTTATTGTCACACACACCGGAGATCTATCGTCAGGCGGCTCATGCCGACTTTAATTTGTTGCTGAGCGGGCATACGCACGGTGGGCAGATCTGTCTGCCAGGATCTATTCCGATCATACTTGACGCAGTCTTGCCTCGACGGATGGGGGCAGGAGCTTGGCAGTATCACGACATGACTGGCTACACCTCTGTGGGTGCTGGATCGAGCGTCGTTCCTGTTCGTCTCAACTGTCCACCAGAAATCACCCTGCACTGCCTTCGTTCGGGCTAACGTGCGGGCTAATATGGTTCGTCGCGCAGGTGGGCTCGGAATAGAAAACGAGACAGAATTAGCGCGCCAATAAGAAAGATCCAGACGCCAAGCGCTATGTCTGCGACCGTCAATGAAAGCGCGTCGCGGCATGCCAGCATCGGAAATAGGGATTCGGGGATCTGATCGAGCCCGAGTGCCTGGCTGCTCGGCTGATAGTTTAGGCGGCGCTTCACGAAACTGGAGAACAAATCGCCCGCCATAGCCGCGCCCGCTACGATTGCACCGATCGTCAGATCCAGACCGATAAGCGGGGCGCTTGCTGTCGTGATGAGGACTGAAATCAAAATACCGCGGATGGTTTTCGATGGCCCAAACAACGGCCTCCCATCAAAAAATACGGTGCCGGCATCCAGCGGAAAGGAAAAACGTGGGCCAAAAATCTTCTTTGCAACGATCGGTGTGCCGTTCGCCAACGTCATTAAAACCAATAATTGCAGAATATGCAGAAATTGCGTTTCTTCAGCTTAACTTATAGATGCATCCGACGTTAGTTCGATCTTCATTGACTATTGTGGGTGCCTTTCCGTGGAACGTCTTGCGCCGGTCATCCAAGGCCCCCGGTCGAGCCTCATCCATTAACCTGAAGTCCCGCCGCTGTCGCTGCTCGGCCGCGCCGACGTGATCGAATAGCGATGCAGTTTGCTGCAGTGCACGAGCCAAATGACCCAACGCGACATGCAGTGGAAGCGTGGGAATTAGCCACTGTCGGGATGACCTTGGCCTCATGAGAATACGCTATATCTACCCTAAGGCCGTTCAAAAGGACTAGCTGGTGGACGAAGACATTCTGCGCAAACTCGAGATCCGTCTCGGGCCGCTCCATGCCCGGCAGCGATTGGGGATTGAGAGAGATCACGAAGCTCAGGTATTTGGCCAGGGCCTCACATTCTTTCACCTTGAAAACTCATCTTGGGCCGAGTGGATCATTCGAAATGTTCTGAAGGCAACAGGGCTCTACTGGCGTGCACGACAGAACGCAGAACGCATTCTCGTCAAACGAAACGAAATGAGGTTTAAGACATTACCGCCCCTCTTTGAGGGCTTCACCATTCTCCACATTAGCGACCTTCATGTGGATATGAATGAAGTTGCCATGAACAGGCTCATCGAGCTGGTTGGCAGCATGCAGTACGATGTGTGCGTCCTAACTGGCGATTATCGGGGGCGGACTGTTGGGCCGTTCCAGCCCGCGCTGGATGGTGTCGCGCGAGTGGCAACTCATCTGAAAAAGCCAATCTATGCGGTGCTCGGCAACCACGATACGATTCAAATGGTCCCCGGGCTCGAAGCTATGGGCATTCGCGTGCTGCTCAATGAATGCGAAACAATCGTTCGCAAGGACCAACGGATCTATCTGGCGGGAATCGACGACGCACATTTCTTCAGAGTGGACAACATTGAAAAGGCCGCTCTCTCGATACCCCGCGGTGAGTTCTCGATCTTGTTGTCTCACACACCGGAGGTCTATCGTCAGGCTGCGCATGCCGACTTTGATCTGATGCTGAGCGGACACACCCACGGCGGTCAGATTTGTCTCCCCGGATCCATTCCCATCAAGCTCGAGGCGGTGCTGCCAAGACGGATGGGGGCTGGGCCTTGGCAGTACAGAGGTATGACCGGCTATACTTCCGTTGGTGCGGGCTCGAGCGTCGTTCCCGTGCGCCTCAATTGCCCGCCGGAAATTACTTTGCACAATTTACGCCGCGGCTGACGCTGACCTAATACGATTCATCACGTACATGAGCCTGGAACAAAAGTCGGGAGGGAAGTAGCTCGCCGACGAAAAACACCCCAACACCGGAGGCAGCTCTCGGTAACCGAGACTTCCTTCTAAACCGACCCTATGGCACCGGTGACGGGGAGAATGGCAGCGTGCTGCCCGACATTTCGTTTCGAAGTCTTTCCTGCTTTCCCACGCTGACGCCGTTTTCGAAACGAAGCGATCGAACAAGTCATAGGCCGATGTGAGGTTGGAACCTGTGAACAGCTCCTCCACGGCACGAAAGTGCGATGAACGGGGGCGCTGTCATTCAACTCGCAATCTGCCCAATGCATGAGCCAGCTTGATCCTGGTTTCATGGTGAAGGACAGCAAGAGGTTCGCGGACAGCGGCGGATGGGGATGGGCCGAATTCAACCATGACGCCGCGTCCGGTACGTTTACGCCCGCCACCGCGGCGAACAATCCGCCGCAGGAAAACGACGCGAAGTGCGGCTTCTCGTGCCACTCGGTGGTGCAGAACCGCGACTACGTTTCCTCGGACTACGGAAAGAGGTGAGGATCGGATAGTGTTGACGGAGGGTCGTAACGACTGCGCCGAATAATGGCGCATGTCCGCACCTGGCCCATCTCGACAAATATGGGAGGTCTTGCTGAGGTCTCCTATCGAAGGCAGAGCCGACTTGATTTGCTCACCGCAAGTATTACGGCTCGTGACCCCGAGCGGACTTCAGCCGTTCGGCAGCGCCGCGTTCCGCATCCCTTCATAGATGCGTTCCCGGCCAGCAAGGTAAATCGGATTGTCGCTTGCCGCACCAAGGCGGTAGTTGCGGATCGTAAATTTCGGTTCCAGCCCCATTGCCGTCCGCGCCACCGTTTGCGCCTCTTCAACCTCGCCGCTAAGGGCCAACGCGGCGGCCAGATGGAAATGTGCGATTGAATAATTTCGGTTTGCTTCAACGCAACGGCGAAACCAGTTGACCGCGGCAACGTCCTTACCAAGCAGTACTTCGGCGACGCCCGCATTGTTCCACCACCGGAACGCAAGGATGTCGCGTGGAGAGAGCCGCTCCGCCTCTTTGACATGAAGCACGCATTGGTCGGCGTAGCCAAGCAGTTGCTTGCCATAAGCGATTATGCCCCAAGCGTTGGCAAGATTTCGATCTAGGGCAAGGGCCCGCTCGCATTGAGCAAGACCGGCTTCCACGCGCCGGGTTGATATCTGGACAAGCCCGAGAAACGTATGGGCCGATGCATTGTTTGGCGCGAGGGCCAGTACCTTTGCCAAAAGGGGTTCGGCCGCGGCAAAATGCGTCCATCGGTCTTCGTCAATAAAGGTAGCGCCCAGTGCGGCTTCTGTACGACCCATGCCAAGCAATGCCTCGACGCAGTTTGGATCAACGGCCAGGGCTCTCTCAAAAAAGTCTCGCGCCCGGGACATGTTCTCGCGGCTGGGGCCCTTGTAAATCCAAGCCATCCCCTGGAAGCACAACTCGATGACATTCGGATTGAGGACGCGTTCTGCTCGCTTCGCCTCAGCCAAGACGAGTTCCGCGTTCAGCTCGTTCGCGAGCCGTGAGACGATTTCGTCCTGCATGTCGAAGAGATCGGCCACTGGCTTGTCAAAGCGCTCCGCCCACAAATGGTTGCCGGTCTCGGCGTCAATCAGCTGCACGTTGACGCGCAGCCGGTTGCCGCCACGTTGCACAGAGCCTTCAAGTACATAACGGACGTTCAGTTCGCGGCCGACCTTTTTCACATCAACCGCCTTGTTCTTGAATGTGAAGGCTGTATTGCGTGCAATCACGAACGAGCCGCTGATGCGCGATAAGTCTGTAGTCAGGCTCTCGGTCACGCCATCCACGAAATAGTCCTGCTTCGGGTCGCCGCCCATGTTGGTAAACGGCAGAACCACGATGGAGAGGGTCGATGGAGAGTTTTGCATCGCCGCACCGGCGCTGCGCGCAGAGCCGGGTTCGGTTCCAACCACCGAGTAAGCCCGAACCGGACGAGCGATGTTCTTCAAATTCTGCTCGCCAAGGTCGGTAACCTCGATCGGTAGCTTGCCGCGAACCTGATCATAGGCGGAAGACGAGATGCAGATGCCGCCCGGCTCGGCGATCCCCTCGAGCCGGGCCGCGATGTTGACGCCATCGCCGAAGATATCGTGCGCCTCTACGATCACGTCGCCGATGTTGATGCCGACACGGAATATAAGGCGGCGATCTGCGGCCTCACCGGCGGTGAGATTTCGAATGCTGTCCTGAAAATGTCGGGCCGCTCGCACCGCTTCGACCGCGCTAGGGAACTCGGCCAGAAACCCGTCGCCCGTGTGCTTGACCACGCGGCCGCCGTATTCAGCAATGGCTGGCTCGACAATGTCCGCGAGAAGAGCGGTCAGACGCGTATGCGTGCCCTCTTCGTCGTCATGCATGAGCCGAGAATAGCCGGCGACGTCGGCGGCCATTATCGCCGCCAACCTGCGCCCGACCCGCCCTGATCGCTCCTGCGCCATGGCCGCTCCAAACCGACTACCTAGTGTAGAACGGATCAGCCGGCCCTGCCAGACGTGCCTTGTTGAGTTCCTAGGCTCATGTCTGGTG
>NZ_LBKA01000184.1:0-27010 GCF_028128955.1 Bradyrhizobium sp. CCBAU 11386
GCTGTTCAGCGGCGCTGACGGCGATCATCAGGTGGGGGAGTTTCAAGTGACCATACCCGGGGGATTTTGACCGACCCACGGGGCCCAAAAGGGAAAAAAGCAAGGCCAAAAACGAAACTGACCGACAAAGAACAATCCGAGCGATTCATGCAAACCGCTCGTGAGCTTGGCGTTGACGAGAGTGGCGAAAAGTTTGAGCGGGCCCTAGGAAAAATCACTTCGTCAACAGCCGCGAGGTCGGGTCGGGCAAAGTCATCCTGCCCCCTTCACGTCGCCGACTTAGCCACCGCGCCGCATCTTGCGGTCCGGAGAAAGCACTCATCACGCATTTGGTGAAAGGCATCTTTTTTATTGCATCAGCAAGAGTCCTGCGGATGCCGCTTTCCTTCAGGTCTATATGGATTTGAGGTATGTCCCTCTTACATCCCCAGGGAAACTGATAGCTCTGGATAGCCTCTCGATTCCCTTCATTGTGCCATTTCCTGATCCACCATGCGTACAGGTCAGCGGCTTGGAGGGGCATAAATTTTTCATCTGGTCTGAAGATTGGCGTGCTGCCGATACGGCCTTGCGCCGCTGAGTTCATCAATACCTTCATCCAGTCCCACATCTCCAAGATATGAACCTTTTCCGACTCGTCATCGAAGATGAAATCTACTGGATCGTTCCACCGCATGAATTTCTGCTGATGCACGGCCAAAATCTCAATGAGGCCGCGCGATGCGATGTAATATGGATTTTCAAGGTTTTCTCGCCCGAGCACGGTTTCTGGAACCAATTCGCGAACGGCCTTCTTGAGGGCGGCCGTATCAGCGGCAATTGAGATGGCGGCTTGTATGTTGTGCTTTTCAATCAGTCGATAAAAGTACGCAGCTATTTCTAGCCGCTCTTTCATCTCGAACATTTTGAACCGCGCCATTTGGGCATGGTCCAGTTGCGCTTTCCATTCATTTGAAAAGCTGGCCCACGTGTCAGCATCGGCAATATAGCCGGCCAAAACAAGCGACCGCTTATCGCCGGTACCACTGCCATCAATGTACGCCTGAAGCACCATCAGATGACGCGAGGGGCTTCCATTCTGGGCAAGCCGCTGACGAGGGCCCATGCATCTGCGGCGGCATGCCGGGCAGCCTTCATGACCTGCCCCGGCCTGCATACCACTTGGGGTGCGGCAAGTACAATATGCCCAGACCGGCAGCCCTTCCTCGATGGACAAGACATAAAAGTGTCCGCAACTGATTGCAGCTCGCCTGATCAGGAGCCCACATTGCTCGAGTTCGCCGGCAGCATCAGCCTGCCCTACTTCCCGTTATCCAAGAAAAGCTGTCGATCGCCCTGTGGCGGAGCAATGACAGTGGGCAGATGCAATGGTCTCCCGGATTCTACGAGTTGTTCGGACTGGACCTGCGTCAAACAGAACCGTCCCCTGCCGAGATCGACAGGAGAATTCATCCCGACGACGGCGGCCGCGTCCGCTGGTTCGGACGCGATCAATCGCCCATGGGACACTCGAGGGTGAATTTCGGATCATCCGGCCCAACGGCACCTTGCGCAGGTTTTGTGCCCGAGCCGAGCCGTTGCCGGACCCGACCGCAAGCCGCAATGGATGCTTGGCCTTGCTGCCGATGTCACGGAAAAGCAAATCCGGGCTCTCAACTCGCAACGGAGCGCTCGAGAGCTCTGGCACGAATCGTTCGGGGGCTCGTATGGGGCGGCCAGTTGTGATGGTCACATCAGCGCGTTTTCCGATCCAGACCAATCCGTGGAATACGGCAATCCGGGAAAAAGCTGGGCGGACCTTCTCCATGACAAGGAACGCGAACCCGTTTTGAGGGAGTGGCAAGTCTCCTTAGCAACGGGACAGCCATACGAGGTGGAGGCCCGGTTACGGCAGGCAGATGGAGCTTATCGTTGCCATCAATGCACGGCTGTACCGCTCGGCAGCAATGGCGGTGTAAGGAAGTGGCTCGGCTTGTGGATCGACGCGCATTACAATAACTCGCGAGGGAGCGGAAAGGCGCATCGAAGCTCACGGGGAGGCAATTGCGAGCCGCACGTGGATGCTGAACTGGTCGGTGAAGCAGTTGGCCGAGCGAAGCGGGTTATCATGCGCCGTCATCAGGCGGCTCGAAGAGTACAATGACACGCCTCCCGCATCCGACGATCTGCTACAGACTCCGTGGACCACGTTTGCGGGTGCGGGAATTGAATTCACATTTCCGCTGGTCGGCAAGCCAGGTGTTCGGCCACAATGACTTGATGCCTTCTCGGTGCTGAACTCACTGCCTGCGGCCATCGTCAAATGGTGCGTCAGCTCGTCTGGTTTTCTCCGATAGTTCGGCAAGCGCTAACGACGCGCGCGTTTGAGAGCGCCTGCGGTGAGGATGCGGATAGCTCTTTATCGCTTTTCGCTGCATCGAAATTGGGCTGGCCAGAACGGCCGGCGACCCGCCGGGGCCTATTTAACGTGTCCCGCAATGTCGGTCGCCTGGCCAACATTACCCAACATTACTCAAATCTTCCTACGTTGATCTAGGCAATCTCGCGCCGCATGTCGTGAATGAAGCGCCGACAGGCGGGCCGCCCTAGAAGCCCACCATCGCCTGCAAATCCCATTGCCGGGATGACCTTCCAGGAGCGCTCTCGTGACAGCAGCCCTTCGCATTCCAACGAGTAGCTCACGCCGCCAAGCGATCGGCGTGAAGAGGATGTGCTCGCAATCCCAAGGAATGTGACGCAGCGGCATGGATACGCAACTTATCGCCATCTTCGAAATCTTGAGCTTCGGCGCGATCGTTGTGCTGGTCGTGCTCGGCCTCGGGATCATTGCCAGCATGATGGGTATCTTCAACTTCGCCCAGGGCGAGTTCGTCCTGCTGGGCGCCTACGTCACTTATCTCGTGCACAGCGTCGGTTTGCCGGTCCCGCTCGGCATGCTTGCCGCGCCCGTTGTGGTCGGCGCGCTTGGCTTCGTCCTAGAAAAACTCGTGGTGCGCCGATTCTATGCCGCTCCAATCGTCGCCATGCTTGGAACCTATGCGCTGGGGCTGATCATTCGCGAAGTCGTGCGCGGCCTGACCGGGGGACTGTATCTCTCGGTGCCGGAGCCAATCAGTGGCTCTATCACGATCGGAAGTTTGCATTTCGCCACCTGGCGCGGCGTCATCGTCATCATCACTTTGCTGGTCATGGCCGCGAGCCATGCACTGCTCGCCTACACCTCGTTCGGCCTGCGAGTCCGCGCCTCGCTGGAGAACCCACAGCTGGCGCGTGCCTCGGGCATCTCCACGGGCGTGATCTACAGCATCACCTTTGCATTTGGTGCGGCACTCGCGGGTCTCGCCGGCGCGCTGATCGTGCCAGTCTTTTCACTATTTGCCGATCTCGGCATCCGCTTTCTTATCCAGGGTTTCGTTGCCGTGATGGTCGGTGGCGTCGGGTCCTTCGCCGGCCCAGTCGCTGGTGCCAGCGTCATCGGCACGTTCAGTGCCTGGCTGCCTTGGCTGATGTCACCGGTTATCGCCGACGTTCTGGTGTTCGTGCTCGCCATCATTTTCATCAAGCTCCGGCCGCAAGGCCTTGTTTCGGGAAGAGGGGTCAACCGATGATCAACGCCAGCCGTCAACTGAGCCGCCGCCGCTTTCTTAGCAATTTCGCCTTCGCCTCCGCCGCCATCGCGGCGGGTCCGGGCAGCTGGGTAATTCGCCCGGACTGGGCAAATGCTGCGGAAGGCCCGATCAGGCTCGGCATTGCGACCGATCTTACCGGATCACTCGGTTTTGCCGGCAACACCGACGCCAATGTCGCTCGCATGCTGGTCAAGGAGATCAACGACTCCGGCGGCCTGTTGGGACGCCCGATCGAACTCCTGATTGAGGATACTGCCTCCGACGAATCCGTCGCCGTGGGAAATGTGCGAAAGCTGATCCAGCGAGACAAGGTCGACTTGGTGATCGGCGGTATCTCGAGCTCGATGCGCAATGCGATTAAGGACGTCATTATCTCTCGCGGCAAGACGCTATATATCTATCCGGAAGGTTACGAAGGTAAAGAGTGCACGCCCTATCTGTTCTGCACCGGGCCGGTACCGGCACAGAATTGTGACCAGTTCATTCCCTGGCTGATCAAAAATGGTGGCAAACGCTTCGCGCTGCCTGGCTCCAACTATATTTGGCCGCAAACAATCAACGCCTACGCACGCAAGGTGATCGAGAGCAGCGGTGGCGAAGTCGTCTTTGAAGAATACTACCCGCTCGACCAGATCGACTTTTCGTCGACGGTTAGCCGCATCATATCTAACAAAGTCGATGTGGTGTTCAACGCCATTGTCCCGCCCGGCGTCAGCCCGTTCTTCAAACAGCTCTATCAAGCCGGCTTCTCCAAAAACGGCGGGCGGGTGGGGTGCGTCTATTACGACGAAAATTTCCTGGAAATGAACCAGGCCCAGGAGATTGAAGGGCTCGCGAGCAGCCTCGACTACTACAAGGTGCTCGCGGCGGAGGATCCGGTGAGCGCCAGGATTCAAACGGCTTACGACAACCAGTTCCCTGCCAAGTTCCGGTTCTCGGCAGGCAGCGCCGCGACCGGCACCTATCGAGGACTGAAGCTGTGGGAGGCTGCGGTGAAGGAGGCCGGTACAATCGACCGCGACGCGGTAGCCGCCGCCCTCGACCACGCGAAGATTGCGGAAGGGCCGGGCGGGCCTGCCGAAATGGCGTCCGGCAAGCGCCACTGCAGGATGAACATGTACATTGGAGTGGCGAAGGGCGGCCAGTACGAGATTGTCGCGCGTAGTGCCGGCCTGGTCGATCCGAAGGAGTGCTGATGTCATCGACCGGCACTGGCATACAGCCCCCGCCACACGTGATTGAAGCTGATCGTTCGCCCGTCATGGCATCTGCCTTCGCAGGGCGAACGAAGGTGCTTCCAATTCTCGAACTGGCATTGCTGGTTGCCGCTTCGATCGCACCGCTCGTCCTGCGGGATTACATCACTGTCTATGCGACGCGAGTGCTCATCCTGTGCCTCTTCGCGTTGTCGTTCGACCTTGTGTGGGGCTATGCCGGGATATTGAGCTTGGGCCAGTCGTTGTTCTTCGGCTTGGCCGGCTACGCTGTAGCGCTGCTTTCACGCGACTTCGGAGTCGGATCGATTTTTGCCGTTCTTCCGGTCGGAACCCTGATAGGCTTTGTCGCGGCATTGTTGCTGGCAGGCTTCCTGCTGCTTGGCCGTCACCCCTCGAGTGTGGTCTTCGTTTCGCTTGGTACTATGACCGGAGCTTACGCAGCCGACCGGCTGGCTCGGGGTTCTCATTATCTTGGCGGCCAGAACGGTATCCCTTCGATCCAACCGATGACAATCGGTTCGTACGAAATGAGCGAGGGACCAGGATTCTACTACCTGGTTCTCGCCATCCTGGTTGTGATCTACCTTCTATCGCGCTTTCTACTGCGGTCGCAGTTCGGTCTGGCACTGGCGGGATTGCGAGAGAATGAACAGCGCATCGCCTTCTTCGGGTACAAAGTGCAACATTTGAAGGCGATCATCTTCGCAATCAGCGGCGCGATCGCAGGTACTGCCGGCAGCCTCTATGCGTTTCACGAGGGCTTCGTCTGGACAAACATGCTGGGCGTGGTCATGTCGACCCAGGTCGTGCTCTACGTCTTGTTCGGCGGCTCCGGGACATTGATCGGTGCGGTCATCGGCACCGCGATTGTCGAGGGCCTCAGCTTCTGGCTCTCCGACAATTATCGCGATATCTGGCCGATCATTCTCGGCGTTTTGCTGTTGCTCGTCATTATGTTCCGACCCCTCGGCTTGATCAGCCTCGTGCTGGGCGAGCGGGAACGTGTAGGTCATTTCGGCCCGAGCCTGAAGGAGAAGCGCAATGCCGCTCCTTGAAGCCGTGGGTATCTCCAAGGTCTTTGGCAAGCTCACCGCGCTGGACGGAGCGGCGCTCACCGTCGGCGAGAGAGAGTTTCATGGCCTGATCGGACCGAACGGCTCGGGCAAGAGCACGCTGATGAAGTGTCTTGCAGGTGCGCTAGTGCCGACGCAAGGCAAGGTGACGTTCATCAATACTGACGTCACCTCGTTGACGCCGCCGGAGCGTGCGCGAGCGGGCATGAGCCTGAAATTCCAGATCACCGCCGTGCTACCGACCCTCACGCTTTACGACAACATCCTGCTCGCGCTGCAGGCCCGGTCCTCACTGCTGGATCTGGCGTTCTCGCGCAGTCGGGGACGACTGCACGAGGAGGTCATGACGCTGCTCCTCCAGTTCCGGCTCGCCGATCGCGCGTTTGATGCTGCGGCGACCCTTTCTCACGGTCAGCAGCAATGGCTGGAGATCGCGATGGCGCTCGCATGCCGGCCGCGCCTTCTGCTCTTGGACGAGCCGACCGGTGGCATGAGCCTTGAGGAGCGCCGCGTCACGGGCGAGTTGCTGCAGCCGATCAAGCAGCATTGCTCGCTTGTCATCGTGGAGCACGACCTGGATTTCATCCGCGACATCTGCGACCGGCTAACCGTGCTCGATCAGGGCAAGGTTCTGGCGTCGGGGACGGTTGCCGAGATCCAGGCCAACAGAAGCGTCCAGGAGATCTATTTGCGCCGTGCCTGAATTCCTCAATCTCAAGCATCTCGACGCCGGCTACGGACGCAGCCAGGTCTTGTTCGGTGTCAATATGACCGTCCCACCGCGGGGCGGTGTGGCCGTCCTCGGCCGTAACGGCGCCGGAAAGAGCACGCTCATGAAGGCGATCGTGGGCGAACTGCCGGCATGGAAGGGCGGCGTGCAATTCAACGGCCAAGACATCGATCGCCGCCGGACCGAAGAGCGGGTGCGGGCCGGCATTGGATATGTGCCGCAAGAGCATTCAGTGTTCGGGCGCCTGTCGGTGCGCGACAATCTCGCCGTCGGATCGCTTTTGCACCGCGATGGATCGGCAGTGGACCGGGTCATGAGGATGTTTCCAAAACTCGGCCAGCGCCTGGATCAGCCGGCCGGAACGCTGTCCGGTGGCGAGCGCAAGATGCTCGCAATCGCCCGCGCGATGCTCGGCAACCCCAAACTCCTCCTGCTGGATGAGCCGACCGAGGGTGTCTGGATCGGCGTCATCGAAGAGATCACCGAGCGCCTGGTCGAACTAGCCAGAGAGATCGCGATCATCATCGTCGAGCAACATCTCGATCTCGCAATGCGTGTCGCGGAGCAGGCCTATGTGCTCGATCGCGGCCGTGTCGCGCTGTCGGGCCCGTCGCAACAGCTGCGCGACGACCCGCGGCTCTTGACGTATCTGGCGCCGTAGAGGCGTCCCGGCTGCCATCCCACGCCCGAAAGATGGCGCGTTGAAGTTCCTTGCGATGACTGAACAGAGAGGGACGATGTCCAAAACCTTGAGCGATTTTGTGAATGCGTGCCAGGTCGTCGATGTCCATGAACATCACATGTCCGAGGTCGCACATAGCCGGGACGTGAATCTTTTGAAACTGTTCCAGCAGAGCTATGCGGCTTGGACAAGCCACGTCCTGCCATCCGAGCCCAAGGCGACTGGCGATATGTTATCTACCGCTACCGAGCCAACCACCTGGGAGGCCCTTGCTCCGTTCTTGGAGAGGAGCGGCTCAAATGCATTCGTTCGTAACCTCGCCGGCGGTGTCGCCGAGCTTTACGGCGTCGCCGAAACCGGAATCACGCGCGACAACTGGGAGGCAGTAGACGCTTCAGTGCGCTTGCGCCACAAGGAGGCGACATGGCCAAGTGAAGTCATTGGGCGCGCCGCCATCGGAAGGATCGTAACGGACCCTTTTCTCGATCCGTTGATGGATCCGCGACCGGTCTTAGGGCAAAGTTACGATGCGGTCCTGCGGATTAACGCATTCGCCCTCGGCTGGCATCCGGAATCTCGCGATCACAATGGAAATTGCGGCCATACGTTGCTGCGGCGCCTCGGCATGGAGGTGAAAACCTTCGACGATTATTGCGACGCAATCCGGGAGCTCGTAGCCGGCTGCGCCCGGCGCAATCACGTTGCGCTCAAAAACGCGCTCGCCTATGACCGGGATCTAAGCTTTGACGAACGGAACGAGGACCTCGCTCGGCAGGCCTGGGGACAAAGGTCTCCATCCCCTGCGGCGCGCAAGGCTTTCTGTGACTTTGTCGTCGATTTGTTTTGTCAGCTCGCAGGCGAGGCCGGCCTGCCAGTCCAAACTCACCTTGGAACGGCAATCATAAGCGGCTCCCACCCGCTACGCATGACCGGGTTGATTGAGCGTCATCCTCGGACCCGCTTTCTGCTGATGCATTTGGCCTATCCCTGGAGCCGGGACTTGTTGGGAATGGCTTTTGTGTACCGCAATGTTTGGCTCGATTTGTGCTGGTCCTTCCTGTTGAGCCCGTCCCATTTCAAGCTGGCCCTGCACGAGGCTATTGAAGTCTTGCCGGATGAATCGCGAATGATGATCGGAGGAGATTGTCTTCACGTTGAGGAGACATTTGCCGCGATACAGGGCGCACGCCGGCTCATCGGTGAGGTCTGAACGAGAAAGTTGCGAGCGGCTACTTTCGCCCCCGAGACGCAGAGCGCTTGGCGGTCAGGATCCTTGGCGAGAACGCGAGGGAGCTTTTCAGACTGTCCTGATTGCTGCACTCATTACGCGATTTTACCCAAAGTTGAGCCGAAGGGCCCGCTTGAAACCGAAAAATGACGGATAGCTTTTTCCGGTTACCGCGCCCCGCGGGAAAGAGGAGGGCGCGTGGATTAAGGCCATGAGCCAAGGGGAGGTCAGTTCCATGTTGAATGATCACCGGCAACTCAGCCGCCGCCGCTTTCTCGGCAATTTCGCCTTTGCGTCTGCGGCCATTGCGGCCGGCCCGGGCAGCTTTGTGATCTGTCCTGACTGGGCCAACGCCGCCGAAGGCCCGATCAAGATAGGCATTGCCACCGACCTTACGGGGGCACTCGGCTTTGCCGGGAATACCGACGCCAATGTCGCGCGCATGGTCGCGAGCGAGATCAACGAGAACGGTGGTCTCTTGGGGCGCCCCATCGAGCTCCTGATCGAGGACACCGCGTCCAACGAGTCCGTCGCTGTTGGCAATGTCCGCAAGCTGATTCAGCGAGACAAGGTCGACCTGGTGCTCGGTGGCATTGCGAGCTCGATGCGCAACGCCATCAAGGACATCATCATCTCTCGTGGCAAGACGCTCTACATCTATCCACAGGCCTACGAAGGCAGGGAGTGCACGCCCTATCTGTTTTGCACCGGGCCGGTACCGGCGCAGAATTGCGACCGGTTCATTCCGTGGTTGATCAAGAACGGTGGCAGACGCTTCGCGCTGCCTGGATCAAACTACGTCTGGCCGCAAACAATCAATGCCTATGCGCGCAAGGTGATCGAGAGCAGCGGCGGGGAGGTGGTGTTCGAGGAGTACTACCCGCTTGACCAAATCGATTTTTCATCGACCGTGAGCCGCATCACGTCCAACAAGGTAGACGTGGTCTTCAACAGTGTTATCCCCCCGGGCGTCGGCTCGTTCTTCAAACAGCTTTATGAAGCGGGCTTTTCCAGGAATGGGGGACAGCTCGGCTGCGTCTACTATGACGAGAACACGCTCGAAATGAACCAGGCTCACGAGATTGAAGGCCTCGCCAGCAGCCTGGACTATTACAAGGCGCTCGCGGTGGAAGATCCGGTGAGCGCCAAAATTCAGTCGGCCTACGAAAAGCAGTTTCCTGGCAAGTTCCGGTTCTCAGCAGGCAGCGCCGCAACCGGGACTTATCGAGGACTGAAGCTGTGGGAAGCCGCTGTCAGGGAGGCCGGTACAATTGACCGCGAGGCCGTCGCTGCCGCGCTCGACCACGCCAAGATTGCGCAAGGGCCCGGCGGGCCGGCGGAGATGGTGCCGGGCAAGCGCCACTGCAGGATGAACATGTACATTGGCGTGGCAAAGGCCGGCCAATACGAGATCGTCGCCCGTAGCGCCGGCCCGGTCGAGCCGAAGGAGTGTTGAATGCCGCATGTTGTGCGGGCGAGCTTCGCCGGCGCGGCGTGCGGGCCAATCGCGGGGGCTACTTCCCGCGATAGTTCGGCGGCCTCTTCTCAAAGAAGGCGTTCATTCCCTCCTGCTGGTCAGCTGTGCTGAAAGCGTGACGTATCGCTTGCCGCTCGAACTCGAGCCCCGCATCCAGCGTCGTCTCAAACGCAGCGAGAACGGCCGCTTTGGCAAGTTCAGCCGAGCGGGGAGGCTTTTGCGCTATCAGATCGGCTATTTCGAGCGCTCGCGCCTGCGCCCTGCCGCTTTCGACAACTTCCGCCACAAGACCGGCCTGCATCGCACTCCGCGCCGTGATGGATTGGCCGCTCAGGATCATCAGCATGGCCAGTGATTTGCCAGCCACGCGTGTCAGCCTCTGCGTTGCGCCGTCGCCTGGCAATATCCCGATGTTGATCTCAGGCTGCCCAAATACCGCCCCTTCGCCTGCTATCACGATATCCGCGAGCAGCGCCAATTCATGGCCGCCGCCGAGGCAAATGCCCTCGACCGCGGCAATGAGAGGCTTGGGGAAATTGCCCACATCCCGCCAGCCAGAACGTCGGGCGGAATTGTCGATTGCCTCAAAGCCGCGCTCCCGCATCTCCTTGATGTCGGCTCCGGCAGAGAAGAACGCATCGCTGCCACAAAGCACGACACAGCGGACATCCTCATCGATTGCGGCGCGGCGCAAGTTGGCGCCAAGCTCCACGATCAGCTCGTTGCTCAAGGCGTTTCGTTTTGATGTCCTATTCAGCGTCAATAGGCGCACGTGGGGCGCGACGGATGTCGACAGGATGAGATCGGGCGTCTCGGACATGGAGCGGTTCTCCTGAAAGAATATGAGAATCACGCCTTAAACTGAAATCGATTTCTTAGCAACGAGCCTTCTTGGAGCTTGGTTTTGGCTGTTCGGCACTCGCAGCCGCGACGTGATGCGCCGAACGCGGCGCTGACGGTGAGCGGCGAGGCAGGCCTAAGTCCTGAAATCAGCTTGACTCCGCAGTTATTAATACGTATTGATGCTGAAATCGATTTCAGACAACGCGCATAGAAATACGCGATACTGCGGGAAACCCGGAAGCATGCGACCCGCGAGAGTGGGGCGCATCTGAAGGATCTCATTGACGATGCGACGGGTCTTGTGACGCCGCGCTGTCCAACAAGAACATCAGCTTCTCCAGAAGCGCGCGTAGAGCAACAGGAGGAAGGCTAGCCATGGGAATGGCACGGAATCTCGCGCGCGCTTTATGCGAGCCGCCGCGCAAGTCGGAAGCAACGATGAATGTGTCCTGCGCCATTAGGGTCGTGCAAGGGCCGCTCGTGAGGCGAGGCCCGCAACAACGTGAAGCCAGGCGGGCTTTCCGCCGGCATCCCGGGCGCCTTTTGCGCCTGCGCTTCCGCGGTCCGGCCTGCAAGGCCGCCGCTCTCGTAGACCCCGTCGCGGCGGGCGCAGTTGAGCCGACGAGCGGCTGCTCGTTCTCGCGCGACCCGCAATATCATTAACGTCATCAATAGAGCCCGAGGACCCATGAACATCATTGCTCAGCCCAGCGCTGTACCCATCCAGCTTGACAAGCAAACTGCCAACAAGCGAATGACCGCCGGCCTTGGAGGAGGGGTGGCGCTGGAGTGGTACGACTGGAATGTCTACGGCGTAATGGCGGCGTTTCTCTCGCCGCACTTCTTTCCTTCCGATGATCCCACCACCTCGCTGCTGGCGGGACTGGCCGTGTACGGGGCGGGCTTTTGCGCTCGACCGCTGGGCGCTGTTTTGCTGGGGCCTGTCGCAGATCGCATCAGCCACAAGCGCGTGATGCTGATCTCGGTCACGGCCATGGCGGTTTGCTCGCTTTTGATATCCTTGTTGCCCACCTACAAGGACGTCGGCGTCACGGCGGCCATAGCGCTGCTGATCATGCGGCTGATTCAGGGGCTTGCCACAGGCGCTGAGGCTGGTGTCGCCAACGCCATTGCAATTGAGCTGGCGCCACCTGGAAAGGAGGGACACTACCTCGGTCTGATTGGCGGCACATTCATCCAGTTGGGAAACCTTGGATCCAGCCTGGTTGCCTTCCTGGTGAGCGCCTCGGTCGCACCTGAAGCCATGCGCGAGTGGGCCTGGCGTATACCCTTCGCGGTCGGTGGCGTGCTGGGCCTTTTGATCATCTATCTGCGCACGACGGTGCCGGAAACCTTGATCAATCGAGCCATGCATCGGCAAGACGAGTCTTCGCGCATTCAGGAAACGACTGGCGGTGTGTGGAAAACGCTATGGAGCGTCCGCCTTTCGCTGCTCGCCGTCATCCTGGTGATCGGGTCGGTGCAGATCGCCAACTATGCCTGGAACACCGGTCTGCCCAACATGGCCAACACGGTCTTCAAGGAGAACAGCACGTATGTGTACGGGATCATGACGCTGATGGTCCTGATCTGGATGTCAACAGCGCCTCTTGTCGGCGCTTTTGCGGACAAGGTGCGACCCTCGCGCGCGTTCACGCTGCTGCGCTTGTTGCTCATCCCGTGCTTCTTCCTGACACTGCTTTATTCGGAGAAAGGCATCGTCACGTTCTTCTTTGTCACGGTGTTCGGCGGCGCGATCGTGGGCTTCAACATGGCCCTCTATAACTTCATCGCTACCACGCTGATGCCGCGCGCCGTGCGGACCACCGGGGTGGCTCTCGGCTATGCGCTCGGCGTCTCTCTGTTTGGCGGGACGTCACCCTATCTGCTGGTCTGGTTGCAACGCGAGCACATCGCCTGGATGTTTCCCGTCTACGGATCGTTGATCGCGCTTCTGAGCGTGCTGGTCTACCAGATCGCCAAGAAGCGCGGTCGCCTCTACATCGGTGAATGAACATGCTCTGCCCCTGCGCTTCGCCGTGCCAGGAGGGAAGAAGCGTCCACGTCAGGTGCAAAACATAAGGGCTCGCGCGTATCTCTTCATGCTGAGCATGAGCATGGGGTCGGCGCAAGCGCTGTTGCGCGAGCAGTCGTTCACCACAAACAAAGAATGCTTGCGAGGCACTGAGTTGCTGAAACTGGAGTCCGAAGCATGAAAACACCTTCATCGCCGCACTTCACGCCGGTGGACTTGAAGCGATATTTCAACGCCAAGCGCGCAAATGCCGGTGAAGGGTTCGCCACGCGCCCGGGTGACGCCGGCTGGATCGATTCGCTTCGCGGGCTCCAGACCCATCGCGGCATGCCCTTTCTCTTCGGCAGCGAAACAGCGCCGGATGTGCTGGAGCTGCGCCCCGGGGCCCCTCCTGCCGTAATCGCGTTGCCGCCGACAATGGCGAGCTATGTGCTGTTCGTGCAAGTGGCGGCAGATCGCCCCAGTGCATGCCCCGAGGGTTTCGGAGAGATCGGCCCGGCTACGCTGCCTATCGAAGGCAATCCACTCGGCAACCGGGTGGCGACATACGGGCTCCGCTATGCCGACGGCAGCGAGACCGACGTGCCGGTGCTGCGCCGCTTCGCGATCCAGCAGAACCACATCTCCTGGAGTGCGAGTGCGTTCGCCGCGCTGCCGCTGCGCGGCCCCATCGTGCATGCAAGCACCGGCGAGGATTTTGTACTCGGCAGAGCGCCGGGGGCGAGCTTCTTCCAGGGCGAGGCCCGCACCCAATCGGGACGCATGGATCGACAAGGTGAGAACGTGTGGCTTTACGCGCTCCCGAATCCTTATCCGGACAAGGAGCTTTCGGCGTTGAGCTTGCGCGCGGAACAGGAAATCTCGCTTGTGTTTGCGGTGACCACGACAGCGCTCACCCAGCACCCGCTGCGCCTCCAGGGCCGTCGCAAGCTGAAGGTGAAGCTGCCGCCCGGGGTCTATCTGAACAAGCTTGGCGAGCTCGATGTCGACGATCGGGGCGAGCAGATCGGTATGGACCTAGGCACGGTCATCTCGGCCCGCGCAGTGCTCGAGTACTCCAGAGCGGATTGGCTGGGCGCCAAAGTGGATGTGCAGCCCGTGCGCTCCGGGAGCGAAGTCATCGTGGAGTACTCCGCGCATCCGGACGCAAGGCTCTATCTGCGCTCGGACGATGGCCGCTTGCACATGTTCGAGCTTCGATCGTTGGAAGTTGGCGGTAACGCAGGCGCCTCGCTCAATGTGGTGACAATCGAACCGGCCACAAGGCCGGTCAAGATCCGCATCGTGGAGAAGGGCAGTGGCGTGCGTGTTGCCGCGCGGCTGCATGTCCATGGTGCGCATGGGGAGTATCTGCCACCCAAGGGACATCACCGCAAGGTCAATACCGGCAGGTTCGAGGACTTCTCGGGCGAGTTTGCCAATGGGCTGAACCAGTACGCCTACGTGGACGGCAGTTGCGAGGCGGACCTGCCGCTCGGACCCGTGTTCGTAGAGATCAACAGGGGTTTCGAGGTGCGCCCGTTGCGCACCATCGTCGAAATCACTGCAACGACGGACAATCTCACCTTTGAGCTCGATCGTGTGCTGCGCTGGCGCGAACAGGGATGGGTTAGCTCTGATACGCACGTCCATTTCCTGAGCCCGCAGACAGCGCTGCTTGAGGGCAAGGCGGAGGGTGTCAACGTGGTCAACTTGCTCGCCGCACAGTGGGGCGAGCTATTCACCAACGTCGCCGATTTCGACGGACGCACGACGTTCGGGGCAAAGGATTTCGGCGGCGACGGAGAATTCCTGGTTCGGGTCGGCACGGAGAACCGGATGCAGGTTCTGGGGCACATATCGCTGCTCGGCTATGAAGGTGAGATGATCAATCCGCTCTCTTGCGGCGGGTCCAACGAAGCTGCAATCGGCCATGTTCTGGAAGCGACCATGGCCGACTGGGCGGAGCGCTGCCGTCAGCAAGGGGGGCTGGTGGTAATGCCGCATGCGCCGAACCCGCAGGCGGAGCGTGCGGCCGACATTGTGCTCGGCCTTGTCGACGCCATCGAAATGATGTCGTTCAACCCGCGGACCGCGCAGATCAGCGCATTTGGTCTCGCCGATTGGTATCGCTACCTCAACATCGGCTACCATCTGCCGCTGGTGGCGGGCTCCGACAAGATGGACGCGGCCGCGCTCCTCGGGGGCTCACGGACCTATGTGCGGTTGGGCGAACGCGACTTCACGTATCGCAACTGGATGGATGCCGTACGCAGCGGGGACACGTTCATCACTGTCGGGCCTCTGGTTGAGATGACCGTTGAAGGACGTCGCCCTGGAGGCACGGTGTCCCTTCCCCGTTCAGGCGGCACCCTCACGATCGACTGGCGGATCGAATCGGTCAGCGTCCCGCCGGCGCGGGTGGAGCTCATATGTAACGGCACGGTCCTCGAGGAGGTTCGATGCGGAGGCTTGTCGTGCAAGGGGCAGCTCTCCCTGCCCATCAGCGAGTCATGTTGGATCGCGCTGCGCGTTCGGGGCAGTGTCGCCGGACGCGAGGCCGACATTGCGGCGCACACCAGTGCGGTATATGTCAAAGTAGGCGGAATGCCCATCTTTGCCACCGCGGATGCAGTGTCGGTCCTTGCTCAAATCGAGGGATCGATCGCCTATATGGACACGCTCGCTCCCAAGTCCGACGAAGCGCGACACGCGCGGCTGCGAGCTGCCCTGGAACTTGCGCATCATCGCCTGCATCATAGATTGCACGAACTGGGCGCCAGCCACCACCATGCGCCCGTTCACTCCGTTCACGTTGAACGCGAGCATTGAGAAGCCTGTTGTGCCATTGACGGTCGCGCAGGCGGCGCATCGCATGCTCAGCCACCTCCACTTACGGGCGAATAATGATAAGGGGCGAGCAGCTTGCGTCACCGGGTCCTGGGATGCGGGCGCCAGCCTGCGGTTCTGAAATAGTTATCAGGACCGTGGCGCGGTCAATGATCTCGACTGCGCCCGCGACGGGCGGGACGGACGCTGGACCGCGGCGGGGCGCTCGATGACCGCATGACCAGCCGGTACGGCAACACGACACTTCTCGGGACAGGACTTCCGGCAATGGCATTGATGAGATAATCGGCGGCTCCCCGGCCGATTTCTGCTGCTGGAACGCTGACTGTTGTGAGCGGCGGGTCCATTTGCGCCGCCAGCTCCACATCGTCAAATCCTGTGATGGAAAGCGTGGCCGGTACGGCCAGCCCCATCTTGCGAGCCTCTGCCATTGCACCGATGGCAAGCGTGTCGGTGGTGCAGATTACTGCTGTCGTGTCCGGATGATCGGTGAGGAGTTGACGAAGGGCACTACGGCCCTGGGCAAGCGAATAATCGGCCTTGACGATCTGGGTTGGTTTGAGCGGGAGACCGGCGTCGGAGAGCGCGCGCTGAATTCCCTCGAGCCTGGCGCGGGATCTGTCGTTTGACGCGGCGACAACGTTGGCAATCGCGCCGAAACGAACGTGTCCAAGCCTTAGCAGATACTCCGTCATCTCGCGGGTGGCGCTTTCATTATCGATTCCGATCGCTGGGATGCCGCCGCCGGCCTTGGCAACATAGGTGGTGATGACGGGTACGCCCGCCTGTTCGATCAGGCTCCTCAGCTCCCGTCCGTGGGAAGCTCCCACCAGCACGATTCCATCGATGCCGCGTTCAATGAGACTTTGCAGCTCCTGAAATTCACGCCGCTGGTCATATTGCGAATTCGCAATGAACAGCGTGTAGCCGCTTTCGCTGAGCCGGTTCTGGAGCGCTTCCACGCCTTCTGCAAAGATACCGAGCGCCAGTGTCGGAACGATGACGCCAACGGTCCGCATGCGTCCCGATTTCAATGCTCTGGCTGCGCTATCGCGCGTGTAGGCCAGGTCATTGATATGCCGCATGACCCTGTCGCGAAGCTCCGGCCGTACGATATCGGGGTGATTGAGAACCCGCGACACCGTCGCTGGCGACACATTCGCCTTCCGGGCAACGTCCTCGATCTTCACCCGCGGCTGCTGGCGGCCTTTTGGCGCGATTACAGGTTTCTTGTCCATTTGCGTCAGTCAACCAGGAGAAGGAGAGGGTCTCCCCTCAAAAGGGTTAAACCACCACGAGCGCCACCTTCTCAAGCCCTGTATGCGGGCCATCGGCGCTATTTTCTGGCCCTCTCATGCGCAGATGGAGCGGGATGACGCAAATCTCATTCGAATGTTGGTCGATTCGCTTGACTCCGGTTCTTGCACAGCCTAAGTCTGAAATCGATTTCAGGAATCGAGAGCCAGCAGCTCGATTTCAAGTAAAACCGAAAGCAAGGATATATGGTCGATCTCTTGAAGGGCATTCGTGTCCTCAGCCTCAATCACTTTCTCATGGGGCCGGTCGGCGTGCAGTTTCTCGCCGACCTCGGCGCGGACGTGATCGCCGTGGAACCGCCCGGAGGGGCTTTTCAGAGGAAATGGGGCGGGGCGGACAAGCGGGTTGACGGCCAATCGATGTTGCTTTTGACGGGAAACCGCAACAAGCGCAGCCTCACGCTCGATCTGAAAAAACCCGAAGCCGTGGTCGTCGCCAGGCAACTGATCGCTAAATCGGATGTGATCGCAGAGAACTTCCGTCCGGGTGTGCTCGACAAGCTTGGTCTCGGCTACGAGGATGCAAAGAAGATCAATCCGCAGATCATCTATGCCGCTGCCTCCGGCTACGGTCCTGACGGGCCCTATGTCGATCGCCCAGGCCAGGATCTCTTGATCCAGGCACTATCAGGACTTGCGATGATCACAGGAAGTCGTGAGCAGGGGCCGCGGGCTGTCGGCGTTTCCGCCATCGATCATCACGGTGCCGCCTTATTTGCGGCGGGGATCCTGGCTGCCTTGGTGAGGAAGGCGCGGACGGGGCAGGGCTGCCGCGTCGATGTCAGCCTGCTGTCGGCTGCGCTCGACCTGCAGATGGAATCTTTTACCTGCTACCTGAACGGCCAAAGGCCTGACGACGTCCGTCAGCCGGGCCCGGTGGCCGGCTGGTACTACGGCGCGCCGTACGGCATCTATGCGACACGCGATGGGCACATTGCGATCTCTTTGGGATCGCTGGAGGCGCTCTCGGGCGCGCTTGGCCTTCCGGCCGACCAGCGAATTCCCGACGAGGAGGCCTATCGCCGGCGGGACGAGGCCTCAGCCATCATTGCGGCCAGCGTCGCCAAACGCACAACCGCCGAATGCATCGTCTTGTTCGAGGCGCGTGGAATTTGGCACGCTGCGGTGAACGATTATGCCGACGTCGTTGCGGATCCGCAGATCGCGCATAACAAAAATTTTCAGGTCGTGACCGGGGCGACCGGAACTCCCATCACCCTTGTCAGCCATCCGGTGCGCTACGACGGCGAGCAGCCGGACGTGCGTTTGCCGCCGCAAAAACTCGGCGCGCAAACGGAAGAGATTCTGAAGGAGCTGGGCTGTGACGCCACGAAATTGAAGCATCTTTACGATACGGGCGCCATCGGCGCCGCGGACTCGCATCACTAAACGAAAAAAGAGACTTCTCGAAAGTAGCGCGCCTACGTCAGGAGGGGCACGGTGATCGGCATAAACGTGCGCGCGGCTTTCCCGGCGGTGGTGCCGAGGAGGCGTGCTCCTCGGCAGCGATGCAACCAAGCACGCTCGGAAGTCTCGTGAACACTAACCATTCACGCCAGTCCAGGATGTGTTGGTAAAGAGCTTTAAGTTGCCGCCAGGCCAAAGCCGCGCGGCGAGTTGGGTGTCGGACCAGAAGCCATGTCGGAAAGCCAATATCTGCCCGCGCGCGAGCGTATGCTGAAGCGCATTGCCGAGACTCGGGACACTGCACGCTCGGGCTTGCCACACTGGGCGAGTGCCGCCGACGGAAAATGGACGTTCACGCCCGATGGTGATTGGACCGGCGGGGCATTTGTCGGTGAGCTTTGGCTCGCGCATCTCGCTGATCCCAGGCAGTTCCCGATCGAAGACGCGCGTGCTGCGCTAAGCCGAATGTTGCCGCGCGCCGAGCGGCTTACGGCCTTCAAGGGCTTCGGCTTCTATCATGCTGGCGCCCTGGCCAGCATCCTGTTCAAGGAAGAAAACGCGCGCGCAGTGGCTCTGACAGCAGCAAGGTCGCTTCGTGATATGTTCGATCCACACCTTGGACTGATACCGTTGGGCAGGGATGCCGAGGAGGCGAGCGCAGTCGGAGCCTCCGAGAGCAGCATCGACTCGCTCCAGGCGACAGGCCTGCTCTATTGGGCCGCGGACGAGCTTTCCGATGCCCGGATGGAGGAGGTCGCCAATGCACATATGCGGCGTGTCCTGGAGATCCATGTGCGGCGGGACAATTCAGTTATCCAGTCTTCCACCCTTGATCCACATACCGGCAAGGTGCTCAGAACGCACACGCACAAGGGATATAGCGATATCAGCACCTGGGGCCGCGCGCAGGGATGGGCGATGCTCTACACCGCTCACGCCGCCATGGTCCGCCCGGACGAACCGCTATGGCGCGACTACGCCGTGCGCCTTCTTGATTGGTGGATCGACCATGTCCCTGCGGATCTCATTGCCTTCTGGGATTTCGACGATCCGGCGATCCCCAACACCAGCAGGGATACTGCGGCCACTGCTATCGCTGCTGCGGCGGCGCTGCGCCTCGCATCCGCACTTGGTCCTGAGGGGGGCCCCAAATATAGATTATTTGCAGAGCGCACAGTTACTCAGCTGAGCTCGAAATACCTGACACCGACTGCTCCCGATGACCCGCGCCCGCCAGGAATGCTCACCGGCGGCTGCTTCACCCGAAAGGCGATCGTGCGCGATATCGATGCGGCCCAGAACGTCGAGCTGATCTTCGGAAGCTACTTCCTGTTTGAATGCCTTGCCATCCTGACGGATCTGGTGCCGCCTGGCTGGATCTAATGAGGAGGCGCGAAAGGCTTCCAACGCGAACAAAACCTCAAACCATTCTTGTTTGTGGCGCCACGCCAGTCAGTCTGTCCGAAAAGTTCGACGGCATCGGCTCCACTCCTTGGATATTTGCGATGGGCTGATCGACTTCGACGGCAACTGACTGCCTCCTGCCTGGAATCCTCTACATGAGAAATGCGAAAACTCCCATCTATCGCGGCTTGTTCCCGGTCGCTCCGACGCCGTTTACGGAATCTGGAGATCTCGATCTCGAAGGGCAGCGGCGCGTGCTCGATTGCATGATCGATCAAGGCGTCGACGGGATCTGCATTCTGGCCAACTATTCCGAGCAGTTCCTGCTGTCTGATCAGGAACGTGACCTTCTGGTCGATCTCTGCCTCTCGCATGTCGCGGGCCGCAAGCCCGTCATGGTGACCTGCAGTCATTTCAGCACCCGGATTGCGGTGCAACGCGCCCGCTATGCGGCCGAACGTGGCGCAAGCCTCCTCATGCTGATGCCGCCTTATCATGGCGCAAGCCTCAAGGCGGATGAAGGCGCCATGATCGGGCATTTCGGCCGGGTCGCGGACGCCGCCGGGATTCCAATTGTGGTCCAGGACGCGCCGCTCTCCGGCGTTACATTGACGGTCCCGTTTCTCGTCCGGCTCGCTTGCGAGGTGCCGCTCGCCAGATATTTCAAGATCGAGGTGCCGTTTGCGGCTGCCAAGCTGCGCAGTCTGATCGAGCTCGGCGGTGAGGTCATCATTGGTCCTTTTGACGGGGAGGAAGCCATCACCATGATGCCAGACCTCGATGCCGGTGCGATCGGAACAATGTCGAGCGCGCTGTTGCCCGATCTGCTCCGCCCCGTGCTCGATCATTACAAAGCGGGCGACAGGCAGGAAGCCGCTCTTGCGTATGCAAGGGTGCTGCCGCTCATCAATTTCGAAAACCGCCAGTGTGGCCTGCGCGCCGCCAAGAGCGTAATGGCTGAAGGTGGCGTGATCAAATGCGAAGCCCTGCGGCATCCGCTTGAGCAGATCCATCCGGCGACGAGAGCTGGATTGATCGAGCTTGCGCGTGAGCTCAACCCGCTGGCTCTTCGCTGGGGACATTGAGGTGCGGGCATGATGCGCCGGGAACAAGCCACGCAGGCAGAACCTGTGTACCCCAAGATCAGGATGTTCATCGCCGGCGAATGGACGGAAGGGGGCTCGGATCGCTCGGAAAAGATCCTCAACCCCGCGACCGGCCAGCCGATTGGCGAAACTCCTTATGCGTCCCGCGGCGATCTCGATCGTGCGATCATGGCCGCTAAGGAGGGCTTTGAGATTTGGCGAAAGGTTTCGGCCTTTGACCGATACAGAACGATGCGCAAGGCCGCCGATCTCATACGCTCGCGCGCAGCCGGCATCGCATCGATCATGACGCTCGAACAGGGCAAGCCGCTCACCGAGTCGAGTGCTGAATCGCTCCTTGCTGCCGATATCATCGACTGGCTCTCCGAGGAAGGGCGGCGCGCCTATGGGCGGATCGTCCCGGCGCGCTTTGGCAATGTTGTCCAGCTCGTGACCAAGGAGCCCGTCGGGCCGGTTGCGGCATTTACGCCCTGGAATTTTCCGATCAACCAGGCCGTGCGGAAGATCTCCGCCAGCCTTGCAGCCGGCTGCTCCATCATCGTCAAGGGACCTGAAGAGACGCCAGCGAGCTGCATGGAGCTGGTGCGTAGTTTCGCGGATGCGGGCTTGCCGGCGGGCGTGATCAATCTCGTCTTCGGGGTGCCATCCGAAGTTTCAGATTATCTCATACGCCATCCTATCATCCGGAAGGTCTCCTTCACCGGTTCGACCGTGGTCGGAAAGCATCTCGCAGCCCTTGCCGGCGCCCATATGAAGCGCGCCACCATGGAGCTCGGCGGGCATGCGCCTGCCATCGTTTTCCCGGATGCGGACGTCGAGAAAGCCGCAAAAATCTTGTCGGCGAACAAGTTCCGCAATGCCGGCCAAGTCTGCGTCTCGCCGACGCGGTTTCTGGTGCATGAGAGTATCTATGAAGATTTCGTTAAGAGGTTCGTTGCCGAGGCCAGCGCGATCAAGGTTGGCAGTGGCCTTGAAAGAGATAGCCGGATGGGGCCGCTCGCCAATTCGCGGCGGGTCGATGCAATGGAGAGCCTTGTCGCGGACGCTCTCGATTGCGGCGCCCAGTTGCGCACCGGCGGCAAGCGTATCGGCAATACGGGGTACTTCTTCGAGCCGACGGTCCTGACCGATGTTCCACCTCAAGCTCGCATCATGAATGAAGAGCCGTTCGGCCCGGTCGCGCCGATTGCGCGGTTTAAAACCTATGACGAGGTTGTCGCGGAGGCCAATCGACTGCCCTACGGGCTCGCCGCCTCCGCCTACACGCGATCCGCCGCAACGATGGCCGCGATCGGGGCCGATCTCCAATGCGGGATGGTATCGATCAATCATCATGGGCTTGGGCTTCCCGAAGTGCCCTTTGGGGGAACGAAGGAGTCCGGCTTCGGTTCGGAAGGTGGCCTCGAGGCAATCGAGGGCTATCTCGACACCAAATTCGTGAGCCAGGCGAGTTAGAACCGGAATACCAGATACCAAACCGGAGCAGAACGACTTCGTTAGTGCCGCCGGATCGCCTCGAGCGCTCCGCCCTTCTCCGCTGGCAGACCGGTACGTCTGCCTCTCCCCAGACTTGAGCCGCTGTCGGAGAAATCCGGCAGCGGTCCTTTTCTTTGCTGGACCAACACCTTCTTGTTCTTTCAGGCGGGAGCAGAAATGAGATACTTTGTCCGGCAAATCAGCGCGGATGGATAACAGCTGCGTGTGCCAAAGCCCTCAAGTATCCGCGCTGATGATAGCCCGCGAGCACCACGAATATTGGTGCGGCCCAGCATGACCATCGCCTGGAATTTCTCGGCGATGACCATCTCACGCGCAGAAGCGCGCAGATACTGAGCAGGAAGATCGTGGAGAACCGACAGGACCATTTCCAGTAGACCCGGTTCGACCGCATGACCGAAGGCGATACCGATAACGATACGGACCTTGGCGGTATCGAGTAATGCGTCGGCGGCGATGCGCAGGCCGCCATACTACTCGGTTTCCTCGCGAATGCGATTGACCTTGACGCTGTTTGGATCGAACTCCACCCCATCGTTATAAGAAACGCCCCCTGACTTCTTTGAAGATGCGGGCCATCTCGTCCTAATCCTCGCTCTCGAATGCCGAGGGCAACAAGGGCACCACGGACTCGTGGAAAAATGTTCGCTTGGAGCCAAACCAAGCGCTTACGATCGGGCCAAATGTGGGAGGGTCAGTTCACCTTTGCCTGCGACAACTGAGAGGTTGAGTTCCTGCGCGGCAGCATCCAGGACCGGCACGGAAACAGCACTCTCGCGCGCTAGGCGCACAGCACACTCGATGTCCTTTGCAGCATTTGCAATCGAGATTGCCAGTGCATCTGGTTTCTCTCCCAACAAAAAGGCGGCGAAGGCTTGGAATATTCCACTGTTCGTAGAGCCCCGACTGACCAAAGAGCGCAGTGTCACAAGATCTATCTGAAGACTATCCGCGAATTGGCAGACCTCAGCGGCGACCGCAGCGATGCCCATAGTCATGCTGTTGTAAACAAGCTTGAGCTTGTGGCCGTGTCCGACATCTCCAACATGCATAACGGTCTCGCAAAACGCAGCAAGAATGCGTTCAGCAACGGGAAAGAGTGTTGCATCCGATCCAACCATCGCATTGAGAAGGCCGAGCTCTGCTTGCTCGGGGCTTCGTGTTACTGGAGCATCAATGAAGCTAAGACCTCGTCTTTCCGCCGTTTTGGCCAATGCAATGGTCGATGCGGGATACGAGGTCGTACAATCAATTATCAAACCTCCTCGGCACATGTTAACAAACAGGCCATCGTGATCGAGGCACACCGTCTCAACTTCGCGGCTGGACGGTAATGACAACACCACCACACTTACATGCTGCGCCAACTCAGCGATCGACGCATGCTCGCGGGCCCCTGCACCCATCAGGCGATCAGCACCGAACCGGTTCTTGTTGACTTTGATGTGGAGTTCGTTTTGCTGACGCAGCAGGCTGATCCCTATACCTGTTCCCATGCGCCCCGCTCCGATAAGCCCTATGCTCTGCTTGATCGTTTTGGGAGCCGCGTTCGCTGACGATCCCTTGCTCATGATTTAGTATTCCGAAAGAAGCCATGGCTTTGTAGGATCGGCAACAGCTCGTGATGGTTGTTGATGGTGTAATCTGGACGCGCGGCTTGCAGGCGCGAGGTCGAAACAAATCCTCCGGTAATGGATATGCTTGTCAGTCCGAGACTGCGTGCAATATCAGTCTCGACGGGCATATCGCCGACGATGAAGGTTGACGACGGCTTCAGGTTGTGCCTGTTCATATAAAGGCGAAGCCGCTCTCCTTTGCTCATCGATTTGTATTGCGTGGCGCGGCTTTCAAAGGCGAGCACGTCGGTGACGTAGTCATCCACTCCAAGTCTCCTCAGCTGGAACTGTAGAGGCGCGACTATGTGGTTGCTGAGGATGATGAGTAGAGCAGATTCTCGGCGCGCTAACGCGAGCACTCTGCGCGCCCCCTCACGTAAATCGGCTTTATCCGCAAGAGGCTCGTACGTGTCGTGAAACAGTGCGCCTTCGTCACGCTCCACCGCCTCAACCTCCTCCTGCGACATTCCGAGGCTACGATAGAGACGATCGAGGGGAACATCACAATGCTCTCGAAAGGTGTTTATATCGATGCTCGGACGACCAAAGCGGTCCAAAATTACATTGGTCGTTTCGAGCAGCGCGTATGTGTCATCGAGCAGTGTTCCGTTCCAGTCAAATACGAGAGCGGGCTTCATGATGCTGACCTCAGACGGGGATTGACAGGAAGAGCGGCCAGCAAAGCTTTCAAGTTTCTGTCCGCGCGCTGACGTCCAGCGGGGGTCGGCATCTCCAACGTGAAGGGCGACAAATCGATGCCCTCTAGCCTGTTGGCCAATATGGATACAAGGGCACGGAAGGGCAGATAAGTGATGGTGGCTGCTTGGATTGCCGTCGCAATGTTGCTTTCAATAATTTTGAGGGCTGGCGGATCCATCCTGTGGAAGCGAAGACACTGGGCGCGTGGTTCGGGCGGCAGTCGCTTCAACGCCTGCCAGAATGCGAGCTCATCTAGCGTATCAATACCCATGCCGTAGTAGTGTGGAGCAACTATAGGCGGCGAACCAATTGCCCAATGTACGGCTTCGGCTCCAGCGGCAAGGAGCATCGTTGTGACGGCCTGGCTGGTATCACCTCGAATGAGGGCCTCATCGACAACTATGATGGTCCGTTTAGCGACGGCAGATTCCGACACGAGATACTTCTGAGCAATGCGAGATTGTCGGGCCCTGGGTCTGCCCAGGAGCGTTCGCTCAAGAAATTGAGTTGCCACTACGTCGCTACGCTCGGCGAGCACGCCCTGTTCGGCGAGAGACTCAAACAGACCATCGGCGTACGGCCCCCCAGTATTTGGCATGGAGGACACGATTGGCGGCATCAAGAGTGGGGCTGCTTGGACACGCTCCGCAACGATTCTCCCCAAGGCCAGCCCGATGTTGTGACGGGTCTGGCGATGTGAATGGCTCTCAACCGACGTGTTCGGACTTCCCAAATAGAGAGTTTCGTAGGCGCAGAGTTTGGCCTTACATCCTCGGCTGTTCAGGGTATGGTCAACGCTGCCGCCCGTCTTGGCGTCCACTCGCTGTATGCTCCCAGGCAAGAGCTGCTGGGTCTCCCCTTCCAAGCCAGCGAAGGCACAATTTTCGGAAGCAAAGAGCAACAATCCATTACTTGCCCGCATAGTCTCCAGTGGTCGCAAACCGCTTCGGTTGCGGTATGCAACAAGATCACCGTTCTTATCTAGCAAAAGCGCGGAAATGGCACCATCGATACGATCATCAAGCTCGCGAAAGATAGCTTCGTAGTCCGCGGGCAAGCCGCGACGCCAATATTCTCGTTCGCAAGATCGTTCAATCCACCTCAGCAAGAGCTCGGCGTCTGTGTTGGTATCTATCAGTGGTCCCTCAGCGAGCAATTCGCTCCTGAGTTCATGAGCGTTCACCAAGGCGCCGTCCATAGAAATTGCAAAATGGCGGCTAGGAGTTGACCGCACATCGCCGTCACCCCCAGTTCCACAGAATCCGCTACGGATCTGCGCGATTGCAACATGAGGCCGAAAGCGCGGCTCCTGTTCGATGCAGTCAATGCGCACTGAATTATCGTCCGATTGAAACGCCCTCCCATGTCGGATCCCACGCTCTTGCATGAAAGCAGAGACCGCGACACCTGCTTGCCCACGGAGCGCAAGTGTCGGAATCATTTTCTTCAGCTGATCAACAACACGCGACGATGGTTCGCTTGAAGCGGAGAGAAACGCACCGGCGACACCGGACATATAGTCACCCACTTGTTAAGGAGCCGATCTGGCGGGGCGCCTCGCATGGCTAATGTGCCTATGAAGGCGGAAGTTCGCTTCATCCTTAAGCAAGCGTCGTACCACTCCTTTGAAAATACTGGCTGGCGCTTCTAGAGCGAAGAGAATTGGAAGACGAGCCACTCTAGCCACTCAGTGAGTGCTCTGCGTCATTCAGGCCCTCACACGATGTTCAAGATGCTACGACTGTGTGCGAAAAGCGCCACACCGGAGCGATAAGGTGCGAGTGCTTTGAAGTCGGTGAAAGCCTTCTGATCTTCCACTCATTTCCTTCCATTCTGTGGGCAAGCCACCAAAGCGCGTCCTTACGGACGACCAGCATTAGAAAAGGGCTCCAAGCAGGCCTGGTAGCGGCGCGTTGGTATTTTCGTGTTTTGCGAGTAAGAGTCGGCAGATGATGCAGAGCGAGTCCATTGCGCGATTGCCGATACCGAGAGCCGGGTCCTGGACAGCCGAAGTGCGCACGTCCGTCTGCGGGACAGAGTAACGAATGGACTTACAGGCACTTGGCCCTCCGTTCTTTGGCCAACTCACATTTGTTGGCCGCTGTGCGCACACTGCTACGAACAGGGCATGAACGGAATAGAGTCGCAGCCTGGCTTACTAGGGACTCTTGGGGGTAGCGAGCGCCTGACTGATCTCGCGGTCCGATGTTTTCCTGCCTTGC
>NZ_LBKA01000185.1:0-27530 GCF_028128955.1 Bradyrhizobium sp. CCBAU 11386
ATCGGATGCCCCGCAAATCGCGGGGAATCTTATCGCGCGAATCACAGCAAACAGAGCCTTTTCACACAGCCTGGGCCAGAAGCTGACTTGAAAGCAACGACTTGAATTGCCTCCTTGTCTTCAGTTGCAGACCGAGGACGGAGGACTGAGTTACTGGGCCTCGGCGATCTTCGGTCCAGATGACAGCATCTGCGCGTTAGCTGCCGAGGGCCGGTTCGACGGCAATGCCGGGTCCGGCGATCGGAAAGCGGCGCCGGACGGCGCTGCCTGGAATGGTCGGCGGGCAGCGGTTGCCGGAAGCACGATCACTTTCGCTCCGACTTTCACCCGCTCATAAAGGTCCACCACGTCCTCATTGGTCAGCCGGATACAGCCGGACGAGACCCGCTTCCCGATCGTATCGGGGTTGTTGGTGCCGTGAATTCTATATTCGGTCTCGCCCAGATACATCGCGCGAGCGCCGAGCGGGTTGCCGGGACCGCCTGCCATGAACCGCGGCAGATAAGGCTGACGCGAGACCATCTCCGCAGGCGGATGCCAATCCGGCCATTCTGCTTTACGAGCCACAGTCTGCTCACCGGACCATGCGAAACCTTCGCGGCCAACACCGATGCCGTAGCGCATCGCTTGCGCGTCGTTCAGAACGAAATAAAGGAATGTGTTCTTGGTATCGATGATCACGGTGCCCGGCGTCTGGCGGCTGGCGTAGTCAACCACCTGCCGGACAAATGCTCCGGGACCGTCAGCGGCCTTTGGCGGTTCGACCAGAGGCGCCGGGGCCGGGGCCGGAATCGGAGCCGGAGCTGGCGCTGATGCATGAACTGGCGTTGCCACGTAAACCGGGGTTGACGATGCCATGGCTTGGGGTGCGGACTGCTTCCGAATCGGTTGCACGCTCGCCGGGCGAGACAGCAAACCGTACCCCAATGCGGCGACGGCCACGACGCCAATTGCAACTCGCCCGGCCATTGGGAGTGCGAACGTCTCTGCCTTTCCGCGTTTGGCCCGCTTACTCATATCTTTCCCCAGGTCACCATGGCTGGAAGAGGTACCGAGCAAAATTTAAGAAACCTCGAAGCGAATTCGCTCAGACGGGAACCGTTGGCGATGGTTAACGCCGGACTCCTGTTCGGCGGAGCGGACACGCCCCGCTCTTTCGTTAATGGCGGCTTCGGGTCATAAGCAGCCGATGCTGGCCAAGCGGAGCGACTTCCGCTTTGTCCTCGGCATCTGGCGTTTAGGAGTCCTCGCCCTAATGCGCGGCCCCGAGGCCGAGCTCCGCGAGGCGCGTCGCGAACCAGCGCGAGAGCGGCTCATCGAGGAGGCCGCCGACATAGACCTCCGACATCGTCACATGGTGCTTGTCCAGCACCAGCAGCACGCCGATCCAACAGGCGAACCAGACATGCGGATCGGTCAGCGCCCGCAGCTTGTGCTGGTCGTGCGTCACCGGCGTGTGATTGCTCGCCTTGCGGATCTCGACGCTAAGCAAATTGTTCGGGATCTCGCGCTGATGCACGACGACATCGGGGTAGATCGACTTGTCCAGATGATCGTCGGTCGAGATGATGGTGCCGTGCGGCAGATGCAGCGTGCGCTCGCCGAGCCGGTCGTAGTTGCAGTCGACTGACCAGCCGGAGAACTGCTTCTCCAGATGCACGGCGAAGCGATGCGTGATCGCGCGCTCGCCGATGTCCTTTTCGAACAGGAATCCTTCGTGGGCGTAAAAATCCCGGAGCGCCGCGATCACCTTGTTCAGCTCGGTCTGCATCGTGCCTCCGGGCTCTCGGCGCTCCCTATGATGCGCCCTACATCTGGACTTCGATCAGCCGCGGCCCGGGCTCGGCGACGGCTTCGGCGAGTGCCTTGTTGAATTCGTCGGCATTGGTGACGGCGCGGCCGGGCACGCCCATGCCCTTCGCCAGCGCCACGAAATCCAGCGTCGGACGGTCGAGCCGCAGCATGTCGTTGGCGCGCTGGCCGGGCTCACCGGCGCCGACATTGTCGAACTCGCCGCGCAGGATCTGGTAGATGCGGTTGGCGAACACGATGGTGACGATGTTGAGGTTCTCTCTCGCCTGCGTCCACAGCGACTGGATCGTGTACATCGCGCTGCCGTCACCAACCATGGTGATCACCTTGCGGTCCGGGCAGGCGATCGCGGCGCCGATCGACAGCGGCGTGGAGAAGCCGATCGAGCCGCCCATGTTCTGGAGCCAGTCGTGCGGAGCGGCCGCCGCCGTCGGCGGGAAGAAGCCGCGGCCTGTGGTCAGGGATTCGTCGACCATGATCGCGTTCTCGGGGATGGCGCATGCGATCGCCTGCGCGATGGACGCGTAGGTCAGCGCGCCGGTCGGCTTGACCAGCTCAGCCACGGCCTGCGGCTGGACGTCCCTCGCGCTCGCCTTCACTGCGCCGGCGAGCGCTTCCAGCGCCGCGACCGAATTCTCGCCCCAGGAGGTCATGCGATGCACCTCGCAGCCCTGGGGCTTGAGCATGCTCGGCTTGTTCGGATAGGCGAAGAACGCCACGGGATCGTCGGACTCGACCAGCACGATGTGGCGGAACTTCGCCAGCATCGGCAGCGCGTTCTCGATCACGTAGTGGATGCGGTCGATCGAGAAGCGGCCGCGGCCGCGCGCCATCTTGGGACGGAAGGTCGGGCCCATCACGGTGCAGCCGGTCTTGGCCGCGATGCGCTCGGCCAGCGCCAGGCCCTGCTCGGAGAGCGCGCTGCCGGTCATCAGCAGCAGCGTGCCTTCGCCGTCGCCGTGCAGGATTTTTGCGGCCTGCTCGACCGCCTGCGGCGAATAGCTGGCGCGCTGCTGCTCGGCCGGGACCTCGGCGATGCCGTCGGCTTCGTTCCAGGCGGTGTCGGCGGGCAGGATCAGGGTCGCGATCTGCGGCGGCGCGCTTTTTGCGGCGGCAATCGCGGCGGCGCCGTCAGCGGCAACCGATTTGGAATCCGGCGAGGTGCGGACCCAGGACGACATCGGCCGGGCGAGGCCCTCGATGTCAGAGGTCAGCGGCGCGTTGTAGCCGATATGGTAGACCGCGTGCTGGCCGACGATGTTGACGATGCCGGAATTGGCCTTCTTGGCGTTGTGAAGATTGGCAAGGCCGTTGGCGAGGCCGGGGCCGAGATGCAGCAGGGTCGAAGCCGGCGTGCCCTTCATGCGGAAATAGCCGTCGGCAGCGCCCGTCACCACGCCTTCGAACAGGCCGAGCACGCAGCGCATGCCCGGCACGCGGTCGAGCGCTGCGACAAAATGCATCTCGGAGGTGCCCGGGTTGGTGAAGCAGACGTCGACCCCACCCTTGACCATCGTCCGCACCAGGCTTTCCGCACCGTTCATCCCAAAGCTCCCGCAACCGGCAATTTCCAATGATCCGTCCGATCAATCATTGTTCGCTCGTCTCGTCAAAGCAATAGCCGGCATCGCGGCCCTGCCCCGCATGACGACGCGCTGGTTTGGCTAATGCCCCGTTCCGATGGAATCGGAACGGGGCATTAGATTCTTGTTTTGACGCGTTTTCCTGATGCGAACCGGTATCCACTTCGCTTGAAAACGCTCTAATACTTTCCGGCAAATTGGCCCGGTTGCCGATTTGGTAACGGCATTCATTAAGGTTGACCTGCCTCACGGGGCCGTGGCTTGCGAAATGCCCGCAAATATGGCCTGTGGCTTTCATTGAATCGATCTTTTGCTGGGGGAAACTAATGATCCGGTTTTTTGCCGCGCCGATTGCCGCCATGGCGCTCTTGCTGGCTGGCGCGGCCGACGCATCCGCGGCGGGGATGATAGACTTCACAGGCACCAGCTCGACCGGCTATCTCGGCGGCGGCGGCGCGAGCCCGATTCCCCGCTCCACCGTGATGTATCCGACCAATTACGCGCCCGGCACGATCGTGGTGAACACGACCGAGCGCCGGCTCTACCTGGTGCTTCAGAACGGCCAGGCGCTGCGCTACGGCATCGGCGTCGGCCGCGACGGCTTCCGCTGGGGCGGGGTGCACAGGATCACCGCCAAGAAGGAGTGGCCGGACTGGACACCGCCGTCGCAGATGCTGGCCCGCCGGCCCGACCTGCCGCGCCACATGAAGGGCGGCATCGAAAATCCGCTCGGCGCGCGCGCGATGTATCTCGGCTCGACGCTGTACCGCATCCACGGCTCCAACGAGCCGGAGACGATCGGCCAGGCGGTATCTTCAGGCTGCTTCCGCATGACCAATGACGACGTCAGCGACCTCTACGGCCGCGTCTCGGTCGGCACCACCGTGGTCGTGCTGAACAACTAGCCGGCCGGCGAACTGCGGGAACCCGCAGGGCGCGTGAATTTGCGGTCTTGTGCGCGCGACGCGAATACGGCAGCGTCGGGTGACGATGAGCGCATTGAACCCGCCCGCGCGTGGCCTTCGCATCGCCCTCCTGGCGCTCGCAGCGCTCACCTGTGTGCCTGACACCGCTACCATGGCGGCCGCGGGCGAATTGCCCGCGATCGCTTCGCGCCAGCGCGCCGAGAAGAAGAGCTTTACCGACAGCGAGATCGTCGAGGGCTTTCTCAAGACCGCTTTCGGCGCCGAGTACCATCTCGCCGGCCGCGTCGACCGCATCCGCAAGTTCGACGGGCCGGTGCGCGTGTTCGCCGAGAGCGACCGCGCCGATCGCAAGACGCAGCTCGCCAAGGTCGTCGCCGACATCGGCACGCGCGTGCAGCATCTCGACATCGCCATGACCAGCAACATCGAGGCGGCGAACGTGCGGGTGAAGCTCGTGCGCGACCGCGATCTCTTCCGCACCATCTCGAGCTTCTACGGCGCGGAGAAGGCGCGCGAGATCCGCACCTCGCTCGATCCGCAATGCCTGTCCGGCTTCCGCAAGAACGACAATTTCGAGATCGAGCATTCCGACGTCATCCTCACCGTCGACAACGGCGACTTCACCTTCCTCGACTGCGCCTATGAGGAGCTGTTGCAGTCGCTCGGTCCGATCAACGACACGACGAGCGTGCCCTGGACCATGTTCAACGACAACGTCTCGATGGGCTATTTCGACGTCTACGACCAATACATCCTCAACCTGCTCTACGACCCCCGCATCAGGCCCGGCATGACCGTGCCGGAGGTCAAGGCGGTGCTGCCCGCCGTGCTCGCCGACGTGCGCGCCTGGGTGAAGCGGGTGAACGATCTGAGGGAGTGAGGCGACACGACCGCGGCGTCTTACCCTCCCCCTGGAGGGGGAGGGCTATCGCATGTGGAGAAACACGCGGCGGAAAGTTTGCCTGCGGCCCATCCTTCGAGACGCCCGCCTGCGGCGGTCCCTCAGGATGAGGTCGCGTTTTGCGGCGAGATATCAGACCCTCATGGTGAGGAGCCCGCCAAAGCGGGCGTCTCGAACCATGAAGGCCGAGCACTTTCACAGCCTCCCTAGCACTATGTGCGATGCCCCTCCCCTGGAGGGAGGGGCAGCAGGGACGCTCTCGCCTCCTCACACCTTCCTTGCCTTTGTCATCAGAAACTGCTGGCGCATCACGTTTTGGCCGGCGTCGAAATACTCCGAGATCAGCGCCTCGAACTCGGCACGGAAGCTCTTGAGCCTGTCCGGCTCGTCCTTGTACTGGGCGACGAGCTTGATCAAGGGCCCGATCGTCGCTTCCATGGTGCGGCGGAAATGCTGCGGGCTGAGTGCGGACGGCGTTATCATGTCCATCTCGAAAGAGACATCCTTCGCTTTCCCTGCGAGACGCTCGGCGACGATTTTCGGATCGCCCCACAACACCGGCGATGCCACGCCCTCGGGCAACGGCAGATGGCGGCCGATCATCGCGAACATCCGCCCGACATACAGATGCGGCGGCCAGGTGGAGAAAGCGATGGTGCCGCCAGGCTTCAGCACGCGCAGCATCTCGCCGATGGCAACGTCCGGACGCGGCGCGAACATGTGGCCGAACTGGCTGAGCACCACGTCGAACTCGTTGTCGCCATAGGGCAGGCTTTCCGCGTCGCCGTCGACGAAGGCGACATCGAGGTTCGCCAGTTGCGCGTGCTCGCGGGCGCGCTCGATCAGAACCGGCGACAGGTCGAGACCCCTGACCTTTGCACCGCGGCGCGCCGCCGTGATCGCGACAACGCCGGTGCCGCATCCGACATCGAGCAGCCTTTGGCCGGCGGCAACGCCGGCAAAACCAACGAGCTTGGCGGCGGCCGGCGTCGTGAAAACTTCCATCGGCGTGAACAGCGACCAGGCTTCCTTCTGGACAGCCTTGAAGCCTGCAAACGGACCTGTGCGGTCATGGAACTCTCCCATCGCTCGAGGTCGATCTCCATGAGGCGGGCGACGGACGCCGAAGGTTCAAGGCGCGCGACCAATGGCAGCGGGCAGGCCGCAGGTGGCACCGGAACAGATCGAAACGGCGGCGATCCTATTGCGTTTGGCGATGGTCGATCCCCGCGAGACCGCACTGCGTTCGAGTCCGGCGTGCCGCCTCACCTCGCATCGGCATACACCGTGGCGCGCGACACGCCGAGATGGGCGGCGACGATGTCGGAGGAACGGCGTACCTGCATGCAGCCGGCGTCGCGCAATTCCCGCAGCAGGGTGCGGCGATCTTCCGTGGTGAGGGCGCGGGGCGTGGTGGCGCGGCGCGCAGCGAACCGGTCGATATGGGCGCGGATTGCGTCGGCGCCGACGGGATTGAGGGACTCGCGCGGGCCGTCTTGCGCATCAACGCTGACGAACTGGCCGATCGCGCTCTGCAAACCCTGGAACAGCGTCAGGTCGACATTGAGGCAGAGCGCGGCGACGTAAGCACCGTCCGCGCCCTTGATGCCGATCGAGGTGCTCTTGGCCTGCCGTCCGTCGGCAAAGCTGTTGGCGTAGTTCGAAATCACCTGCGGATAGTCGGGATCTGCGATGCGGGCGAGGCCAAGCTCGGTCGCGCCCTGGCCGACCTTGCGGCCCGACAGGTTGTTGTGAATGGCGACGATCGCATTCCCGGGATCGGTGAGATCGTGCAACACGACCTCGCAGAACGGCGCAAAGGTCTCCCCCAGCCCTTGCGCGATCTGCTGCAGCTGATCGAACAGCAATTTTCGTTCGGCAGCGGTCTTGGTCGGGACTGACGATTTACCGCGGCTCATTGCGCGGCCCTACTGCACGAGATCGGCGACGGTGGTCGCGGCCTTCAGCCCCGTGCCGGTGAGCACCGCGACCGTGGTCTCGCTCGCCTTGATGGCGCCAGTGGCGGAGAGTTTGTCCAGCGCGGCGGCTGCACTGGCGCTGGTCGGCTCGGCGAACAATCCCTGCCGTGCAAGACGCCGCAGGGCGGCGATGATCTCGTCCTCGGTCAGCGCAACGGTGCCGCCGCCACTCTCGCGCAGGGCGGCGATGATTTCGCGCAGGCGCAGGGGATTCTTGATGGCGGTGCCTTCGGCGATGGTCTTGTTGACCTCGCGCGCGACAGGCGTATCGACGCCGGCCTTGAAGCTCGCATCGATCGGCGAGCAGTTGAGCGGCTGCGCCGCGAACAGCCGCGGCAGCTTCGTGATCTGCCCGGCTTTCAGCAGCTCGCGGAAGCCGAAGGCGCAACCGAGCAGGCTGCTGCCGGCGCCGACGGGCACGATGACGTTGTCGGGGGCGCGGAAGCCGAGGTCTTCCCAGATTTCATAGGCGAGCGATTTGGTGCCTTCGAGGAAGAACGGCTGCCAGTTGTGGCTGGCGTAAAAAGTCTGGCTCGACTGGCGGATCGCCTCGGCCTCCGATTCCTCGCGCGGGCCTTCGACCAGCTGCACCGCCGCGCCATAGGCGCGCACCTGCGCGATCTTGGCCGGCGAGGTCGAGGCAGGCGCCAAAATCTTCACGCGCATGCCGCCGGCGGCGCCTAGCCCGCCATCGACGAGCCGCCATTGCCGGAAGAGTCCTCCAGAATGGCGTCGACGCCGATCTGCCGCAGGAAGGACAGCATCACGGAGGAGCCGCGGTCCTTGAAGCTGCCGGTCGGATTGAACCATTCGAGCTTGAACAACGGGCGCAGGTCCCCCCACTCCTGCTGCACCAGCGGCGTGCAGCCCTCGCCGAGCGTGATCGGATTTTTGATCTCGACCGGCAGCGCCGCCCGGTAGCGCCACAGCGATCGCGTGCGCGGCTCGACCTCCTCGCGCGACATCCCGCCCCCCGGCGTCACCAGAAGGGGCGTGCGCTCGTCCGAGCACCAGCGCGGCTGGTCGAGCGGATAGAGCTTTCCGGTGCGAGGCTCGATGTAGCTGGCGGCGGGCATGGCGGTCTCCAGGGGGTCTATACGATTTGTCTGATTATATACGTTTTGTCCAGCCGCGGCGCAATTGCCGCAATGCCTCTTGAAAACAGAAAAACAGAAACTATTTCAAATCCTTAGAGCTGTCCCGTGGATCGAACGGCAAGGTTCGACCGGAGCGAGGGCGCGGAATTCACGCGGACCGGACCGGTTCGCCATTGATGGAATTTGGCGATGAACGCCTGCCGCGCATGGCACCATTAACTTGTCTGTCGCCGTCGGCCGCTACAATATGTTGGATTGAGCTTGCGCCGCCGGTGCTCCGCATCGGTAACGCAAGTGAGCCAGGCCCGTCCGAGCGGCGGGCCGTTGGCTTTTTGGGAGCCTGGACATGAGCCGCGCGAACCGTACCGATCACATCCGCCTTACCTCCCATCCGGAGCCGGGCAGGAAGGCCGCCTTTCCGATCCATTGGGGCGCAGCCGACGCGCGCGCCCGCGGGCCGATCATCGGCACGGTGTCGCGCGCTGGGGATCGCAACGTGATCGGCAGCCATGGCGGCTCCTATGCAATGTACCGCGCGCTCGCCGTCTCAGCCGGCGCGCTCGACCCTATCCGGCGTCCCGACCTCACCAACACGTTTCCGGCGGCGACCATCGGGCCGTTTCCGCAATGGAACGATCCCGCCAAGATCGTCGCGCTCGACCCCTGGGGGCATCTGGTCGCCGAGAACTTTGGCAAGGAGATCGCCGAGGGCTCCGACATCCGCCCGAGCATCGCGGTGACGCGCGCGCGGCTCGACCTGCCGGAGATCCGCGAGGCGCTGGCCGCCAAGCGCTTGCGCGCCGACGGCGAGGTCGTGCACGCCAATGGCAGCGTCTCGGTGGTGAAGATCGCGATCGACCCGGTCTGGTATCTGCCGGGTCTCGCGACGCGCTTCGGCACCGGCGAGACCGAGCTGCGGCGCACGCTGTTCGAGCAGACCGCCGGCATGTTCCCCGAACTGGTGACACGGCCGGACATGAAGGTGTTCCTGCCGCCGATCGGCGGCACCACCGTCTACATGTTCGGCGACGTCACCAAGCTGCCCGACCATCGCACCAAGATCACCTGCCGCGTGCACGACGAATGCAACGGCTCCGACGTGTTCGGCTCGGACATCTGCACCTGCCGGCCCTACCTCATCCACGGTATCGAGGAATCCGCGCGCGGCGCGCAGGAGGGCGGGCTCGGGCTCGTCGTCTACAACCGCAAGGAAGGCCGCGCGCTCGGCGAGGTCACGAAATTCCTGGTCTACAACGCCCGCAAACGCCAGGAGGACGGTGATGCGGCCGCCGCCTATTTCGAGCGGACCGAATGCGTTGCCGGCGTCCAGGACGCGCGCTTCCAGCAATTGATGCCGGATACCATCCACTGGCTGGGGCTGAAGCGCATCGACCGCTTCCTGTCGATGAGCGACATGAAGCACGACGCGCTGACCTCGCAGGGCATCGACATCGTCGAGCGCGTGCCGATCCCGCCGGAGCTGATTCCCGCCGACGCCTATGTCGAGATCGCAGCGAAGAAGGCCGCCGGCTACTACTCGACCGACATCGCGCCGGAGAAGGATGTGAACGGCGTGGTCGGGCGTTCGCTGGAAAAATACTGATCGATTGATGGCGGACACTGGAGAACAACAGGCCCGCTGGCTGCTCACCGCAACAGCGGTCCGCGCGCGCGCCGGGCAGATGCTCGAGCTTGGCCTTGCCGGCGGGCTCAGCCACTTCACGATCGATCTCGACCGCATGGACGGCGTTGCGGACGCGGTGCTCGCGGTCACGCGAAAAGCCTATCCGACGCTGGACGTTCCCTTCCACGCCCGCTGGCGACATTTTGTGCTCGGCGGCGTCGACCGCTGGGCGCGGCTTGCGGACGCCGCATCGTGGCCGGACCGCGCCGCGCGGGCCCGCGCGGAGTTCGACCTTGCGATCGTCAGCGTACTGCTCGATGCCGGCGCCGGTGCTGCCTGGCGCTATCGTGACGCGGTGACCGGCGAAAGCATCGGCCGGTCCGAGGGGCTCGCCATCGCGAGCCTCGACATGTTCGCAAGCGGGCTCTTCTCCGGCGATGCCCGCGCGCCGTTCAGGGTCGATGCCGACGTGCTCGCAAAACTGCTGCTTGCCGCGCTCACCTCGGCGTTTCAGGTCAACGATGCCAATCCGCTGCTCGGCCTCGACGGACGCACGGATCTGTTGCGTCGTCTGGGCAAGCAGGTTGCGGACCGTCCAGAGATCTTTGGGCTGCACGATACGCCGCGGCCCGGCGGCCTGTTCGACCACATCGCGGCGCAGGCTGTGGGCGGCGCCATCGCCGCCCCCGCGATCCTCTCCGCGGCGCTGAACCAGCTCGGGCCGATCTGGCCGTCGCGGCTGGAGCTTGCGGGGATTCCGCTCGGCGATTGCTGGCGCCATCCGGCGATCAAGGCGGACGATGCGACCGCGGGCCTCGTGCCGCTGCACAAGCTGTCGCAATGGCTGAGCTATTCGCTGATCGAACCGCTCCAGCGCGCCGGATTTGTGGTCACCGACATCGACGGCCTGACCGGGCTTGCCGAATACCGCAATGGCGGCCTGTTCGTTGATCACGAGGTGCTGCGCCTGCGCGATGCCGCGGATGCCGGGCGCGCGCATGCGGTGGATTCCCTGCTCGTCGTGGAGTGGCGCGCGCTGACCGTCGCATTGCTGGATCGGCTTGCCGGACTGGTTCGCACGAAGCTCGGCCGCACGCCTGAGACCTTGCCGCTCGCCAGCATCCTGGAAGGCGGCACCTGGGCCGCGGGCCGCGCCATCGCCTTTGCACGCCGTCCCGACGGTTCGCCGCCGCTCAAGGTGATCAGCGACGGCACGGTTTTCTAGCTCGCAGTTGCCGCCCTACCGCATTCACTTGATGAATTTCAGGAGCATCCGATCATGGAAGGCGTTACGATCGTCGATCATCCGCTGGTGCAGCACAAGCTGACGCTGGTGCGGGACAAATCCATCTCCACCAAGTCGTTTCGGGAGCTGATCAAGGAGATCGGCATGCTCTTGTGCTACGAGGTGACGCGCGACCTGCCGCTCGCCGATACCGTCATCGAGACGCCGCTGGCGACGATGCACTCGGCCAAGATCGCCGGCAAGAAGCTGGTGTTCGTGCCGATGCTGCGCGCCGGCACCACCTTCGTCGACGGCATGATGGATCTGGTGCCGACCGCCCGCGTCGCGCATATCGGGCTCTACCGCGAGCCGCACAGCTTTGCCGCGGTCGAATATTTCTTCAAATCACCGTCCGACCTCGGCGAACGGCTGGCAATCGTCGTGACGCCGGTGGTCGCCACCGCCAACACGGCCGTCGCCGCCATCGACCGGCTGAAGGAGCGCGGCGCCAAGGACATTCGCCTAGCCTGCCTGATCGCCGCGCCGGAAGGGCTCGAACGGCTGCGGGGGTTGCATCCGGACGTGCCGGTCTGGACGGCGGCGGTGGACGAATGTCTCGACGAGAACGGCTTCATCCTGCCCGGCCTTGGCGACGCCGGCGACCGCGCCTACGGGACGAGATGAGATTTCGAGGTCGGCGAGTGCCGCGGTGTCTGACGCAAGAATCCGCCACACCGATCCACTCTCTTGCAACTGACAATTGTGGATACGTCTCGCTGGTCGTGCGCAGCGCGAACCTTTGATCGCCACAATTGGCAAAGATTGTAATTCCCTTCCTTTGCGACCGCGATGAAGGTATCCTTCTCGAGGTCACCCGTTATTCTTGATTTTGCGGACGCATTCATCGAATTAGATTAGAAGTATCAGTCATATGACCCCATCCGTGCCGGGAGTTCGTCGACGCCTAGCGGCAGTCCTCGCAGCCGACGTGGTTGGGTATACCCGATTGATGGAATCGCACGAGATAGACACTCACACGCGGCTCATGCAGTTGCGTTCGGAGGTCCTCGACCCCGGTGTTGCGGCGCTTCACGGAACGATCGTCAAGAATACCGGCGATGGCTTCCTCGCAACCTTCGATACCGCGCGAGACGCGACGCGCTGTGCTCTTTCGCTGCAGGAATCGGTCGCCGCGAATACTGCGGGGATGCCCGCAGATCAGCGCATCAGCTTTCGCATGGGGTTGAACGCGGCCGACATCATCGTAGAGAAGGATGACGTCTATGGCGAAGGCGTAAATATTGCGGCTCGTCTTCAGACCTATGCGCAGGCGGGCGGCATCGTCGTGTCAGGCGCAATTGCGGAGCAGCTCGGCAAGGATTTCAACGTCAACGTCATAGATCTCGGCGATCTGCATCTTCGCAATATGGGTCGACCGGTTCGTGTGTATGCGCTCCACCCGCCCACGCAGCCCGCAAAGCTTGTCGGGGAAGCTCCCGCGGGTCAGGAGCCGCGCCCATCGATCGCCGTTCTGCCGTTCCGAATGAATCTCTCCAACCCTGACGAGGCCTATTTCGCGGATGGTATTGTTGACGACATCATCCGCGGCCTTGCCGGACTCAAGGAGCTCTTCGTCGTGTCGAGAGGTGCAAGCCTCGGCTTCGGCGGCCGCAATATCGACGTGCGTGAAATCGGTCGTCAGCTCGGCGTCCGTTACGTCCTCTATGGAGGGGTGCAACGAACAGCGACGGCCATCCGTATCGGGACCGAGCTCAATGACGCCGAATCGGGAGAGGTCATTCGTTCGGATTTGCACGAAGGCGACCCCAGCGAACTGTTTGCTCTTCAGGATCGGATTGCCATCAGTGTCGTAAAACAGATCGCGCCGCAGGTGCGCGAGCGGGAATTGATGCGAGCGATGCGCAAGCATCCCCAGAATTTGACCGCCTACGAACTCGTGCTGCAGGCATTCGACCTATTGTACCGAATGGACTACGATTCATTCTCGAAGGCGCGGGGCCTGCTCGAGCAGGCGATATCGCATGACCCCAATTATGCCCTGGCCTATTCCTATGTCGCTCTCTGGTACGTGTTCCGGATCGGAGAGATCGGATCGGCGGATCCGGACGGCGACGCCATCGCCGGCGCGAAATATGCGACGGAGGCCATCGCACGAGGCGGTGACGACGCCTTCGCGTTGGCGGTGTATGGCCACGTCCAATCATTCTTGCTCGGTGATTTTCAGAAGGCAAAGATCTCGCTGGAGCGCGCGATTGCCGCCGGCCCGAGTTCGGCCATGGCCTGGACCATGGCAAGCGCGACTTCGGGCTTTCTGGGTGACGGCCCCGCGGCCGTGCGCCAGGGTGAGCAGGGCGTGCGACTTTCCCCGCTCGACGCCCGCTCGTTCTGGCACGAGGGACTATTGGGGCAGGCTCACTACGTGAATGGCGACTACGAGCAGGCATTGGAGTGGGTGCGTAGCGCGGTGAGCCGCAACGAGCTCATCCGTTTCAATCAGCGCCTTCTCATCGTCACGCTCGGTGCGTTGGGCCGGCGCGAGGAGGCCGCGCAGGCCGCGCATCGCTACCTGCAGATTCAACCTGATTTCCGCGTATCATCCTATGCGAAACGCTGCCCATTTCGCGGCGCTGCATTGGAAACCTGGCTCGGGCATCTCCGATCCGCGGGGCTTCCCGACTGACGCTGACTGCTGGCGACAACTTCGAACAAGGGGAGACGTCATGACAGGTAACACGGGCAACACCGGGAATACCGGGAATACGGGCAACACGGGCAACACCGGAAACACCGGCAACATCGGAGGTGTCGGCTGGTTCATCTCCGACCGGGTCGACTTGCCATTCGTCACAAGACTTGCCCCAGGCGGGATGAGCGACCTTGGCTCGCTGCGGCGAATCCCGCCGACGTCCTTCGGCAACAGGCAATGGTCGGCGAACTGGTATGCGTGGCGTGTCTTGCATGAAATGTTGGCCAAGGTCCCCAACTGGGCGGCGACCGTCGATGCGGACCCCATGCTCACAAACATTCGGAACGCCCTTGTCGCGGACTTCAACAGCCAAATTGATGATCTCGTGCTTGCCGATCGAGACGAACGACCGGATGCCATGGGACTCATCCTGTCGCAGGACGGCGAATTCTTTTCTGATTTCCTGGCTGTGCTGACGATCCGGCCGGGATCGCATCCGCAAACATGGCGCGTATTGAACATCGCCAGTCTGATCGGATCGTTTGCGGCATTGTATTTCAAGGACAAATACGACTTGCCCAGACCATCGCAAATCTGTCCCGCATTGCTGCCGCCTATCCCCGTCCCCGGCCACTCATCCTGGCCGAGCGGGCATTCCACGCAGGCGCATTTGATGAAGAACTGCATGCTCAGGATCTTTGCCGCAACGGCATCGACGCCGAATCCGATGCCTGCGGCTGACCAGATTGTATGGAAGGCCGACTTGACGGTTCTGGCGGACATGATCGCGCGAAACCGGGAGATCGCCGGTTTGCACTACGCAGCAGACTCCGCAGGCGGCGCCAGGCTAGCGGATCTGATGGATACGGTCATCCTGACGCCAAACACCGTGACGATGTTTGATCAGGCGGTTGCCGCCGCAGCGGAGGAATGGCAATGATTTCCGAGCAAAAGCCACACCCTCCGTTGGACCCGAGCGCCCTGAGGAAGCTCGTCGAAGCTTCGATAACGAGCACTCCACCTCCGGAAGGATTCGACCCGTTACAGGCGCCGCAAGAAGACCTGAAGAAGTTCGGGTTTCCGATGCGGCCGGATCCGAAATATCAGCCGGCCGAACATGCATTCTGGCAACAGATGTTCGCCAGGTCGCTCGCATTCGAGCAATTCGCTTTCGACATACTTCCTCCCGTCGCGACACAGATCCGCGGTTTTTTCTGGGAATCGCCGCGGCGGCAAACCAGCCTCAATTGGTCCGGCGCCTACATCACGCCCAGGGATGGTACGGTATTTTCGGCGATTTGGACGAAGTTTCAGGTTCCGACGCCGAACCTCCCGCCAGGCGCGACGCCCGGCGAAAAGGATCTCAGCTCCACATGGATCGGGTTTGACGGGCAGCGTCGCTACTACATGTCGACTCTCCCGCAGTTTGGCACGGCGCAGAATATCGAGCCGAACATGGGCGTCCCGACGAGGTCGTTTTTCGCGTGGTGGCAATGGTGGGTCAGGGGCCTCGCAGGCCAGGCAATTCCCATCAAGCTCGCTGCACCGAGGATTCATCCTGGCGATCTGATCATATGCTACATGCAGGTCGCCGCTGATCGCGCCGGGGTGTCGTTCGTGATCACGAATGTTTCGACCGGCCGCGTCGTGCAATTCTTTCAGGGCGCGCCCGCGCCCAACGGTGGACTCCCCTTCAAGGTTTCAGGAGCGACTGCCGAATGGGTGATGGAGAGACCGGCGATCCCGCCCGATCCAACCCCGATGCCGCTCCCGGACTATGGCACGGTGGATTTCCGGGACTGCGGAGCGACGGCGATCAACATGAAGACTGGCGCGACGGTTGAACGAACCCTCTCCGGGGCAAAACTCATCGACATGTACGTCGTGAGGCAAAATCCGGAAAGGACGGTGAAGATCTCGATCCCGAAGCCGCTCGACACGACGGAATTCCTCACCGAATTTCAATAGACCAGAACATTGTCGATCAGATTTGGCGATGAAACGGACTTACCCGTAGGGCCGTCTGAGGATGGCAGCTTGCCCTAGATCTTCCCGCTGCCGCAAATGCCCTTTAGCGCCTGCCACTCCTTGTCCGTCAGCAGCGGCGGGCCGCTGGCGGGACGATCTTCCCTGGTCATGCGGGCGAGGCGGTCTTCCGTGAGAGGATGGCTCGCCAGGATCGACGTGAGGCCGCCGCCTTCCTTGCCGGTGATGCGGAACATCAGCTCGGCCGAGGGCTTCGGCGAGCGGCCGAGCGCGTGCATGATCTCGATGGCGAAGGTGTCGGCGCCCGTCTCGGCCTCGCGCGAATAGGAGGCCTCGACCACGCTGCGCGAAGCGAAGATCACGGCGGATGAGCCGGTGACGTCGCCGAACAGCAGGCCGATCAGGAACGAGGTGCCGCCGTTGTAGATCAGGCCGCGCATGTTGTCGTGATGCTTGAGATGGCCGAGCTCGTGGGCGAGGATGCCGGCGAGCTCGTCGGGGTTTTGCGCCTTGTCGAGCAGGCCCCTCAGCACGTACACCTTGCCGCCGGGCAGCGCGAACGCATTCGGCACCGGGGTCGGCAGCACGCCCGCCGTCATGGAATCGTCGTCGAGGCCGGCGGCATCGCGCAGGCGGTTGACCAGCTTTGTGAACGCGGCCTTGCCCGCGGGGTCTTCGCAAACGTTGCGGCCGAAGATGGCTTTCACCTGGACTTCCGAGGCGTCACCGATACGCCGTTCGATTGGCTTCGGCACCAGCGGCGCGAGACGGTCGGCGGCGAGCGGCACGCCGAACAGCACGACACAGACGATGGAGACAGCGGCGGCCACCGACCAGCCGACGATCTTCGCAACACCGCGGCGCGTGGTCTGGTGCTCGTCGAGACGCATACAGCGGACGGTCACGTCTGCCGCGAGCGCAGCATCGCGGATCTCCAGCCGTGCCAGCGGCGGCGCGGACGTCGCGGCCAGACGCAGGATACCGGCCGGACTGTCGGCACGGCGAATGTCGGCATAGGCCCAGCGAACCGGCGTCCCGCCCTCCTCAACGATCTCGAGCGCATCACCGAGCGTCAGCGTCACCTGCCGCCTGCGGCTCGACACGCCGTCGAAGAAGATGGTCGGCTTTGCCGACTGCGCCGGAGCTTCGGTGGACAACTCACTCACAGATCAGAATCCCGCGACATCGAGTCCGTCGGCAAAGCCTTCGCCGAGCGCGCTGGCGAGCTCGCCGCTGCCGCGCACATCCGCCGCGGCTCCGATGTTATGCACCTCGACGGTCTCCAGCACCTTGGCCCAGAGATCGCGCTGAAGATAGACCCGCATGATGATGTTGATGGCAAGCGCCAGGGCGAAATAGCCGATGACCATCATCACCAGCATCGGGATGCTCCTGGCGGTATTGTCGGGGCCGAACACCTGCTCGACCGGAAGGCCGCTCAGCGTGACGACGAGCATGGTCGCGCCGCCGAGATAGGCGGCGAAAATGATCGAGAGCAGCGTCCACCAGCCGATCACCTTCCAGTACAGGCCGTAGAATGCATTGTGCGGCAGCTGCGAGGACAGGCTGACGCCGCCGATGCGGATGCCGTCGAGCCACCAGCGCCACTCGCGCGCCTTGAACTCGGCGTAGAAGAACGGGGCGAGCGGGAAGATGACCAGCGCGATCGGGCTGAGCAGCCACAGCCACCAGCCGCGCTTGAAGAACGTCCAGCCGTCTCCTTCGAAATCGCCGCGCAAATCGCCGAAATGGGTATGCTGCATCTTGTAGCGTTCGAGCGAGGCCTCGCGCCAGGGCAGCGCCAGGCCGAGGGTGAGGAACACCAGCAGGCCCCACGCCATCGCACGGAACGAATAGGCCCAGCCCGAGCCGTCCATCCAGAACCGCACGCCGCGCCAGACCGTGCGGGTCAGGCGGTAGCGCCGCGCACGAAAAATCGCGAACTGGCCGAAGGCGTAGAAGCTGATGAACAGCGGCGTCGAGGCAAAACCCTGCCAGCGCTCGAACTCGATACCGATGAGGAAATAGGCGAGATAGATCGGCACCAGGATCGCCAGCGCGAACAGGAAGCCGATCAGCAACTCCTTGCCCCGGCCGGTATATTCGGCGGCGTCGCCGTCGATCGACGTGTTCGACCACAGATGACGGCGGATGTCGGTGACGAGCCAGAACCGGTAGAAGCCGAAAGTGACCAGCTCCAGCATGGCACCCTTGGTGACCATCTTGCGGAAGACGGAGCGGTCGCCGGCGAAGTCGACCCGCGTGGGCGGCAGTGGCGGCGGGACGGGTTCGGAACCGATGGGGGCCCATTGCATGTCGTTCACGGCGGCAACCTCGGGATGTTGGCCTGGTGCGGTCAAACTATAGATCAGAGATTGGTCGATCCCCAAGATGGGCGGGTTCGATTTACCTCGATTCAAGTCGATTTCTGGCAGGTTTCCCGGTCAAACGGCGTGCGGGAGATCACGTTGACACATCTGCGTGACGGAAGCCGATCCGTAGCCTGGATGGAGCGAAGCGCAATCCGGGACAGCGGGAATGGCGGCCCGAATCCCGGATTACGCTTCGCTCCATCCGGGCTACGCGCCTCACGCAAAGGTTGGATGTGGCAAAACTCGCCCTTGCCCCGACGCAGACAACCGGCTGTAATTGCAAATCAAATACCGCAGCGCAGAATTCAACGAGAACGCGCGGTTCACGTCAGGGAGAGCGGTCATGCACGGGACCATCGAAAGCACGGCAAAGCTCGATGCATTGCGCGAGCGCGCCACGTCACTGCCGCTGGAGCAATTCGATCCGGGCGATCCTGAATTGTTCAGGACCGATACGTTCTGGCCCTATTTCGACCGCCTGCGCCGTGAAGACCCCGTGCACTACTGCAAGGACTCGATGTTCGGGCCGTACTGGTCGGTGACGCGCTACAACGACATCATGGAGATCGAGACCAATCATTCGGTGTTCTCCTCGGCCTCCGCGCTCGGCGGCATCACCATCCGCGACATCGATCCGGATTTGCGCCGCGAAAGCTTCATCTCGATGGACCCGCCGCGCCATGCGGCGCAGCGCAAGACCGTGGCGCCGATGTTCACGCCGACGCATCTGGACAATCTCGCGCTCAACATCCGCACCCGCTCGGCCGAGTGCCTCGACAATCTGCCGCGCGGCGAGGTGTTCGACTGGGTCGACCGCGTCTCGATCGAGCTCACCACACAGATGCTCGCGGTGCTGTTCGACTTCCCCTGGGAGGATCGCCGCAAGCTGACACGCTGGTCGGACATCGCCACCACCATTCCCGGCCCCGACGGCCTCGTCGCCACCGAAGACGAGCGGCAGGCCGAGCTGACGGAATGCGCCGGCTATTTCGCCCGCCTCTGGAAGGAGCGCATCGAGCAGCCTCCGAAGAGCGATCTGCTCTCGATGATGGCGCACGGCGCCGCGACGCGCGACATGGACGCAAAGAACTTCCTCGGCAATCTCGTCCTTTTGATCGTCGGCGGCAACGACACCACCCGCAACACCATGTCGGGCTCGATCTACGCGCTGAGCCAGCATCCGGAACAATATCGCAAGCTGCGCGCGAATCCGGCGCTGCTCGACAGTTTCGTGCCGGAAGTGATCCGCTGGCAGACGCCGCTGGCGCACATGCGCCGCACCGCGCTGTCCGATTTCGAGTTCCGCGGCAAGCAGATCAAGAAAGGTGACAAGGTCGTGATGTGGTACGTCTCGGGCAACCGCGACGAAGAGGCGATCGAAAAGCCCTACGATTTCATCATCGACCGCGCCCGCCCGCGCACGCATCTCTCCTTCGGCTTCGGCATCCACCGCTGCGTCGGCTTGCGGCTTGCCGAACTCCAGCTCAAGATTATCTGGGAAGAGATCCTCAAGCGCTTCGACCACATCGACGTGGTCGGCGAACCCAAGCGGGTCTATTCGAGTTTCGTAAAGGGTTTGGAAACGCTGCCGGTGAAGATTGCGGCGTGAGTCAACTCCCTCTCCCCGCTTGCGGGGAGAGGCGACGGAAGAACCAACTGGAGCCACGACCATGAACATCCAGGCGCCGATGAAAGTGGACAAGGCCGAACGCATGCGCAGGGCGCGCGAGGAGGCCTATGCGACCCCGCTCGCGCAGTTCCACCCCGGCGCGCCACGCCTGTTCCAGGACGACACGCTATGGCCGTGGTTCGAGCGGCTGCGCAAGGAAGAGCCGGTGCATTACTGCACCAACGCCCCGATCGAGCCCTACTGGTCGGTGGTGAAATACAACGACATCATGCATGTCGACACCAATCACGGCCTCTTCTCCTCCGACTCGACGCTCGGCGGGATCTCGATCCGCGACGTGCCGCCCGGCTACGACTACCCGAGCTTCATCGCGATGGACCAGCCGCGGCATTCGGCGCAGCGCAAGACGGTGTCGCCGATGTTCACCCCTCAGCATCTGGACGAGCTGGCAATGCTGATCCGCCAGCGCTCGCAGACCGTGCTCGATAATCTGCCGCGCAACGAGACCTTCAACTTCGTCGAACGCGTCTCGATCGAATTGACGACGCAGATGCTGGCGACCCTGTTCGACTTCCCCTGGGAGGAACGGCGCAAGCTGACGCGCTGGTCGGACGTCTCCACCGCACTGCCCAAGAGCGGCATCGTCGCCTCGGCCGAAGAGCGCCGCCGCGAGATGGACGAATGCTACGCCTACATGTCCAAGCTGTGGAACGAGCGAGTCAACTCCGCGCCGCGCAACGATTTGCTGTCGCTGATGGCCCACAACGACGCCACGCGCTTCATGGACCCTGACAACCTCATGGGCAACATCATCCTGCTCATCGTCGGCGGCAACGACACCACGCGCAACACCATGACCGGCTCGGTGCTGGCGCTGAACGAGAACCCCGAACAGTACGACAAGCTGCGCGCCAACCCTGCGCTGATCGACTCCATGGTGCCCGAGGTGATCCGCTGGCAGACGCCGCTCGCGCATATGCGGCGCACGGCACTCCAGGGCACCGAGATCGGCGGCAAGCAGATCAAGAAGGGCGACCGCGTCGTGATGTGGTACGTCTCCGGCAACCGCGACGAGGAGGCGATCGACCGCCCGAACGAGTTCATCATCGACCGCCCGCGGCCGCGCACCCACCTCTCCTTCGGCTTCGGCATCCACCGCTGCGTCGGCATGCGGCTCGCCGAGCTCCAGCTCAAGATCGTCTGGGAGGAGATGCTGAAGCGCTTCGACCGCATCGAGGTGGTCGGAGAGCCGAAGCGGATCTATTCGAGCTTCATCAAGGGGTATGAGTCGCTGCCGGTAAGGATACCGGGGTAGGCTTCCGCTCTGTCGGGCTACCTTTGGGCAAAGTGCTTCGCCAATTTACGGTGTCATGCCCCGCGAAGGCGGGGCATCCAGTACGCCGCGGCTTCTCGGATCAAGCATTGCGGCCTCTGGAATACTGGATTGCCCGCCTTCGCGGGCAATGACACCGAGGGTGGGACTAAGAGCGGACCCCACACCCTCACCATCTGGAACGTGCCGCCCAGCTATAAAATTTCGGCATGACAGGTCACGCCAGATGCGAAGGCAACGCGGCCCGCATCTGTTCTACGACACGGCATCTAACTCAACTTGATGTCCCAGACCCCTTCCTTGCGGCAGGCGGCGACTTCCTCGCGCAGGAGCGCGGTGATGGCCAGCGAGGCCGTCGAGGCCGGGCGGTCGATCGGAGAAGCGAAAATGAGCTCGCGCGTCATCGGCCTGGACACGACAGCGGTTTCCAGCCGCCCGTCCGCGACCTCGCCGTGGACCGACGAGGGCGGCAGCAGCGCGAAACCGAGCCCCTCCTCCACGAGGCTCGTCAGCACGCGAAACGAATCCGCTTCGAGCTGGACGTTGAGCTTGATCTTGCGCTGGGCGGCCGCGTGCTCGATCAGCGCACGGAGGCCGTGCGAATGACTGGGCAGCACCAGCCGCTGCCGCAGCAGCCAGCCGACATCGACGCTCTTCTTGCGCGCGAGGCCGCAGCCGCGCGGGCCGACCGCAACGATGTTGTCGCGGCCGAGGCTCTGCACATTGAGGTGCAGATCGGCCGACCGGCCGTAGAGGATGGCGAGATCCATCTCGCCGCGGTGCAGCCATTCGACGAGGTGGCCGCTGTAGCTCTCGACGATGCGCAGCGAAATGCCGGGAAATGTCTCGACGCAGCGCCGCGCGAAGCGCGCCGACAGCACTCAGCTCACGGTCGGAACCAGGCCAAGCACGACCTGGCCGGACGGCGGCCCCTTGGCCGACTGGATGTCGTCGCGGATCTGGTCGATCTGCCGCACGATGCCGGACGTGCGGGCGAGCAGAAGCCGTCCGGCCTCGGTCAGCACCATGCCGCGACCGTTGCGCGTGAACAGCTCGACGCGCAGCTCGTGTTCCAGAAGCTTGATCTGGCGGCTCAGCGCCGGCTGCGCCACGCGCAGCGTGTCGGACGCCTTGGAGAGGCTGCCGAGCTCCGCCACACAACTGAAGGTCCTGAGCTGCCGGAAATCCATGCTTGCCAATCCTGGAAGGCTACTCCATACGCTATAGCAAATGAGCATAGGGGGCTGGCGTTGTTTTCACAACGCCGGAGGATCGGCCGGCGTTATCTTAACTGCGGTACCGAACGGGAAACGCCATGAGTGAAGAACACCACACCGAAGATCACGCCGACATCCGCGAAGCCGTCGCAAAGCTCTGCGCGCAGTTTCCCGGCGAATACTGGCGCAAGCTCGATCGCGAGATGGCCTACCCGAAGGCCTTCGTCGACGCGCTGACCGAGGCCGGCTATCTCTCGGTGCTGATCCCCGAGGAATATGGCGGCGCGGGCCTGAAGCTTTCCGCCGCGGCGGCGATCCTCGAAGAGATCCAACGCGCGGGGTGCAACGGCGGCGGCTGCCACGCCCAGATGTACACGATGGGCACGGTGCTGCGGCACGGCAATGCCGAGCAGAAGGCAAAATATCTGCCGAAGATCGCGAGCGGCGAATTGCGCCTGCAGGCCTTCGGCGTCACCGAGCCGACCAGCGGCACCGATACCTCCTCGCTGAAGACCTTTGCGCGCAAGGACGGCAACGACAGCTACATCGTCAACGGCCAGAAGATCTGGACCAGCCGCGCCGAACATTCCGACCTGATGGTGCTGCTGGCGCGCACCACGCCGAAGGAGCAGGTCAAGAAGCGCACCGACGGCCTTTCCGTGTTCATCGTCGACATGCGCGAGGCCAAGGGCAAGGGGCTGGAGATCCGCCCGATCCGCACCATGATGAACCACGCCACCACCGAAGTGTTCTTCACCGACATGAAGGTGCCGGCGGAGAATTTGATCGGCGAGGAAGGCAAGGGTTTTCGCTACATCCTCTCCGGCATGAATGCCGAGCGCATCCTGATCGCGGCCGAATGTGTCGGCGACGCCAAATGGTTCATCGCGAAGGCCACGAACTATGCCAAGGAGCGCGCGGTGTTCGGGCGGCCGATCGGCCAGAATCAAGGCATCCAGTTCCCGATCGCGAAAGCCTACGCCTCGATGCGCGCGGCCGAGCTGATGGTGAAGGAAGCGACGCGCAAATACGAGGCCGGGCTCGACTGCGGCGCCGAGGCCAACATGGCCAAGATGCTCGCGGCGGACGCGTCCTGGGAAGCGGCGAATGCCTGCATCCAGACCCATGGCGGTTTTGGATTTGCCGAGGAATACGACGTCGAGCGCAAATTCCGCGAGACGCGGCTCTACCAGGTGGCGCCGATCTCGACCAATCTGGTGCTGTCCTTCGTCGCCGAGCACGTGCTCGGCATGCCCCGCTCGTACTGAGGCAGCAATCATGGGAGCACTTGACGGGATCAGGGTGATTGCGGTCGAGCAGGCGGTCGCGGCACCGTTCTGCTCCTCGCGCCTGGCGGATGCCGGCGCGGAAGTCATCAAGATCGAGCGGCCCGAAGGCGATTTCGCCCGCGGCTATGACGCGGCGGCCAGGGGCCAGAGCAGCTATTTCGTCTGGCTCAACCGCGGCAAGCAGTCGGCGGTGGTCGATCTCGCAACGAAAGAAGGCTGTGCCGAACTGGAGAGACTGATCGCGGGCGCCGACGTGCTGATCCAGAACCTCAAGCCGGGCTCGATGGACAAGCTCGGCTTTTCGCGCGAGCGGCTCTTGAAGGACTATCCGAAGCTGATCTCCTGCACCATCACCGGCTATGGCGACGAGGGCCCCTACGCGCACCGCAAGGCCTATGATCTGCTGATCCAGGCCGAGAGCGGGCTGGCCTCGATCACCGGCAATCCCGACGGCGCCTCGCGCGTCGGCATGTCCATCGTCGACGTCGCGACCGGCGCCACCGCGCATGCGGCGATCCTGGAGGCGCTGATCGCGCGCGGGCGCACCGGCAAGGGCGCCGATATCCGCATCTCGATGTTCGACGTGATGGCGGACTGGTGCACCGTGCCGCTGCTCAATTCCGAGGCCGGCAATCCGCCGAAGCGCATGGGCCTGCGCCATCCCTCGATCGCGCCCTATGGCGTGTTCACCTCGAAAGACGGCAAGGACATCCTGATCTCGATCCAGAGCGAGCGCGAGTGGAAGACGCTCTGCGTGAAGGTGCTCGATCAGCCGGACCTGCCCGCCGATCCGCGCGTCGCCAACATGGTCGAGCGCGTGCGCAACCGCGATTTCACCGACAAGACGGTGGCGGATGCCTTCGGCAAGATGACGCGCGACGAACTGCTCAAACGCTTGTCGGACGCCGACATCGCGTTTGCCGAGGTCAACACCATGGCCGACCTCACCAACCACCCCCACCTGCGCCGCATCGAGGTGGACACGCCGAACGGCCGCGTCAGCTATCCCGCGCCGGCGCCGATCATCGTCGGCGAGAGCCGCGCTTACGGTGCCGTGCCTGCCATCGGCGAACGTCCATCCAAGAAATAACAAGAGCGAGGCGTCATGACCGAGAAGCTCGACATCGATCATCTCAGGCAATGGATCGGCCGCAGCACGGAGGCCACCGACATCGTCACCGCGCAGCTCGTGAAGGGCCTGCGCGCGACGCTGTTCCAGGAGGTCGGCGAGCCCAAAAAGGGCGACGCCGCGCCGTTTACGGTGCACTGGTGCTTGGCGCAGCCGGTGTTTCCGATGGCGATGCTGGGGCCCGACGGCCACCCCACGCGCGGCGGCTTCCTGCCGCCGGTGCCGCTGCCGCGCCGGATGTGGGCCGGCGGCGAGATCGAATTTCTGGAGCCGCTCTGCGTCGGCGATGAATCGACGCGGACCTCGCGCATCGCCGATGTCACGGTGAAATCAGGCTCGACCGGCACGCTGTGCTTCGTCGCGGTCGAGCACACCGTGACCTCACCGCGTGGCGTCGCCATCCGCGAGCGGCAGGACATCGTGTATCGCGAGATAACGAGTGGCGCGCCTGCCGGCGCCAAGGCCCCGCCTCCGCCGCCCAAGGCGCAGCATCGCGAAACGCATGTGTCCGATCCGGTGCTGCTGTTCCGCTACTCGGCGCTGACCTTCAACGGCCACCGCATTCACTACGACCGCGACTACGTCACCAAGGTCGAGGGCTATCCTGGCCTGATCTTCCACGGCCCGTTGCAGGCGGCGCTCATCATCGAGATGGCGGCGAAGCTCCACGGCGGCAAGGCGCCGAAGAAGTTTACCTATCGCGGGCTTCAGCCGCTGTTCGAAGGCACGGAGTTCTCCATCAACGCCAACGAGACCGAGGCGGGCATGGAGCTGTGGACCGCGAATGCGGAGGGACAGCCGACGATGAAGGGCACGGCGGTGTGGTAGCGGCGACGCCATCATTGCGAGCGGCGACGCGACGATCTAGACCCTCACCCTGAGGAGCGCGCCCTTCGCGCGCGTCTCGAAGGGCGAGGCCACCAGCCGGGCCTTCATCCTTCGAGACGCGCGAAGACGCGCTCCTCAGGATGAGGAATTAACAGGGGACGGAAACCATGGCCAAGAACGGCAAGACCGGCAGCAAGTCCGTCACCGTCAAGCAGGCGACAATCGACCTGCTGCGCGCCTTCGGCATCAAGAAAATTTTCGGCAATCCCGGTTCGACCGAGCTGCCGTTTCTCAGCGACTGGCCCGACGACATCGACTATGTGCTGGCGCTCCAGGAAGCGAGCGCGGTCGGCATGGCCGATGGCTACGCCCAGGCGACGCGCAATGCCGGCTTCGTCAATCTGCATTCGGCCGCCGGCGTCGGCAACGCGCTCGGCAACATCTACACCGCGCATCGCAACCAGACCCCGCTCGTGATCACCGCGGGCCAGCAGGCGCGCTCGATCCTCCCCTTGCAGGCGTTCCTCTATGCCGAACGCGCCTCGGAGTTCCCGCGGCCGTACGTCAAATACAGTGTCGAGCCGGCGCGGCCCGAGGACGTGCCGGCCGCGATCGCGCGCGCCTATTACACCGCGATGCAGCCGCCATGCGGGCCGACCTTCGTCTCGATCCCGATCGACGACTGGACACATGCCACAGCGCCGATCGAGGCGCGCAAGGTCAGCCGCGAGATCGGCCCCGAGCCGGAGGCAATGAAAGCGCTGATTGCCGCACTCGGCTCCGCAAAGCACCCTGCCCTCGTCGTCGGCCCCGGTGTCGACCGCGCCGGCGCGGTCGATCTGATGGTGCGCGTCGCCGAGAAGGCCAAGGCGAGCGTCTGGGTCAGCCCGTTCTCGGCGCGCTGCTCGTTCCCCGAGCGACATCCGCAGTTCGCGGGCTTCCTGCACGCTTCACCCGCGCAACTTTCCGATGCGTTGCGCGAGCACGATCTCGTCGTCGTGGTCGGCGCGCCCGTGTTCACCTTCCATGTCGAAGGGCATGCCGCGATCTTCGACGGCGGCGCGACGATCTTCCAGATCACGGACGATCCGGATGCCGCAGCCGTGACCCCGGTCGGCACCAGCATCGTCGCCACGATGAAGCCGGCGCTCACCATGCTGCTCGACCTGCTGCCGGAGAGCAAACGCGCGACGCCCAAAGGCCGCACGCTGCCGCCGGCGCCGCAGGCCGCCGATCCGCTGCCGGTCGAATTCCTGCTGCATTCGCTATCGCAGGCAATGCCGGACGGCACATCGCTGGTCGAGGAAGTACCCTCGCACCGGCCGGCGATGCAGAAGTTCATGCCGATGCGCGGCCAGGACAGCTTCTACACCATGGCGAGCGGCGGCCTCGGCTATAGCCTGCCGGCCGCGGTCGGCATGGCGCTCGGCAAGCCGAAAAGCCGCACCGTGTGCCTGATCGGCGACGGCTCGGCGATGTATTCGATCCAGGCGCTGTGGACCGCCGCGCAACGCAGGCTGCCGCTGACCGTCGTCGTCATCAACAATTCAGGCTACGGCGCGATGCGCTCGTTCAGCCAGGTGATGCAGGTGAGGAACGTGCCCGGGCTGGAATTGCCGGGCATCGACTTCGTGCGGCTCGCCGAAGGCATGGGCTGCCATGCGGTGCGGGTGAGTAAGGCCGCAGAGCTCGGCGAGGCGCTGAAGCGCGGGATGACGTACGAGGGCACGAGCCTCGTGGAGGTCGTCGTGGATTCGGCGGTGCCGGTGCTGTACGGGCAGAAGCATTAGGGGGCGCTCCAACCGCATCGTCGTCCTGGCGAAAGCCAGGACCCATTACCAACGCCGGAAGTTTGGCGAAGACTGGTAACTACGATCCAGTCCACAACTACG